>JAXJCX010000054.1:0-7128 GCA_036302225.1 Collinsella sp.
CAAAAATAGCCCATGTCCTCGAACACGTGCATGGCCTGTGTGCGGCCCGATCCGGACATTCCGGTGATGATGACGATATCGGGGATGCGCTCCGAGCGCTCCGCCGCATCCATGGCATCTCCCTTTTGCATGTGCTGCCTCCCGAAAACAAGCGCGGGACCCAGCAACCCGGATCCCGCGCGGTCAATTGCCTATATTGAGTATACCGCCCCGAGCGGATACGAGGCCTGTCTTACGCCTCAAGCGCAGCCTTGAACCAACTCGTAATACTCGTGGGGTGCGTGATGGCGGTGCCGACGACAACGGCCCAGGCGCCAGCATCGATCGCGGCGCGAGCCTCCTCGGGCGTATGCACGCGACCCTCGCAAATGATGGGAAGGCCGGGGAATTCCTCGGTCGCCTGACGCAGGAGCGGAAGGTCGGGGCCATCGGCCATGGTGCAGTCGATGGCGGCGACGCCGTGAGAAAGCGTGGTGGATACAAGGTCGAAGCCCATATCAACAGCACGGCGAATGTCCTCGATGGTGGCACAATCCGCCATCAGGAGCACACCCTCCTCGTGCAGCGGGCGGAAGGTATCCTCGACCGTCTTGCCATCGGGGCGCGGACGATCGGTGGCGTCGATCGCCACGATATCGGCACCGGCAGCAACGCAGGCGCGAGCGTGACGCAGCGTCGGCGTGATGTAAACGCCCTCGTGCCCATCCTTCCACAGGCCGATGACGGGAACCTCACAGCGACCCTTAATGGCGGCAATGTCGGCAAGGCCCTGGCAGCGAATGGCGGCGGCGCCGCCGAGCTCGCAAGCGCGAGACATTTGCGCCATGGTCTCGGGCGTACGAAGCGGCTCGCCCATATACGCCTGAACGCTCACGACGAGCTTGCCCTTCAGGGACTGGATCAAAGGATCAACGGTCATGTTCGACTCAACCTTTCTCAAAACAGCCTTCTGAGACGCCGCACCTTGACGTTCAAACCGTCGCTCGCGTACCGAAGTACGCTTCGCTCCTCTTTCACGTCAATCTGCGGCACCTCAGAAGGCACACTTGGTAGTTATGTTTACTTCAACGAAGCAAGAAGGTGTTCGGCGGCACCGATGAGCGGAGCATCGCCCTCCAGAGAACCGATGAGGATCGGTGTGTTCTGAAGCGGATCGAGCGCTTGGCTGGCATAGCCCTCGTGCACCGAATCCTTCCACGTCTGCGAACGCCAATCGGGACCTTGGTGAATCACGCCGCCCGAAAGCACGATGACCTCAGGGTCCAGGATGTTAGCGAGCGAGCCCAAGCTGGCCCCCAGCGCAAAGCCGGCGTCATGGATGACCTCGGTCGCCTTTGCGTCGCCCGCACGGCACAGGTCGTTCACATCGCGACCGACCGAAGGACGGCTGGGGTCGACGCGGCCAAAACGCTCATCGTACATACGACCAATGGAAGTGCCCGAAGCAACCGACTCCAGATGGCCGGAACGCCCGCAGGCGCAGGGAATACCGGCGGCAGCCGAGCACTCGATGTGGCCCATATGGCCAGCAGCACCATGGAAGCCCTGCATCACGCGGCCGTTCTCGACATATGCGCCGCCGATGCCCGTACCGATGCCAAGACACAAGACGGAGAACTTGCCCTTGCCGACGCCCCAGTGGGCCTCGCCCAGAGCATGAGCCTGCACGTCGCCTACAACGGCAACGGGAAGACCGAGGTCCTCGCGCAGACGCGGCCCCAACTGAACGCCGGACCAGCCGGGCATGATCTCGTTGGCATACGCGATGGCGCCCGTCTTGGGATCGACAACGCCGGCGGCACCGATACCGACGCCAAGGACCTCGACATCGGGATTCGCCTCGAGAGCAGCCTTGATGGACGCCTCGATACGCTGGAAGACGGCCTCGCCGCCCTCTTGGGCCTCGGTGGGAACCTCGGCCTCAAAAACGGGATGGGGCACGCCGCCGTCAGCCGGGTACTCCATGATGGCAGTCGCGATCTTAGTTCCGCCGATATCGACAGAGCAGACGTACTTGTTCTCCATGTCGCTCTCCTTCGGAGATAAAAACAACTACAGGAAATGCGCCGTCAGGCTAGCCGTCACAGCGCAGTAAAGGTTTTCCAGGTGTCCGAGATCGCCGAGAAACCGTGTGGCCATTGACCTAATGGGTCATGGCCACACGGTTGAACGGCGAGGTCGGGTGCCTGGGAAGCTTTACAGGAGACCGTTGTCCTGAAGGACCTTCCTAATCGCCTCGACGTTCTCGCCGGTCATGGCCTTCACCGGGCGCGGCATGGTCGGGCTGTCGAAGATACCCATGAGGTTCATAGCGGTCTTGAAGGCACCGACGCCACCGGCATAGCCCTGGACGCCCGAGGTGACATCCCAGATGTGCGAAATCTCATTGAGGCGATCCTGCTCGGCCTTGACGGTAGCCCAGTCACCAGCCTGAGCGGCCTTCCACTGACGCACGTAGCCCTCGGGCTCAACGTTGGCGAGACCCGGGACGGAACCGTCGGCGCCACCGAGGTAGGCGCCGTCGACAACAACCTCGTGGCCGGTGAGAATGCTCATCGGATGGCCGTTCTTTTCGTTCTCCTGAACGAGGTAGCGGAACGAGATGTCATCACCCGAGGAATCCTTGACGCCGGCCAGAACGCCCTCGGCGCCGAGCTTGGCAAGGAGCTTCCAGGGGAGCTTGGTGTGAACGCAGACGGGAATGTCATAGGCAAAGATGGGCAGGTCGAGTTCCTCGTGCAGGATGCGGAAGTGCTCCTCGACCTCGGTCATGCCCTGCAGGGCATAGAACGGGCAGGTGGCGACGAGGGCATCGGCGCCCAGCTCCTGGGCGACCTTGCCGTGCTCGATCATGCGCTCGGTCTCGGTATCGATGATGCCGACCAGAACGGGAACGCGATGGTCGACGATACGGACGGCCTCGGCGATAATCTGGCGACGGCGCTCGTCGGTGGAGAAGACGACCTCGCCCGAGGATCCCAAGAAGAACAGGCCATCGACGCCAGCATCGATCATGCGGTTGATGCTGCGCTCAAAGGAGGCAACGTCGAGCTGGTGATCTTCGGTATCGGGAACAACGACGGGAGGGATAACGCCGGTGAATTTCTGAGTTGCCACAAGAATCTCCTTAGCTGTCTGGCGGGCGACCCTATGCCACCCACTCTTGTTGGCAGTGTCCAGGCCGTCTAGGCCAAAGAACACGGGTAGAACGTTTGGTTAAAGAAGTCGACGACTTCGTTTTCGAACGCATTGATGCGCTCGTGAGCGTATTTTGCATAGATGATATGCCTCCGGTCACACTCAAGACCGTTGAATACGGCAAACTGATCATTGGGATCGCTCACGGTATCCATAAGCGATGTGCCCATGAGCACCGATCCGCGCACCCGAGACGACAGCGCCTCGAGGCCGCCAGGAAGCGGATTGGCAACCGCCGTGCAGGCGAGGCCCCGCTCGTCCAGAGCAGAAACCGCCAGCGCGACTCCGCCGCCAAGACCCTCGCCCCATGCAAAGATGCGGTCGGGGTCCATGCCATCAAGATTGCGCGCCACCTTCGCCAGCGCGCAACCCCAACGGACGCGCTCGACAAAAGCGGGCGAAGAAATCTCCCGCTGCAGGTCGTCCGCACCAGCAACATCGTCATCCAGCGCGAGGACGGCATACCCCATGGCGGCAAATCTCGTCATGTGATGCCAGCCGCGCACAGGCCGATCGATGTCGTGGAACATCAGGCACAACGGCGCGCGCTCAGATACTCGGGCACGACCGACAGGCTCGATCAAACGAGCGTGAATCGCATCGTCACCGAGCTCAAAGGAGACCTCCGAGTAACGGGCGCAGGGGTTAACAAAGTCAATCGCCGTAATGGCCAGGCCTTGAATCTCAAGATTCGAAGCGCATGTCTCTAAATCAGAAACATCTGCTTGGACATCACCGCGCCAGTCCCGATATTCGGCGAGCCTTGACGAAACCGTTCCAGGAATTCCCACAAGCCCGGGGACAATCAGCTCGTCAACATTGCTCTCGCACTTAGACATGAGCCTCCCCTCCCTTGCAGAAAAACGGAATGATCAAATCGTCAAAATCCTGAATCTCCTCGTGGCCAAAGCCTTCAAAGAACTCATGACGCTTTTCACAGGTCAGGTTGTTGTAGACCGCAAACTGCGTCGCTGGCGGACAGACGATATCGGCTGTGCCCGTGCCAAACAGCACGGGGCATATGACCATAGGGGCAAAGTTCTTGGAATCGAAGTACGCCAGCTTGGCATAGGCTTCGTCAATACGAGTCGAGTCCTCGTCAAACCAGCGAGACCAATAGCGCAGGCCCTCGTAGGCGATGTCGTCGGCATCCAAATCCCAGACCAGGCGGAAATCTGACAGGAAGGGATAGAGGATGGCGGCACGATTGATAAGCTCGCTGTTAAGCGCACAGGTCGCAATGCCCAAACCGCCGCCCTGCGACGCGCCGTTCACAAACACACGCACAAGATCGATGCCCTCGAGCTCGCGAACGATGCGGCACAGGATGCGAATATCTTGGTGCAAGCGGACATAGTAGAGGTTGGCCGGGTCGCCGTCGATACCGGCGACGATATGACCGGCAACCGTTGTGCCCTCAAATCCACCAATGTCCTCGGAGGGACCTCCTTGGCCGGGGCAGTCGAGGGCGATGAGTGCCATGCCCATGCCCGCAAACGACGCCTGCTCAAACCAGCTGCGGCTTGCACCCGGATACCCATGGAACTGAAGTACCAATGGCACGGGCTCGTCCGAGACGGGTTTAAGGTACTTGGCATGCAGGCGCGCGCCACACATGCCGGTATACCAGAGGTCGAAAAGCTGGCAGGTCGCGGCATCGGTGACCGATGCCGTCTCGATCGCATAGTCAAGCCCGACGGCGTCGGCCTCGGCCATGCGATCCTTCCAAAAGAGATCGAAATCTGATGGACGGGGCATGGCGCCTCGATATTCACCAAATTGATGTTGTAGCTCCTGAGCACTTGGCATGGCTCGTGAACCCAACCTTTCGAATTCGCAACGGAGGTGCGCCCGGCAAGGGAACCGGGCGCACGGGAGGGAAAGCGAGGCTACTCGCCGAGCTTGGGATGCAACAGCGACGGCGCAGCGCCGAGCAGCATCTTGGTGTAGGGGTCCTGGGGGTGCTGGAAGACCTGCTTGGCCTCGCCCTGCTCGACGATCTTGCCGCCATTCATAACGATGATGTCGTCAGAGATATAGCGGACCGTCTGGATGTCATGGCTGATGAACACCATGGCCAGGCCGAGCTCCTTCTTAAGGTCGGTCAGCAGGTTCAGAATCTGTGCGCGGACCGAAACGTCCAGAGCCGAGGTGGGCTCGTCGGCGATGATGGCGTCGGGGTTCAGCGACAGGGCACGGGCAATTGCCACGCGCTGGCGCTGACCGCCCGAAAGCTGGCCGGGAAGAACCTCGGCGGCAGAGCTGGGCAGACCGGTGAGCTCCAAGAGTTCCTTGACGCGCTTCTCCTGCTCGGCCTCGGTACCCAAGTTGTGGACGCGCATGGGGTCGAGCAGCTGCTCGCGAACGACCATGCGGGGGTTGAGCGCCGTAGCCGGGTTCTGGAACACGACCGAGATGACGCGACCCATGTGGCGACGGTCCTCGGCGGTACGTTTGGTAACGTCCTTGCCCTTAAAGTAGACCTTGCCGCTCGTGGGGGCCTGCAGGCCGCACATGACGTTAGCGGTGGTGGACTTACCGCAACCGGACTCGCCGACGATGCCGATCGTCTGACCGGGCATGAGCTTAATCGTTACACCCTGGACGGCGTGAACCAGGTTGGGGTGCAGAATCGAGCCGGTACGGGTCCTAAAGGTGACGTGGACGTCATCAAGGAAGATGATCGGCTCGACGCCGTTGACTGCGGTCTCGCTCATCTACACCACCTCCGCGTGAGGGGTCAAACCATTTGCCTTGAGCACCTCGTCGGGGAGCTCGGAATAGAAGTGCTCGGTGCCGGGCACGCGCTTGAAGACCGGACGGGTGTCCAGGCCAATACGCGGATGGCTCGAGCGGGGCGCGAAGCGATCGCCCTTGGGGAAATCGCGCGGACTCGGAACGGCGCCGGGCACCTGGTGCAGGCGGCCCGAACCGCTCTCGATGGACAGAACGGAGCCCAGAAGACCGCGGGTGTACTCGTGAATCGGGTTGGTGAGCAGCTCCTTGGTGGGCGCCTGCTCGATAACCTGACCAGCGTACATAACCGTGATGTTGTGGGCGACCTCGGCGACCAGCGCCAGGTCGTGCGAAACGAAGATCATGGCAAAGCCGAGCTTGGCCTGAAGATCGTTGAGCAGCTTGATGACCTGCTTCTGGACGGTAACGTCCAGAGCGGTCGTGGGCTCGTCGCAGATGACCAGCTTGGGGTCGCGGGTAAGGGCCATAGCGATCAGAACGCGCTGACGCTGACCACCGGAAAGCTCATGCGGATAGCTCTCGAGCGTACGCTTGGGGTCGAGGCCCACGAGCTCCAGGAGCTCCTCGGCGCTACGGGTGCCGCCACGCTTGGTGAGCTGCTTCATCTGGGCGGAAATGAGCATGGAGGGGTTGAGCGAGGACAGGGCGTCCTGATAGACCATGGCGATATCGGTACCGCGCAGGCCGAACCACTCTTTCTTGCTCATCTTGAGCAGGTCGCGACCCTCCCAGAGAACCTCACCGGAAAGGTGCTCGTCATCATCGGTCAGACCCATGATGGCCAGCGTGGTGATGGACTTACCGCAGCCGGACTCGCCTACCAGGCCCATGGTCTGGCCGGGACGGACGTCAAAGTTGACGTGGTCGACGACGTTGATGTCACCGTGGTGCTCAAACTGGATGCAGAAATCGCGTACCGAAAGGATCGGCTCAACGGACTCGTCGGGCACATGGCGATCGTCACGCTTGAGCTCGACATCGCGCAGGGCGCCAAGGCGAGCGGAGAGGGACTGGGCCTGCTCCTTGTAGGCGCGAACGGGGTCGGAGACCAGCAGGTCGGCCTCGCGACGCTTGGAGGAATCGGTCGGATCCAGGGCGGCGGAGGGAGCAGCGGCCATGGCGTCGGTAATGCCCTCGGAGAGGATGTTGAGCGCCAGGCAGGTGATCATGATG
>JAXJCX010000055.1:0-44618 GCA_036302225.1 Collinsella sp.
AAAACAAAAGGGCGCCCTGGTCTCCCAGAGCGCCCTTCTTAGAACAAGATTGTTGCGTTGCAGCAAATGCTACTCGGCAGCAGCCTCAGTCTCGACCTCGGCGGTCTCGGCCTCGGCGACCTCAGCGGCCTCCTCGACCTCAGCCTCGGCAGCGAGCTCCTCGGCGGTAACGCCAACGAGAACGACAACCTCGGCCTTGATCTCGCGGTACAGCGAGATGGCAACGGTGTGGGCACCAGCAACCTTGATGGGCTTACCGAGCTCGACGCGCTTGCGATCGATGTCCATACCGAGCTGATCCTTGATGGCGTCAGCGATCATAGCGGCGGTAACGGAGCCAAAGAGGATGCCCTCGTCGCCAACCTTGACGTCAACGGTGACCTGCTTGCCCTCGAAGGCAGCCTTGGTCTCGTTGGCGGTAGCCAGACGGACGGCCTCGCGCTTGGCGATGTTGTTGCGACGCTCGTCAAGCTGCTTGAGGTTGCCCTTGGTGGCGGCAACAGCGAGCTTCTTGGGGAACAGGAAGTTCTCAGCGTAACCCTGAGCGACCTCTACGACGTCACCCTCGCCGCCCTTGCCCTTGATCTCATCGAGAAGAATAACCTTCATGATGCGTCTCCCTTCTTAGCCGCGGTCGCGGTTGCCACGAGAGGAAACCACGGGGACGGTGTACGGCAGGAGAGCCATCTCGCGGGCGCGCTTGATGGCGTTGGCGATGTCATGCTGATGCTGCGTGCAAGCGCCAGTGACGCGACGGGGCTTGATCTTGCCACGGTCGGTCATGTACTTACGGAGAAGCTGAGTGTCCTTATAGTCGATGAACTCAGTGTTCTCCTTGCAGAACTGGCAGTACTTACGACGCGGCTGACGTGCAGAATAATCATTAGCCATGTCAAAATACCTTTCATTTGGCAACTTCGGCGAGCCGAAGCCGCCTCTCACTCAAAAATAGGTGAACAACCCTTAAAACGGGATGTCCTCATCGTAGACGTCGACCGCGGGCGGCGTAGCCACCGGTGCGGCAGGACGTGCTGCGGGCGCGGGAGCTGCGGGGGCGTAACCGCCCTGATCGTAGCCACCCTGGCCACCACGGGAGCTCATAAACTCGATCTCATCGACGATGACCTCAAGCTTGCTCCTGCGCTGACCGTCGCGCTCCCAAGAGCTGTAGCGCAGCTTGCCCTCGATCGCGACCTTGTTTCCCTTTGCCAGGAAACGGCTCACGGCCTCGGCGCGGGTGCCGAACATAGTGCAGTCAACAAAGTTGGGATAGTCCTCCCACTCGCCAGTCTGCGCGTTGCGGCGACGATCGTTCACGGCGACGCCAAAGGACAGAACCTGGGTTCCGCCGGCGGTGGCGCGCAGCTCGGGATCGCGGGTGAGGTTACCGGTGATGTTCACTCGATTGATGCTCATAACTCACTACTTCCTCTTGGGGCACTAGCCCAGTCCAAAACGACAGTCTTACTCCTGGTCGTCGCGACGGACGATCATGTGGCGGACCACAGCGTCGGTGATGCGCAGGACGCGATCAAGCTCGGCGATCTGGGTAGGATCTGCGTGGAAGTTGATGAGGGTGTAGTCACCATCGGTGAGGTCGTTGATCTCGTAGGCGAGCTTGCGCTTGCCCCACTCGTCAACGGAGTCGACCTTGCCAGCGCCCTCAGCGATCGTGGTATCGATACGCTTCATAACAGCGAGACGAGTCTCGGGGTCGAGCGACGGGTCAACAAAGAACAGCAGTTCATAAGCCTTCATATTGTCACCTCCTCTGGGCAAATGTGGCTTCAGGTCGTGAAGGTGCGCCTGAAGCAGGAAAAGACTTGGTAATAATATCTTTCAACCTCCCAGGCTGCAAGAATATGCAGCTACAACCTCATGACCTCCACATATACCCATGCTTACACGGCTCTTCATGCGTATTCCAACCAAATGCTGACCAAGAGCTTGACGGATTCGATAGCAAGATACGCTGCGGCGAGGACAACCTGAGTCAAACCGCAGGTCGCCGATTGCAGGGTTGTGGTCACGAAATGCATACCACCGGTTCGATCGATTGCCTCAAAATTTTTAAATTCGCTGCCACGTCATTCATGAATACCTATTTTGAACAGATCATCGAGCGGGATCTGGCTGGTCAGGATGCTTTTTTAGTACTCATCTGGCACATGCCGGATACGGGTGCGGAGCGAGCGCTTTAAAAAATGCCAAGTTTTCTGTTTGCACTTTTCGATTCCTCGTGTATACTGACTTTCGCATTTAACGGAGAGTTGTCCGAGTGGCCGAAGGAGCACGATTGGAAATCGTGTAGGCGTCAAAAGCGTCTCCAGGGTTCAAATCCCTGACTCTCCGCCAGTTAATTCCAAAGCAGGCCTTAGTGCCTGCTTTGTTTTTACCCCACGCGGAGGGGTGGCAGAGTGGTTGAATGCGGCGGTCTCGAAAACCGTTTGGCCTGTATAAGGTCACGAGGGTTCGAATCCCTCCTCCTCCGCCATTTTGGTTGTGAAAGCTCCCAGGAATGGGAGCTTTTTTGTTTTGAGTCCCTAACAAGCAAATACGGCGAAGAAGGAGGGGTTCGAACCCGCCAGGGCGCAAAGCGTAAAGAAAACGCACCAGTGGCGCGTTTTTAGCGCAGCGCGGTCGGCGTAAGCCGACCGGATAAATTTTGAGCGCCGCTCAAAATTTAGACATCCCTCCTATTCAGCCACGTCCCCATCGCGTTCAGCATCAACCCAGATCCCCAAACATGTACATCACCCCCCAAAAAACGATATTTTTCGACATCTTTGGAGGCTGATGTACATACTTGAAACTTATGACCGCACCCAGTCCCGACCGTTTGCCGAGCAATAGGGTCGCGATCGTCGCCGAACATGTACTATGTACGGGCATTGTCCAATCCCGTAACTCAAAGGACCCCATCTTGCCCGTCGTCGCCGCCATAACCGTTACCTCACATGCCTCGGATGCCATGGTCGCTATCCCATTTTGGCTCGAGATGTTCGCCGTTGTCGCTGCATCGATCTCGGGTGTGCTGGTTGCGCGCGAACACAAGCTCGACCTGGTGGGCGCGGTCGCACTCGCGGTAGTCTGCGGTCTGGGCGGCGGTCTTTTGCGCGACATGACACTCCAGGTCGGCAACGTCTACATCCTCAACCAGCCAATGGCGCTGCCGCTCTCCATCGCCACGGCGGCCATCATTTACATCTTCCCGGCAATCGTCGATAAGCCCGACAAACTCATTCCCCTGCTCGACATCATCTCGGTCGGCATCTATGCGGCAACCGGCGCAGACAAGGCACTGGTCTACGGATTTGCACCCGTCGTTTGCATCATGATGGGCTTTTTTACCGCGGTGGGCGGCGGCATGCTGCGCGACGGCTTTATGGGCGTGGTTCCGGGCATTTTCCAACGCACCAACTTTTATGCCATCGCGGCCATCGCCGGATCGGCAAGCTATGTAAGCCTCGTCATGAGTGGCTTGGTCAGCAATGTCGCCGCGCTGGTCGTATGCGTTATCGTGACCATGGGTCTGCGCTGGCTCTCGCTGCGCTTTGACATCAAAAGCCCCACCGAAGAAGACATCGCGCACTTTTTACATCGCAAAGAGTAGATAGCACGGCACGACCTTTCGAAATGCAACCGAGAGGTTCTTTTAGAGCGCTCGCACGTTGGGTACCCTGTTAGATATACGCCGAGTATCTAACGAAGGATTCGCTATGCCTTGCAACCTAGAACCGTCGACCAAGCGCCACAAAGCGCAGGCCCGCATCGCCCTCCTATTCGTACTGATTGCGCTTGCGCTGACCGTACTTCCCACGGCGTCGTTCGCCGGCACAGACACCGCGGGCAACGTACTCGCAACCGAAGCTGACTCAAATCCGTCTGGCGTCGCGGGCGACCTGTACTGGGCTGGCCAAAGCCTTAACCTGGACGATGCCTCCATCGGCCGCGATATTATCGCGGCATGCGACAGCCTATCGATTCGCGACTGCACCGTAGGCGGCGCCATTCGCCTGGCGGCGCGCACCATCGATATCTCCAAAACCGCAATCGATGGCAGCGTGACGGTAGCCGGTCAGCACGTCGTGCTCAACACCGGTAGCACCGCCAACTGTTTTTACGCGATGGGCGATACTGTTGCCCTGCGAGGCTCCACCAAGTCGGCAGCACTTGCAGGCGATACGGTGACCATCGACGGCACCGTCGAGGGCGATGTCGAGGTTTGGGCCGATAAGCTCGTCTTGGGCAAAAACGCCCGCATCACCGGCACCGTGAGCGCGCATGTTTCCGAGGACCCCGAGCGGGCCGAGGGCGCTCAGGTCGGAGCCCTCAAGATCGACCGTACCGAGAACGAGAACACCTCAACGATTAACGACACCATCGGCGGCATCGTCGCCGCGGCGCTTTCCACCTGCTTTGTCGCGATCCTCCTCGAGCTCGTCTTTCCGCGCGCGACCGCCAGCGCCGCCGGCATGCTTCGTCAACGACCTACCCCTCTGTGGGTGAGCGGTCTTTTGGGCACGGTGGCCGCCGTTCCCGCCGTCCTGTTACTCATCATCTCGATTGCAGGTCTGTCACTCGCCGGAGCTCTCATGTGCGCCGTGATCGGTATCGCTCTGGTCTCGGCGGCGTTTACGGGCACCGCGATCGCACGCATGATCGGACACAGCCAGAACCGCTACGCCATGGCCGCCGTGGGCGGTATCGCCGCGGGCGCACTCACGGCACTTCCCCTTATGGGCAGCTTTGTCAGCGGCGTAGCCTTCGTCTTTACGCTCGGCTACGTCATCCAGATCATCTGGCGCAACGCCCGCCTCAAGCCGCAGCAGGCCGCCAATACTCCGGGCCTTCCTTCCGCCTAGCCGTCAACCACCACAAAGGGGACAGACACCTTTGCGGTGGTGCAGACCAACTCAATCCCTGTGCACCAAAAAGGGCACCGACCGCGATGGTCGGCGCCCTTTCTTGTTAGTCGCTATAAAGCTCGGCGCTTATTTGTTGACCTGACCGGCGCGGACTGCGGCCTTCTTGCGGTCGGTAGCATTGAGCAGACGCTTGCGCAGGCGGATGTTCTTGGGAGTGATCTCCACTAGCTCGTCGTCGGCGATGTACTCCAGCGCCTCCTCCAGCGAGAAGGTGCGGGGCGGCACCAGCTGGACGGAGATATCGGAGGTCGAGGAGCGCTGGTTGCCCAGGTTCTTGGTACGGGCGATGTTGACGACCATGTCGCCGGCCTTGCTGCGCTCGCCCACGATCATGCCCTCGTAGCACTCAGTGCCCGGCTCAACAAACAGCTGGCCGCGCTCCTGCAGCGTGCCCAGAGCGTAGGCAACGGCTTTCTCGGTGGTCATGGAGATCATGGCGCCGTTCTGGCGGTTGCCGATCTCGCCGGCATAGGGGCCGTACTCCAGGAAGGTGTGGTAGAACACGCCCTCGCCGTGAGTGACGTTCATGATGCGGTTCTTAAGACCCATGATGCCGCGGGTCGGGATCTTAAACTCAAGGTGCGTCACGATGCCCGAGGTATCCATGCTCGTCATGATACCGCCGGAGGTGCCGAAGACCTCAACGACCTTGCCCGAGTACTCGTCCGGGCACTCGACGACGGCCTGCTCGACGGGCTCCATCTTGTTGCCGTTCTCGTCCTTCTTAAACAGAACGCGGGGACGACCGACCTGGAACTCAAAGCCCTCGCGGCGCATAGACTCCATCAGGACGGACAGGTGCAGAATGCCGCGGCCCGAGACCTCGACGCCGCTCTTGTCCTCGAGCTCCTCGATCTTCATGGTCACGTTGTTCTCGGCCTCGTTGAACAGGCGCTCCTTGAGCTGACGGGCACCCACGATGTCGCCGTCGCGACCGACGAGCGGGGAGGTCGAAGCCTCAAAGACGATGGACAGGGTCGGCGGGTCGATCTCGATGGGTTCGAGCTCAACGGGGTTCTCGGGATCGGTGTAGACATCGCCGATATCGGTGCGGTCGATGCCCACGACGGCGGCGATATCACCGGCGCCGACTTCCTGGCACTCGGTACGGCCCAGGTAGTCGAAAGTAAAGAGCTGCTTGACGGTAGCGGTAGCGCTGGAACCGTCGTTCTTGACGACCAGAATCTGATCGCCCTGGTGAATGGTGCCGGAGTACACGCGACCGATACCGATGCGACCAACGAAGTTGGAGTGGTCGATGGTCACACACTGCATGGCCAGCGGGGCGTTCTCGTCAACCTCGGGCGCGGGCATGTCGTCGATGATCATATCGAGCAGCGGATACATGTCCATGTTGCCGTCGTTGGGGTCAAGGCGGGCAAAGCCATTCATGGCGCTGGCGTAGACCACGTGCTCCATGGCGAACTCAAGCTGGTCGTCGGTGGCGCCCAGGTCGGCCATCAGGTCCAGGCAGTCGTTGTAGGCCTTCTCGGGGTTGGCGCCCGGACGATCGATCTTGTTGATGACGATCATGATCTTGAGGCCGGTGTCGATGGCATGACGCAGAACGAAGCGGGTCTGGGGCATGGGGCCCTCAAAAGCGTCGACCAGCAGCAGGGCGCCGTCGGCCATACGCAGCACGCGCTCGACCTCGCCGCCAAAGTCGGCGTGACCCGGGGTGTCGATGACGTTGATCTTGACGTCCTTGTACTCGATAGAGATGTTCTTGGCGAGAATCGTAATGCCGCGCTCGCGCTCCTGGTCGTTAGAATCCAGGACGCGGTCCTCGACCTGCTGGTTGGCACGGAAGGCGTCCGTGGCACGCAGGAGCTTGTCGACCATCGTCGTCTTGCCGTGGTCGACGTGAGCGATGATGGCGATGTTCCTCAGATTGTCTACGCGCATGTAGTTCCCCTATCTTCTATCTATATACAACCGGCACGCGTATGCGACCCGCCCAGCAACACAACGCTCGGCGGGAATATTGAGCCTTTTACCGAAAACTCGTTTATTTTAGCGATTTTAGATAAGAGGGGTTTCCTCGCCTGCAGGTTCAGGGTCGCTCCACATAAAACCATCGCCGGCGCCCACACCCTCGTACAGTACATATGCCGAAAAGCCGCTCTCGAGCGTCGTCTCAAAGAAACTCACAAGCAGGGCGTCATGGTAGCCGCCATCAATTTCGACACAACCGGTGTAGCCGATGGCGTAACGGGCGATGCGACCCAGGCCCTCGTCCTTAAGGCCCATCTTGTGCTCGGAGATAAAGTTGGTGGCAGCCTCGAGGCATGCCTCCTCGCCGTCCTCGTCGAGTGCCGCCAGATAGCGGTTGGACGCGGCGTCTTCGATCGCAACGACAACGCCGGGGTTCTCACCAGCGGCCAGGTCGTCTAAAAATGCCCCGATGAGGTCGCACACCATGGCGTCGAGCTCGGCGGAGACGTTTCCGGCGTCCTGCATATCCTGTGCCATTTTTAGACCTTCCCATCGAGTCCGGCGTCGTTACATCTCTTGTGCCTCGGCAGCGATCTCGGCGGCGGCGTCGCGGGCGCGCATCATATCGGCGGCGCGCTTATCGAGTACCTTGATCTGGTTGGTCAGCATCACGGCATCGACCACGCCCCAGATGACCAAGCCCGTCGAAATCGAAAACCCAAGCGCACCAACTGTACCACGAAGGCGCGAGGAGATTGCCGCGACAAGTGCGGAGACGGCAACCATCTTGATAAAGGAGGCACGGCGCTCGCGAAGTGTGCGGGCCTGCGTCACATAGGCAATGCGTGCGGCCTCGGATGCCTCCGAGCGCATCTGGGCCTCGCGGGCAATGGCGGCGGCCTCGGCTGAAACGCCGCGACCCATCAGTGCACACTCCGTCTCATGGCTACTCGTCATTTAAAAATCATCGGGCGAGAGCGTATGGACGAACTCGTCGAACTTCTCAAATTCCTGCTCGTCATCGACTTCCTCGGCAACCGGAGAGACGGTCCCCAGGCGGTTCATGATGTCGTCCTCCACAAACATGGGAGCATTGCTGCGCACGGCGAGGGCGATGGCATCGCTCGGACGCGCATCGATCCTATGCTCACTGCCGTCGGCCAAAACGACGACCGTTGCGTAGAACACGGGAGGCTCGGCACGGACAATCTCGATGCGCTCGAGTTTTGCATCCAGGGCATCGAGCGTATCGAGCAGCAGGTCATGGGCAATCGGGCGCTCGGCACGACCGCTGTCGATACCACGGCTAATAGCCGCAGCCTCAAAGGAACCAGTTTGGATAGAGAGGGAGCGCAGCGGCGCGGGGGAGTCCGATTTGCTGCAGCGCTCGCGAAGTACGATAAGCGATGGCACGGGACCGGCGGCCATGACGATGGTCTCTATGTCGACACGAACCATGGAACACCTCCGGTACGTAGCGGTTAACACGCGGCGCCTTCGCCGCATTGAATAGCTATACTACCCAATCTTTCGCACAGCACACAAAACCAAAATGAGTTTTATCACACACAAGAAAAAAGCCCCGAGGCCATGCCTCGAGGCTCTTCACAGTTTTGATGGTGGACCTGACAAGATTCGAACTTGTGACCTCCCGGTTATCAGCCGGACGCTCTAACCAACTGAGCTACAGGTCCATCATGGTGGAGGTTAGGGGGATCGAACCCCTGACCTCAGGCTTGCAAAGCCCGCGCTCTCCCAGCTGAGCTAAACCCCCACGGAGACAGTAATAAACACCCCAGCGGCGACTCGGCTCTCGCTGGGGTGTTTATTGCGAAAGAAAGTGGTGGACCTGACAAGATTCGAACTTGTGACCTCCCGGTTATCAGCCGGACGCTCTAACCAACTGAGCTACAGGTCCATCGCGCAAGGGATATATTAGACGAGTCGTTACGCGCGCGTCAACAACTTTTTTGAAAATCTTTGGAGGGTGTTCGCCCCGGCCGCACGGCGGCATGTGAAGTCGCCTGCTCGGACAGTCCTGACTCGCGCAGAGAGCACATTAAGTGCTCTCTGGCTCGTGCGGAACTCGCGATCGACTTCACATGCCGCCGTGCGGCCGGGGCGAACGCGAGTCCCAAGGTTTTCAAAAAAGCGATCGGCGCGCAGTGCGCCGACCGCCGATATATGGGGTCTGATATTTTCTACCAGCTAGGGCCTCTTACTTGTCTAGGAGATCCTCTGGCATGTCGTTGCCGTCGCCTAGATCGACTGGGGTCTTTTCAGCATCGACCGTTGCCTCGTCCTCGGCGCCTTCGCCTTCGGGTTTTTCCTTGGCTGCCGTCATGCGGGCAACGGCGCATACGCGGTCGTTGTCGTCGACGGTCATCATCTTGACGCCCTGGGTGGCTCGGCCGGTCTGGCTAATCTCATCGGTCTTGACGCGAATGACCGTCGCGCCTTCCGTCACGATGAACAGCTCGTGCTGCGGACCCACCGTCTTCATGGCCGCGAGGTTTCCCTTGCGCTCGGTCATCTGGATGGTGTAGACGCCCTGGCCGCCGCGGTTCTGCTCCGGATAGTCCGCGACCGGCGTGCGCTTGCCGTAGCCGCGCTCGGTGATGACAAACAGGTCGCCGTTGCCGTTGGTAACCTCCATACCCAAAACGCTCACGCCGTCCTTCATGCTAATACCGCGAACGCCGCTGGTGTCGCGTCCCGTGGCGCGAACCTGGTCCTCGGGGAACATGATCGCCTTGCCCGCAGTGGTGGCCAGGATGATCTTGTCGCCCTCGCGCACACGGCGCACGGCGAGCAGCGCGTCGTCGTCTCTCAGATTGATGGCGATCAGGCCATCACGGCGGCTGCGGTCGTAAGCGCTCATCACGGTCTTCTTGACCATGCCGCTCTTGGTGGCAAACATCAGGTACTCGTCGGCGGGGAACTCGCGGCAGCTGATGACACTCGCGATCTTCTCGCCTTCCTCAAAGGGCAGCAGGTTGACGATCGCGGTGCCGCGCGCCTGGCGCGTACCCACCGGCAGCTCGTGCACCTTCAGGCGGTAGACCTTGCCCTTGCTCGAGAAGAACAGCACGTACTCGTGCGTGGACGCGATAAACATCTCGTCGATGACGTCGTCCTCTTTAAGGTTGACGCCCGACACGCCCTTGCCGCCGCGCTTCTGGGCGCGGTAGGCAGCCACCGGGATGCGCTTCACGTAGCCGGTGTGGGTGATGGTCACGACCATGTCCTCGTCGGCGATGAGGTCCTCGACATCCAGATCCTTTTCGACATGGCTGATCTCGGTGCGGCGTTTGTCGCCGAACTTTTTCGAAATCTCGCGCATCTCCTCCTTGATGACGCCCAGGATCTTCTCCTCATGTGCCAGCAAGTCCTCATAGTAGGCGATGGCGCGGCGCAGACCGTCCAGCTCTTCCTGGATCTTGTCGCGCTCCAGGCCAGTCAGGCGGCGCAGCTTCATCTCGAGGATGGCCGTGGTCTGCTCGGGCGTAAAGCCAAAGCGCTCGATCAGGCGGCCGCTTGCCTCGGAGTCGGTCTGCGAGGAACGGATAATGCTGATGACCTCGTCGATATGGTCGAGAGCCATCAAGTAGCCCTCGAGGATATGGGCACGCGCCTGGGCCTTCTTAAGGTCAAAGCGAGTGCGGCGGGTGACGACGTCGACCTGGTGGTCGATGTAGTGCTGCAGCATCTCGCGCAGGCTCAGGCATTTGGGAACGCCATTGACGAGCGCCAAGTTGTTGGCGCCAAAAGTCGTCTGCAGCGAGGTGTACTTATACAGGTTGTTGAGCACGACCTGCGGAATGACGCCCTTCTTGAGCTCGATGACCAGACGGATGCCCTTTTGGTTGGACTCGTCGCGCATGTCCGAGATGCCCTCGATGCGCTTGTCGTTCACGAGCTGGGCGATCTTCTCCTGCAGGGTGCCCTTGTTGACCATGTAAGGGATCTCGGTAAAGACCAGGCGGCTGCGACCGGTCTTGGTGGATTCCACGTGAGCCTTGGCACGCACGGTAATGGAGCCGCGACCGGTCTCATAGCTCTGCCTAATGCCGGCGCTGCCCATGATGATGGCGCCGGTGGGGAAGTCCGGACCAGGCATGATCTGCATAAGCTCGTCGACGGTGGCGTCGGGATTGTCGATCAGGTAGCAGGTGGCCTCGATCGCCTCGGTGAGGTTATGCGGGGCGATATTGGTGGCCATGCCGACGGCGATGCCCTGACTACCGTTGACCAGCAGGTTGGGAAAGCGCGCGGGCAGCGCCACGGGCTCGGCGAGCGACTCGTCGTAGTTGGGCTGCCAGTCGACGGTATCCTTTTGCAGGTCGCGCAGCAGCTCCATGGCAGGCTTTGCCAGGCGGCTCTCGGTATAACGCATGGCCGCCGCGCCGTCGCCATCGATGTTGCCGAAGTTGCCGTGGCCATCGATGAGCGGTGTGCGCATGGAGAACCACTGCGCCAGACGAACCATGGCCTCGTAAACCGCGGAGTCACCGTGCGGATGGTACTTGCCGATAACTTCGCCGACCGTCCAGGCCGACTTCTTATGCGGGCGGTTGGGGTAGATGCCGCTCTCGTTCATGGCGTACAGGATGCGGCGGTGCACCGGCTTTAGGCCGTCGCGCACGTCCGGCAGGGCGCGCGCCGTGATGACCGACATCGAGTACTCGATGAACGACTGCTTCATCTCGCGGCCGAACTCCGAAATCTGGAGCTGACCGCCGTTGATATCCTCGCCGGCCGAGGCGCCGCGGTCGACCGCACCGAAGCTCTCCTCGAGCTCGGCGTCGTCATCCTCATCATCTTCATCCTCGGCGTCGGGGTTATAGGAATCCGGATCGCCGTCCTCGCCCTGCTCGGCGCGGGCGAGTAGGCGCTTCAGATCATCGGGCATGCCGGCGTCGCCGGCCTCGTCCACACCCTCGTTGTTGTTGATATCGTCTGCCACGTTACCTCCTCATGGTTTGCGTGGTCCATTAGTTCCCTACCACGGAGACGGCTTTTCCAGGTGCCGCAGATTCGCCCGAAAGAGGAGGGAAGCGTACTTGGGTACGCGACCGACGATTGAGGGCGAAGGTGCGGTGGCTGGGAAAGCCGCGGGGATTAGGCGTCTAAGAAGCGCGCATCATGTGCGTGCTTTTCAATGTACTCGCGGCGATAGCCGACCTCGGAACCCATGAGCTCGCGCACGGCGCGGTCCGCCACCACGGCGTCCTCGATCGACACGCGCTGCAGGATACGGGTCTTGGGGTCCATCGTCGTCGAGGCAAGCTGCTTGGGGTCCATCTCGCCCAGGCCCTTGTAGCGCTGAACGGTATAGCCCTTGCGCTTCTTGGTGATCTTGCCGTCCTTGGCTTTGCCGCCCTCGTCGTTGTCGTCGGGGTTCAGGCCCAGGCTCTGAATGGTGTCGCGCAGAATCTCGTCTTCGGGCTGGCGGCCGTTGGGATACACGTAATGGATCTTGTTGCGTACCTTAATGCCAAAGATGGGCGGGCAGGCAACATAGACATAGCCGGCATCGATCAGCGGGCGCATGTACTTGTAGAAGAACGTCAGCAGCAGGATGCGGATATGCGCACCGTCAACGTCTGCATCGGTCATGATGATGATCTTGTGGTAGCGCGCCTTGCTGATATCGAAGTCGCCACCGTCGCCGGCGCTCGTCGTGACGCCGCAGCCGATCGCGGTGATCAGGGATTGGATGGTGTCGCTCGAGAACGCGCGGTGGTCACCCACGCGCTCGACGTTCAAAATCTTGCCGCGCAGGGGCAGAATCGCCTGGATGTCTCGGCGACGGCCGTCCTTGGCCGAACCGCCTGCCGAGTCGCCCTCTACGATAAAGAGCTCGGTCAGCTCGGCATCGCGCACCGAGCAGTCGGCGAGCTTGCCGGGCAGCGACGCCGTCTCGAGCAGGCTCTTGCGGCGGGTCGCCTCGCGCGCCTTGCGGGCGGCGTTGCGGGCCTTGCATGCCTGCTGGGCCTTCTTGACGATCTCGCGGGCGGGCTTGGGGTGCTCCTCCAGATAATCGGTCAGTCCATCGGTCACGATCTTGAGCGTGAGCGCGCGCATGTAGGAGCTGCCAAGCTTGGCCTTGGTCTGACCCTCAAACTGCGGATCGGGCAGCTTGACCGAGATGACGGCCGAAAGGCCCTCGCGCACGTCGTCACCGCTCAGGTTGGCGTCCTTCTCCTTGAGCAGGTTCTGCTTGCGGGCGTAATCGTTAATCACGCGGGTGAGGGCGGTGCGGAAGCCCTCGAGATGCATGCCGCCCTCGGGGGTGTAGATGTCGTTGGCAAACGACATGACGTTCTCGCCATAGCCGGCATTCCACTGCAGGGACACCTCGACCTCGCCCATCTTGGTCACGGGCGCATCCGGATCCGATTTACCCTCGATATAGATGGGCTCCTTAAAGGCCTCGGAGACGTCTTTGCCGTCGTTGAGGAACTTAACGAAGTCGATGATGCCGCCCTCGTAGCAGAACTCCTCCACGTGGGGAGTCGCCTCGCGCTCGTCGGTCAGCACAATCTTTAGATTCTTATTGAGGAACGCCGTCTCCTGCAGACGGTTGTGCAGCGTATCGAAATCGTAGACACAGGTCTCGAAGATCTCGTCGTCGGGCCAGAAGTTGACGGTGGTACCCGTCGAATCCGAGGTGCCCACGACCTCCATCTTCTTGACGGTCTTGCCGCGCGAGAACTCCATCTCGTAGACGTTGCCGTCACGGCGCACTTGCACGACCACGCGCTTGGACAGCGCGTTGACGACGGAGATGCCCACGCCGTGCAGGCCGCCCGAGACCTTGTAGGCCGAGTTATCGAACTTGCCGCCGGCGTGCAGGATCGTCATAACGACCTCGAGCGTCGGGATCTTCTTGATGGGATGCTCGTCGACGGGGATGCCCCGCCCGTTGTCGACGACCGTGATGGAGTTGTCGGCGTGGACCGTCACCTGAATCTCGGTGCAGAAACCGGCCATGGCCTCGTCAACGGAGTTGTCAACGATCTCCCACACCAGGTGGTGCAGGCCGCTGGCGCTCGTCGAGCCGATGTACATGCCCGGGCGCTTACGAACGGCCTCGAGACCTTCGAGAATCTTAATCTCGCCGCCATCGTAATCGTTTT
Organism: Collinsella sp.; assembly: GCA_036302225.1. Taxonomy (GTDB): domain Bacteria; phylum Actinomycetota; class Coriobacteriia; order Coriobacteriales; family Coriobacteriaceae; genus Collinsella. The sequence continues at coordinate 14,006 of JAXJCX010000055.1, forward strand.
CGTTTGCCACACGTCCTCCTTCAGCTAAGAAAATGTGTACAGCCTTACTAGTTTATCGTAAAAAAATACCCTCGGGAACGAGGGTATTTGGCTCTACAAGGCCACCAGATGCGATTTAAGGCTCTTTTTTGCTTTGCACGCCCTTGGCCCACTCGGCACTGGCTCTCATGGCATTCTCGAGGGCCTCGCGCAGTTTTTGATCTTCGATGGGCGCCACTTGGCGCTCGATCTCGCCGCGTTCGGCTTCGCTTAGATCGGCGTGCGGAGCCGGCGGGCGCTCGGTCACGGCCGGGCGCAGGCGCTCCTTGGCAGCCGGCGGCGTGTGACCGGGCGCGGTCGTTTTGAACACCAGGCCGTCCACATGCGCCCCGGCCCGCTCCATGCGTGCCCGGATGATCTCGCGCAGCAGCGTCATATCCTGCGTCCACGAGGGCGAATCGAGATACACCAGCAGCTCATTGGACTCGGGCAGGTAGCGCAGGCCCGTCACGTGGCGTCCCTCGCGCGTGCCCGAGCACACCGCATTCCAGGCGCGATAGACCGCACGAGATTCCTCTGCAGCCTCCATTTGCGCGCGGCGCTCAGGTGTCGCGGCCGCCAGGATGCGCTGACGCTCGGCATCCAAAAAGCCGCCAAAGGCAACCGTTCCGTTCTCGCGCTCGTAATTAGCACGTCTCACCCATGCTCACCACCTTGGCTCGATCAAGCAAGTCATCGGTAAAATACCCCAGATTGGTGGTGGTTATGACCGTCTGGATATCATCACCGATCAGCTGCAGAAAAGCGCCTCGCCGCCCGGCATCGAGCTCGCTCATCACGTCGTCCAAAAGCAGCAGTGGCGCGGTGCCCAGGATATCGCGCGCCACGGCCACTTCTGCCACCTTCCAGGCAAGCACCAGCGTTCGCTGCTGGCCCTGGCTGGCAAATGAACGGGCCGATCGGCCCGCGACGGAAAACTCAATCTCGTCGCGATGCGGACCCACGAGCGTCACGCCGCGGCGCATCTCCTCATCGGCACGCTCATCGAGGGCCGCGAGCATATGCTCGTACGCCCAGCCCTTAAGTTCCTCGCGCCCTTCGGCTTGAGGCAAATCCCCCAGAGTGGACACATAGGACACGCCTGCGTCCTCACCGGATGCCACCTGCCCATACGCGGCGCGCACATGGCCCGCCAGTCGGTCGAGCAGGGCCAAACGATGCACGAGCAGGGCTGACCCGGCGCGGGCGATGGAGTCATTCCACGCACCGAGCATCTCGCGGCAGCACCAGGTCTCCTTGAGCAGGGCGTTGCGCTGCGTCACACAACGCCCGTAGGTGCTCGCCAGGTCGGCGTAACGGGCGCTCAGTTGTACGCCAAAGTCGTCGAGGGCGGCGCGGCGCACGCTGGCACCGCGCTTGACCATATCCAGATGATCGGGGCAAAACAGCACGCTCGGCATAACCCCTCGCACGCCGGCAGCCGAGCACCTCTTGCCGTTACGGCTAAACGAGCGCTTGCCGTCCTCAACGCCCAACCCCATATCGAGCACGCGGCCATCGCCCTCGAGCCTCAACTCGAGCTTGCACGAGCCCGTGCCGTCGTGCACGAGCTCGGCAGCTGTGGGATGCCTAAACGAGGTGCCGCTCGTCAAAAGCTGCAGCGCCTCTATGAGGTTGGTCTTTCCCGCCGCGTTGGGCCCCGCAAGCACCGTCACGCCTTCGTCCAGGTCAAGACGGTAGCTATCGAAACTGCGGTAGCGCGCGACGGAAAGGTTGCGGGCAAACACGGTCATGGCACAGCGCTAGATGCGAACCGGCATAACCAGGTACAGGTAGTTGATCTTGTCGTAGGACTTAAAGATACCCGCCTGCGAGTAGCTCTTGAGCTCCAGCGTGATCTCCTTCTCCTTGGACAGGGCATTGAGGCAGCCAAAGATGTAGTGGTAGTTAAAGGCGATGGTGCCCGACTCGCCCTCGGCCTCGACATCGATTGTCTCCTGCGCCAGATCCTGGTCATTGGAGATGGAGGACAGGCCCATCTGACCGTTCTCGACATCGATCTCGAACTTGACGGCGGGGTTCGCGCTCGCGATGACCGCCACGCGCTTAAGGGCGGCATTAAAAGCCGCCACGTCGATCTTGACGCTCGTCACGCATGAATCGGGGATGAGCTGCTTGTAGTTGGGGTACACGCCCTCGATACGGCGCGACACGTAGGTGGTGTTGCCGGCCTCGAAGACAACCTGGGTGTCGGTGGCGCCGATCATGATGGTCGCCTGGCTGGCCATGATGCTCAGGGCGTCGTTGAAGGCGTCGGCCGGAACGTTGAGCTCAAAAGAGCCCTCGAGCGTCGAGGTCTCGACCTGGGTGTCGCATACGGCCAGGCGGAAGGAGTCGGTTGCCACCAGGCGCACGGTGTTGTTCTCGACCTTCATGTGCACGCCTCCCAGGATGGGACGGGCCTTATCGGTCGAAGTGACACGCCACACGCGGCCGACCATCTCGGACAGGATGTCGGTCGGGAGCTCCACCGCGCTCTCGATGGCATAGGCCGGGAACTCGGGGAAATCGTTGGCATCGAGCGTGTTGAGGCGGAAGGAACTCTTCTCGCACCCAATCAGCACCTGACGCTCCGAGAGCTCAAAGGTAACCGGAGCGTCGGGAAGGGTCTTCGTAATGTTCGAGAGCATCTTGCAGGGAATCACCATCTCGCCCTCTTCTTCGACATGCGCGGCAATGCGATGACGAATCGAGATGGTGTAGTTAGAAGTTTGGAATTCCAAGATGCCGTCCTGCGCCTTAACGAGCACGCCCGACAGGATGGGAAGGGTAGATGCCGAAGCGACGCCTTTCATAACGACGCCGATGGCTTGCGTGAGCGAGCTTTGGCTGACGGTGAACTTCATCTTTTAATACCTTTCTATAGATATAAATATCTTAATAATAGTAATAGCACTGACGAAACTGTTGATTACTCCCAAAAGCGCTGGTCAACCCCAAAAAGAGAATCGACAGCATCCTGTGCGCAACCGACCGTGTTTTCCACGTTCAAAACCTGCGGAAAACTTTTCGTCGCCTTGGGGTGAGTTTTAGACACGTTATGCCCGGCGTTTCGACAAGTTTTCAACAGGTGTCTCTATTTCCCTACGAACGCAGTGTAATTTTATCTCGTAGCGATTTGAGATCCTCGGTTACGGTACGGTCTTCCTGAATCATCTTCTGAACCTTTTTATAGCTCGTGCTGACGGTTGAATGGTTGCGGTTGCCAAACTCCGCGCCCACCGCCGTAGTCGTCATCTCACACATCTCGATGGCCAGATAGATGGCGATGTGGCGGGCTTTGGCAATGTTGGCGTTGCGGCGCGGGCCGATGAGCTCCTCGTGCGTCACGCCGTATTGCTCCTCGATGACAGACTGGACCGTCTGCACGTTGATCTTCTTGGCCGACGTATCGAAGTATTGGCTTGCGATGGCGTCGATGTCGTCGAAGCTGAGCTCGCTGCCCTCACGTTCGCGGTCTCCCGCCTCGCCTGCGCAGCGTTCACAAAAGCTTTCGAGTTCGCGAATGTTGGTTCCCGACACCTCCGCCATGTGCTTAAAGTGCTCGTCGGTCAGATGCCCGCCATCGCCACCGTAGGCCGCCAACAGCGAGTCATCACCCGCCTCGGGTGCGGCGGCTATCGTGTTCTCGTAGTAGCGCTGCAAGATCTTGTATTTCATCTCGTAGCTGGGCTCTGCCACTAAACAGAGCATGCCGGCGTTAAAGCGGCTGGTCAGGCGTTCGTCCATGCTCAGGTCTTTGGGTGCGCGGTCGGCTGCGATGACGACTTTTTTGTTATTGCGGATAAACTCGTCCATGAGCTGGAAAAAGTAGTCCACGCTCGCGCGCTTGCCGATGATGTTTTGAATGTCGTCGATAATGAGCACGTCCACGCCGTGGTATGCCTGCATGATGGGGGCGTTGCTCTTCTTTTGGCGGTCGAACTCCGTCATCAGGTCATCGAGGTATGCCTGTGAGTTGGCGTACTTCACCTTGATCTCGGGCGACTTTTCGGCGAGCTCGTTTTTGATGGCGAGCAGCAGATGGGTCTTGCCCAGCCCCGATTTGCCATAGATGAACAGGGAAGTGCATGTGCCGCGTTCGTCCGCGAGTGCGGCAAACTTGAGGGCCGAGCGATAGGCATGGCTGTTTTCGGGGCCGTAGACAAAGTTTTCGAAGGTGAATTTTGAGTTGGCCGCGAGCGGCGCGCCATCGGTGTTCTGCTCGACCGGTGCCACAGCTGCGGGGACGCTCATGGGCGATGTGGAGGCTGGTTTTGCACTCTTTGCAGGCGCCCCGCCTTTCATCTGGTTCATCATGCGGCGGAAATCGTCGGCCGAAAGCGTGTTTTTGATTGCGATGCCCGAATCCTCGCCCGGTGTTGCGTCGTGCGCGATAGGCATGTGTGTGGCAGCGGGCATGGGGGCTGCCGACGTCGAGACGGCGGGCATGGTTTCACGGGAAACATCGCCGGTTTGATGCTCGGGAGCTGGCACCGCGGCGGCAGCTGGCGCCACTGGGGGGACGACGGGTGCCGCAGGCGCGGCGTTATCTGCCGCGGAGCCCTGTGGCGCCACGATGTCGAGCGCAATCGGTGCAAAGGCGATCTCTTCCAGGTACGCCTCGATGGTCGGCTGATGCTTTTTGAGCTGAGCGATAGCGAATCGTGAGGGGGCCTCAATCGTCAAGGTGTCCTCGGTCAGGCTCACGGCGCGCGATTGCCCCAACATGTTGATGAGGCGCGCATCTTGGCCGTCGCGCTGACAAAAGGCGATGGCATCCCCCAGGATGATGCTTGCTTCCTCGTCCACTGTCTCTCCCGTTCCTTAAGCTTGGGCCCGCACGCGAGCGCTTCCGATTTCGGTCAGATGATATTTCTGCCCATGTTTGATTACCAAGCCCGCCTGCGCCAAATCGTTGAGCGTGCGCGACCAGGTGGGTGCGGAGTTTCCAAACGCCCGCGCCAAGTCCGTTGCGCCGCACTCTTGATGTTGGGCCAGATACCCTAATGCGGCGTTGCCGCGTTCGCTTACAAACACGTCCGACTGCGGTTGTGCGTATTGATTCGTCGCATTAGGATACATCATTTGAGCTGCTGGTTGTTGAGAACTCTGCATGGGTGGCATCTGCTGTTGAAAACTTTGCGGCCACTGTTGGTAAGGCTGCGGCGGCATCTGCTGGGCCCAAGGGTTAAATTGCCCCTGTGGCATCTGCTGATACGTCTGTTGATACCCCTGAGGATACTGCTGCGGATACGGCTGGGCGTATTCCTGCTGCGGCATATATTGGGGAGGATACCCTTGCGGGTACGGTTGGTAGCCCATTTGCGGGACGTTTGGCATGGCCGCCGTCTGCTGCACGATGCCTGTGTCCAGATCTGCCGAGCCTATGCCCTCCGGCATGTTTTGCGCCGTGTGGCTCAGCGGTGCCTGGGGATCTTGCGCGGGAAAAGCTCCAGGCTGCTGCATGTGCGCCATGGGCTGCTGCATCTGCTGCGCCACGGGCTGCTGTGCAAACGTGCTGGATAGGGGATACGCCGGCTGCTCCGTCTCGGGGCGCACGGCGGCCCCTCGCCCTCCGGCGCGCTCGATTTCCTGCACGCGCTTGGGGTTCAGGCTTACCGTGACCACGGTGCCGTTGCCCATGTTGTCCTCGATGGATACGGCGCCGCCGGCGTTTTCCAGGTACTCCTGCACCATGGGAAACCCGGCTCCGGTTCCGCGGATGTATCGCTTCATGTTGCTGTTTGCGCTGGTAACGCCAAAGTCGAACGCGCGCTCCTTGTCGTCGATCCCCGGTCCCTGGTCTGCGAATCGGATGGTGTCGCCGCCGTCTAGGATCGAGATGATGGGCTCTGCAAAGTGGGCGTGGATAAAGTTTTCGACAATCTCGCGGATAACCATGAGCGAGATGTGCCCGCCCTGTTCTTTCATGCACTGGTAGACGGTGTTGGTTGTCTCTTCCAGATAGGTGCGCACGTCCTTCGGTTCGATGACGATGACGCGCGGTGTCGACAGCATGTCGTCATAGACCGCGATGCGTGCGGCATACATGGCACCCTGCGCTTTCGCAGCGGCCTGCTCTTCCTGGCCACGCTTTTCGCGCACGCCGGTGATGTGCTCATTGTCGGGTGCCGGGTCTCCGGAATCGACCATGGTGTAAAAGTCGTCAGACATGCTGCTCGCAATCTTTCATAAGGTTTCGAACAAATAGTAGCTCACTGTGCAATGTTTCTCATCTTTCGACAACTTTTCAAAACCTGTTGAAAACTTTGGAAAACGGGCGAAAAGTTCTCAACATTGCCAACATGACCTGTTGAAAACTCGGTGAAATATCGTGAAAAGTTGCCGTACACCGCAAATTTCAGTTGGGCTTATGGGGGAACCGTGTGAACTGCGCGACCTTTTACCTTTGATTTCTTGACATTTGAACATTGATTTCCCTACAATCTTCAAGCTCACGTGTCTATATCTGCGTCCGCGCTCCCGCGGACACTCGAAATGCAGCAGGAGGAACTTAAGATGAAGCGTACGTATCAGCCTAATAAGCGTAAGCGTGCCAAGACCCATGGCTTCCGTGCCCGTATGGCCACCAAGGGTGGTCGTGCCGTGCTCGCCCGTCGCCGCGCCAAGGGCCGCAAGCGTCTCACTGTCTAGCAGCGATACACACATCTCGCATGAAGACTATTAAGTCTCGGCAAGATTTCGAGCATGTGTTCAGTCAGGGGCGTCGTTTCAATCACCCTCTGATTCGAATGACCATATGTGAATCGGTTGGCGAAGGCGACTCCGGAAGGGTCGCCTTCGTTGGTGCTAAACGGCTCGGTTGTGCAGTCGTGCGCAACCGTTCTAAGCGTGTGATGCGCGAGGCCGCCCGCAGCTGCGGATTTCCCGTTGCGGGTTATGACATCATCTTGTTCGCGACTCCCAAGACGAGGATCTCCTCGCCGCAGGAGATGGACAAGGCATTGCGTTCGCTTATGAAACGCGCCGGCGTTGCCGGGGAGGAGCGATGAGCAATCACGTTTTGCGACGTGTTGCCATCGCTCCTATTCGCATATATCAACAGGTTATTTCGCCCTTATTACCTGACGCCTGCATTTATTACCCAACGTGCTCGCAATATGCCGTTCAGGCGATTGAGAAGTACGGTGTTTTGAGAGGCTGCTGGCTTGCCGTGAGGCGCATCGCTCGCTGCAATCCCCTGCACGTCGGCGGTTATGACCCTGTGCCCTAACGGGCACTCGCTATCGGAGGAAAACTTACATGTGGGATTGGATCGTTAACATCCTTTTCGAGCTGCTCAAGCTCATCCAGACCTTTGCGGTCGACTGGGGCCTGTCCATCATCATCCTGGTGGTCATCATCCGTCTGCTGCTGACGCCGCTCATGCTCAAGTCGACAAAGTCGACGGCGCGCATGCAGGTGCTGCAGCCCAAGATGCTCGAGATCCAGGAGCGCTACGCTGACGATCCCCAGCGTCAGGCCGAGGAGATGCAGAAGTTCTACAGCGAGAACAAGTTCAACCCCATGGCTGGTTGTCTGCCGCTGTTGATCCAGATGCCTGTCCTGTTCGCCCTGTTTACGCTGCTGCGTAACCTGCCGCAGTACTTTAGCGACGGCACGTTCTCGTTCTTCAACATCCTGCCTGACCTTACCACCACGCCGAGCGCTTCTTTTGCCGATGGCTTTATGGTTGCGCTGCCTGCACTGGTTTGCCTGATTCTGTTCGCTGTCTTGACCCTGATTCCGCAGCTGTATATGTCTCGCAATCAGACCGGTCAGCAGGCCCAGAGCATGCGCATGATGGCCGTCGTCATGACCGTCATGATGCTTTGGATGGGCTGGAGCCTGCCCGTCGGCGTTCTGCTGTACTACGATGTGTCTTCTGCCTGGCAGGTTATCCAGCAGATCTTCGTGACGCAGAAGGTTATCGACAAGGCTAAGGCCGATGAGGAGGAGCGCCTCAAGAACGCTCCGCTGCAGGTCGAGGTTACCCGTCGCGAGAAGAAGCCGCGTCCGCACAAGAAGAAGTAGTGGGATAGTATTCTTATTTAGGTACCTAACTTTTGGAGTTCGTTATGTCTGAAGAGATCGTCGAGGATATGCTTGAGGAGGTTGCCCCGCGGGTCGCGGGCGATTATCCCGAGATTGCACAGCGTTACAAGGCTGGTGAAGAGCTGACCGATGAGGAGCTCGACACCATTGCCGATGTGGCTATTTCCATTCTGCGTTCCATCCTTTCGCACTTCGATGCGGCGAACTCACCCATCGATGAGTATGAGGGTGACGAGGGCGAGTTGATCCTGGACGTAACTGCTCCTGATCTTGCTGTTCTCATTGGCCGTCATGGACGTACCCTCGATGCTCTTCAAGTTATGTTCTCCCTGTTGGTGAGTCGCAAGCTTGGCTTTAGGTATCCGGTCGTCGTCGACGTCGAAGGTTATAAGAGCCGTCGACAGGACAAGGTTGCTTCTATGGCCCAGTCCGCTGCCGAGCGCGCTATTCGCACTCATAAAAGTGTTTCCTTGCCGCCCATGAATGCCTACGAACGTCGACTGGTTCATATTGCCCTTCGTGGTAACGATGCTGTCGACACGCATTCTGAGGGCTCTGACCCCGATCGCCATGTTGTGATTGTTGCTCGATAATCTTCTCGAGTCTATGCTAAGGGGACGTGGTTTCCACGTCCCCTTTTTTTGTCAAAAGTTCTCGATACACTGATTTTTGTCAGAAAGGAGTCGTCTTGTTTGTGTTATCTGATGAGCAGGCAAGCCAAATGCTGAGCCGTCTAATTTCGTATTGTAAAGACTATTCTTTGAAGGTCTCCGACGATAGCCTTCGTGTCTGTATCCAGCATCTTGATCTTGTTCTGGAGTCCAATAAGACTACCAATCTAACGCGCATCCTGAATGTTGATGATGCGGCCGTCCTTCATATTCTTGACTCACTTGTTTTGCTACCCTATATTGATAAAGCTCCTGAAGGTGCTTTGCTTGATATGGGTACCGGTGCTGGATTCCCAGGTATTCCGTTGACTATTGCAAGTGGACGAAAGGCTACCTATATCGATTCCGTTGGCAAGAAAGTCGATGCAGTTAATTCCTTTGTTAAGAAGCTTGGCCTTAAGCATGCTAATGCCGTTCACAATCGTCTTGAAGAATATGCTCGATCTCATAAGAAACAATTTGCAGTTGTGACCGCCCGTGCGCTCGCACCATTACCGGTTCTCGTTGAGTACGCTTCTCCTTTTCTAAAAGATGGTGGTCTTTTTGTTATTACGAAGGGGAATCCATCTGATGAAGAGCTTCAATCTGGTCTTGCGGCTGCAAAGATATGCGGCTTTACCATGCTTATGACGGACGACCTTGATTTGCCGAATGGTCTGGGTCACCGTGAATTTATTATCCTTAAAAAGACTCGTCAGGCATCTGTTTCTCTTCCGCGTGCTAATGGCATGGCAAAAAAGAATCCGCTTGCCTAGATGTTTCACGTGAAACATAATGGATAGTGCTGATTGCAATGTTTCACGTGAAACATTGCAATCGGTGTCGAATCGGATTGTTTCACGTGAAACATCCTCCATTCAACAGCTTTAAATACACCAGGAGGGACCGTGGGATTTCGCGACGTTAAGCGTTCTAAGAGCGCAAAAGGCACGCGCATCATCGCTATCATCAACCAAAAAGGCGGCGTAGGTAAGTCCACCACAGCTGTAAATCTTGCAGCGGCGTTGGGTGAACTGGGTCGAAAGACGTTAATTGTCGATTTTGACCCACAGGGTAATAGTACGAGTGGTTTTGGAATCGAAAAAGAAGAGCTCGATCACTGCATCTATGATGCATTGCTGAACGATGTTCCGGCAGAATCGCTCGTTCTTGATACAAATTGCAATAAGGTTTTTGTAATTCCGGCTACTATCCAGCTTGCAGGTGCGGAAATCGAACTTGTCAGTGCGATTGCCCGTGAAACTCGCTTAAAGGATCTACTTGAGCCTGTTCAGGATGAGTTTGATTTTATATTCATTGATTGCCCGCCATCGCTTGGTTTGCTGACCATCAATGCGTTAACAGCAGCAGACAGTGTTTTGATTCCTATTCAATGCGAATATTACGCACTCGAAGGCGTCACAAAGCTGCTTGAATCGATGAAGATGGTTAAAACACGCCTTAATAAGAGCCTTGATACTTATGGCGTGCTCATGACTATGTACGATTCGCGTACATCGCTTTCGAACCAGGTTGTGGAAGAGGTTCAATCGTATTTTGGTGACAAGGCATTCAAGACCTTGATTCCACGCACAGTTAAAATTTCAGAAGCACCCTCGTTCGGTGAGCCTGTAATTACCTATGCGCCACAGAATAAGGGCGCAAAGGCGTATATGAACCTTGCTAAAGAGGTGATTAAGCGTGCCTAGTCCTAAGAAGCGCGGCGGCTTGGGTCGTGGACTCAATGCACTGGTTTCGGAAGCTGAATATGAGACTGGCGGATCTGCAGCGTCAGCATCAAATGCCGCTTCGGAAACTAAACTTCCAATCGAAGACATCGTTCCGAACCCAAACCAGCCACGAATTCATTTCAACGAGACCGAGCTTCGCGAGTTGAGTGAGTCAATTCAGGAGCACGGCGTTCTGCAGCCGCTTCTTGTGCGCAAGCATGGTAACGGCTATGAGATTATTGCGGGTGAACGTCGTTATCAGGCTTCAAAGCTTGCTGGCCTTGAAGAGCTCCCCGTCATCATTAAGGACGTTGATGATGAAGAGATGCTTGCACTCGCGCTGATTGAAAACCTTCAGCGCTCTGACCTCAACCCCGTCGAAGAGGCTAAGGGATATCGACAACTCATCGATTCAAGCGGTATGACTCAAGAAGCCTTGTCAAAGGCTGTCAGCAAGTCTCGCTCTGCAATCACCAATTCGTTGCGCTTGCTTGATCTTCCAGAGGTAGTTCAGCACATGATATTCGACGGCAAGCTGACTGCTGGTCATGCTCGTGCAATTCTTGCTGTTCCGTATGAAGATGCGCGCATTAAACTTGCAGAGAAAGTTGTTGCAGAGGGTTTGTCTGTCCGTGCGACAGAAAATCTTGCTCCACTGTTTTCTGCCGGAGAGACGCCTAAAACACCTCGCCCTGCAACGCCTCAGTCTTTTAAGAAAGCTGCACGCGTTCTGCGTCAGGTGTTTAACACAAACGTTCGCGTCAAGAGCTCGCGCGGCAAGAATAAAATCGAGATCGAGTTTAAGGATGAGGAAGAGCTCTCGCGAATTCTTGGCGAAATGATTCAAGTTGATCAAGGAGGTCGAGATGAAGAATAAAGTTCTGACTGCTCTTGCTTTGGCTGCAACTGTAGCGGTTGGTGCGTTTGCGGGATTTAAGATCGCAACAGACGATGAATTGCGTAGTCGTCTGCTTCGCGGAGCGCAAGATATCGTCGATACGTCCAAAAAGAAAATGGATGTTATGACTGAGGATGTCGCTATGCGTACAGCTCAGGTAACTAAGAATCCTAAGATTAATCAAGATTGGGTTAATCATCAATGGGAAAATGTAGGCTTTTAGGTACCTAACAATTACTAGCCTTTATTGAAGGAGTCCTTGTCTGAACGCCAGAACAAGGACCCCTTATTTCTTGCGAAAAAGTTGTTGAACAATCGCTCGATGAAGATTAATAATAGATATGAAACAGCCCCGGTTGCAATTTAACAACCGGGGCCGTTCGATGTTTCACATGAAACGTTTAGGTTAGTCTCCCCTACGCGTTCTTCTGAATCTTGAAGCGCTGCTTGAGCTGGCCGCAAGCAGCGTCGATATCGTTGCCGCGAGAGTTGCGGATCGTGGTCTCAATGCCACGGGACTCAAGACGACGCTGAAGGTCTTCAACCTTATGAATCGGCGACGGCTTGAGAGGACTGCCTTCGATATCGTTGAGCTGGATCAGGTTGACGTGGCACAGCGTGCCCTCGCAGAAGTCGCAGAGCGCCTGCATCTCGGGGTTGGTGTCATTGACGCCCTCGATCATGGCATATTCGTATGTCGGACGGCGGCCGGTCTTTTCGGTGTAGAGCTGAAGGGCCTCGTGTAGGCGCAAAAGCGTGTACTTCTTAACGCCCGGCATGAGCTTATTGCGCGTGGACTGAATGGCAGAGTGCAGCGAGACGGCGAGCGTGAACTGCTCGGGAATGTCGGCAAACTTGCGAATACCAGGAATGACGCCGCTGGTGGAGACGGTGAGATGGCGTGCTCCGATACCGATACCGTCAGGGTCATTAAGAATACGCAGCGCCTTGAGGACCTCGTCATAGTTGGCGAAAGGCTCACCCTGGCCCATGAAAACTACGCTCGTCGCGCGCTCGCCAAAGTCGTTGGAAACGTGGAGTACCTGGTCAACGATCTCTTGAGCGGTCAGTGAGCGCTTGAGGCCGTTCAGACCGGTAGCGCAAAAAGCGCAGCCCATACCACAGCCGGCTTGGGTAGATACGCAGACAGACAGCTTGTTGCGACGAGGCATGCCGACGGTCTCGACGGAGATACCGTCGTGGTACTCGAGTAGGTATTTACGAGAGCCATCCTTAGACACCTGCTTGGCGAGCTCGGTCGGCGTGTCGAAGGCAAATGCCTCCTTCAGCTGCTCGCGGAAGGCCTTGGGAAGGTTGGTCATGTCATCAAACGAACAAACGTTCTTCTCAAAAACCCATTCGATGAGCTGCTTTGCGCGAAAAGCGGGTTGGCCGAGTTCGGCGACAAGTTCGCGAATATCGTTTTGGCTCAAGTCGCGAATGTCTTGAGATTTAGTCCTGGGATTCATGGAAGCCTTTCGATTTTGGGGAAACGTAGAGGGTATCGCTACAATATGGTATCAGCTGCAGGAATTATAGAGGAGGAGTCTGCCCATGCCGGGTAAAAGCCTAGAGAACATGCACGTAGCGGTCTTGGCGGGCGGCCATTCCGCCGAACGCGAGATTTCGCTCAATTCTGGAAAGAATGTCGTGGTGGCACTGAAGGAGGCCGGCTACACCTCGGTGGAGCTGCTCGACACCGCCGCCGATGACTTTATGGTGACTATGGCGACCGGTGGCTTCGACGTGGCGTTTATCGCCATGCACGGCGCCGGCGGCGAGGATGGCGCCATGCAGGGGGCCATGGAGACGCTGGGTATCCCCTACACGGCGTCAGGCGTGCTCGCCAGCGCATGTGGCGCCGATAAAGAGGTTTCAAAGCTTCTGTATGCCAAGGCGGGCATCCCCATTGCCCCCGGCCTGGCGCTTGAGGCGGGCGACGAGGTCGATATTGATCGTATCGTCGAGATTTGTGGCGAGCGTTGCTTTGTAAAGCCCGCCGTCAACGGCTCCAGCTACGGCATTTCGCTCGTCCACGAGCCCTCAGAGCTGCCGGCGGCAATCGCCAAGGCTTTTGAGTACGGCGATAAAGTGCTGGTCGAAAAGTGCATCGAGGGAACCGAGATCACTGTGGGCGTGTACGGCGAGGACGACGTGCGCGCGCTGCCGATTGTGGAGATTCGCAAGCCTGAGGACTGCGAGTTCTACGACCTGGATGTTAAGTACGTCGACCCCACGGATATCCACCGTATCCCGGCGCAGATTTCGCCCGAAAACTATGCTCGTGCCCAGGAACTTGCCTGTGCGGCCCACAAGGCCCTCGGCTGTCTGGGCATTTCGCGCAGCGATTTTATCGTGAGCGAGGACGGCCCTGTCATTCTCGAGACCAACACCATTCCCGGCATGACCGATACGTCACTGTATCCCGATGAGATTCGCCATACCGACGACATGACGTTCCCGCAAGTGTGCGACAGCCTGATCCGTATGGGTCTCCGTCGAGCGGGCGTTGCATGCTAATTGAGGACGCCGTATCTCCTGGAACGCCGCAGTTTGTCATCGATTCTTACGCCACGCTCGCCGAGCGCGCTAAGACGCAGTCGTTTGGCCTCATCGAGGAGGACGTAATCGTCCTCGATACCGAGACCACGGGTCTTTCGGTGCAGGACAACGAGTTAATTGAGATTTCCGCGGCCCGCCTTTCGGGCCGCGAAGTCATTGACCGCTTTGATACGTTCGTGCATCCCAAGCAGCTAATTCCTGCAGAGATTACCGAGCTCACGAGCATTACGAACGCCGATGTGGCAGATGCCCCGTCGGCCGTCGAGGCCGTCGCGGCACTCGCCGACTTTGTGGGCGGCTGTCCTGTTATCGCGCATAACGCGACGTTTGACCGGTCGTTTATCGAATCGGTCAAAGGCGGTGTCAACGTGAGTGATATCTGGATCGATTCGCTGGCACTATCGCGCATTGCGCTTCCGCGCCTGACGTCGCACAAACTGTCCTTTATGGCCGACTTGTTTGGGTGCGATTCGGTGTCGCACCGTGCGAACGCAGACGTTGATGCCCTGTGCGGTGTGTGGCGCGTGCTGCTGGTCGCACTTACCGACCTGCCTTCGGGCCTTATGGCGCGCTTGGCTGACATGCACGCGGACGTGCCTTGGTCCTATCGCCCCATTTTTTCCTTTTTGGCTGGCCAGAACCCAGGTTCGATATTTTCGCTCAGCGCCGCTCGTGCCGACGTGCTCAAGGCCGATCGCGCGGACGATCGCGTTGATGCGGACGAGCTGCCGGTCCTTAAGATGCCGAGTCGTGAAGAGATCGAGGCAGATTACGCCCCCGGCGGCCTGGTCAATCGCATGTACCCCACCTATGAGCCGCGTGACGAGCAGATCGCGATGGCGGTTGAGGTACGCGATGCGCTGGTCACGGGTACCCATCGCGTGATCGAGGCGGGCACGGGCGTCGGTAAGTCGATGGCCTATCTCGTGCCCTTCGTCGAGGCCGCCCGCCGAAACAACATTACCGTCGGCATTGCGACCAAATCGAATAATCTTGCCGACCAGCTTATGTACCATGAGCTGCCAAAGCTCGCCGAACAGCTGGACGGGGGCCTGTCGTTTTGTGCACTCAAGGGCTATGACCACTATCCGTGTCTACGCAAGCTCGAGCGCATGAGCCGTGGTCAGGTTGAGATCACCACCAAGCGCGATCCTGCTGACACGCTCACGGCGGTTGCGGTGATCATGGCGTATGTGTGCCAATCTGCCGATGGCGACCTCGATTCGCTCGGCATTCGCTGGCGCAGCGTCAACCGTCCCGACTTTACGACGGCTTCGCGCGAGTGTGCTCGTCGTCTGTGTCCGTTCTTCCCTGACAAATGCCTGGTCCACGGGGCGCGCCGCCGAGCGGCACATGCCGACGTGGTGGTCACCAACCATTCCCTGCTGTTCCGCAACGTGGCCGCCGAGGGAAGGATTTTGCCTCCGATTCGTCACTGGGTGGTCGACGAGGCCCATTCCATCGAGCGTGAGGCCCGTCGCCAATGGGCGCGCGTGGTTTCGGCAGATGAGTCGCGCGTGCTGTTTGAGCGCTTGAGTGGGTCGAGTGCCGGCGCGCTGAGTCAAGTTTCCCGTGACCTGGCCACTTCCGAGGGCTCCACGCTCTACTTGGGACTCACCGCCAAAGCGACGTCGACGGTTGCCCGCGCGAGCATGGCGATTGCCGATGTGTTCGATGGTGTGCGCGAGCTCGGCCGTCGCGCCCGTGGGAGCTACGATAACGCGAATCTGTGGATTGGCCCCGAGCTGCGCGAGTCGGATGACTGGCACGATTTTTTGCAGTCGGCCCATACCGCAATTGATGCGCTGGACCAGGCGGATAAAAGCGTAGACGCGCTGGTGCAGACCGTCGCCGCCGATAAGCCCGAGGTCGTTGTCGACCTAGGCGACATTTCGCGCCGTCTGCACGAGCTGGGCGAGAACCTCAAACTCATCATTGAGGGTACGGATGAGCACTATGTGTACTCGCTGCAGGTGAACCGTCGGCTGCGCGCGGGCGGGGAGTCTATGACCGCCGAGCGCATCGATATCGGCGAGGCCTTGGCGAACGAGTGGCTGCCCGAAGTGCACACGGCCATCTTCGCTTCGGCGACCATGACGGTGTCCAAGAGCTTTGAGCATTTCAACCATGCTGTCGGCCTCGATCGCATCGGTGAGTCGACATCCTCATCGCTGCACCTGGATTCGAGCTATGACTTTGACTCGAATATGGCCGTGGTCGTGGCGGGGGACATTCCCGATCCGCGCGATCGCGAGCGCTATCTCTCGGCGCTCGAGTGCGTGCTGGTCGATGCCCATCTCGCCATGGGTGGATCGGTGCTCACGCTCTTCACCAACAGGCGCGATATGGAGGACCTGTATGCCCGTGTCGAGCCCAAATTGGCGCGAGCGGGCCTGGAGCTCAATTGCCAGCAACACAACTCGTCCCCGCGTCGCCTGCGCGATCGGTTTATCAACGAGCCGACCTCATCGCTCTTTGCGCTCAAGGCCTTTTGGGAGGGCTTTGACGCCAGCGGCGAGACGCTGCGTTGCGTCATTATCCCCAAGCTGCCGTTCTCGAGCCCCACGGATCCCCTTTCGTGTGAGCGCAATCTGCGTGAGGACCGCGCCTGGGCGCGCTACTCGCTGCCCGAGGCGGTGCTCGAAGTCAAGCAAGCCGCCGGCCGTCTCATCCGCTCGTCAACCGATTGCGGTGTGCTCATCTTGGCAGATCCGCGCTTGGTGACAAAGGGCTACGGCAAGAAGTTCTTGACGTCGCTGCCCACGACTTCCTACCAGCGTATCGAGTCGGCGCAGATCGGTCATTATTTGCAGCTGTGGCGTGCACGCCACGAGAGGCGCCGTTAAAGCGGGCAGGTCAGGCTCTTCGCCATATCGCATAGACGCTTTGCCTGGGCGGGGTCATCCAGTATGCGGATGACTCCGCCCGCTGCGATTACCTGGCAGAACAGCCAGTGCTCTGACCCATAACGCACGGTCACCGTCGCCATGTCTGCCCCGTTTGGCTCAATCGACATGATGCCGGCCCAGTCTAGGCGCTCTGCCATGTCGAGCGGCATGAGGAGTTTTGCGCTCTGCTCCGCTTTGGAAAGGGATTCGTGGAGGGATGCGGACGCGGGCGCGTGGCGCTCCACGGAATCGTCGGTAAGGGTAAGGCCTTCGATTTTGTCCATGCGGTAGGAGCGCTGCTCATCGACTTCGACATCCCAGGCAATCAGATAGGTTTGGTCGCCATGCGTCGCGATGCGCAGGGGGTCGATGAGACGCTCACGCGGCCGTGTGTCGTCCATCGAACGGTAGATGATGCGGCATCGAACGCCGTCTTGAATCGCGCAGTTCAGCTGTTGCCAGTGCGATCCTCGGGCAACGGTATCGACGACGCGCTGGTTGTAGCCGAGTTTCTCGGGTAGGAGGGCGTGTCGGATACGCTCTGCTGCCCGAGAGTCGATTCCCATCGATTCGAGTTCGTGGTTGAGCACGGCACCTTCGGCGGCACTTAGGCGCAAGGGCAGCACACGCCCCGCATCGCCTGTCAGGATGATGCACTCGCCGTGGCGCTCGCAGATGATGCGTGCGCCCGACTCACGGTCAGCGAGGGTCGAGACGATATCGATAATTTCGTCGAGCGCCGCACCCGTGATATCAAAACGGCTGCAGATATCCCCTCGTGTCATACCGGTCTCACCGGCAGCGTAGAGGGCCTCCATGATGTCAATCGCACGCGAGAGCCTTTGCTCGCTGGTGAGTTTACGCGCGGGCATGCTCGTGCACCGTCCTTTCGATGAGGTGGTTCCACGCCAGTTTAAGTGCATCGGGGGCAACGGGTCTCATGCCGTCCATGGCGTGCTCCATACAAAACGAGGCAGCGGCATTAAGGTCGCGCACGCCGACGGTCCAGGTCCAACCCCCTTCGGTGTGCGTGAGCTCCCCGCGACCGCGCGTTAGGCCGCTGACCATGTCGGCCTGGGCTTGCGGGGCAAACGAAAAGGTCGCCATAACGGGCTTGCAATCGGCAAAATCAAACTCGAAGAACAGGCGATCGTTCAGGTTAAAGTCGGCGGGGATGGAGTAGGCCTTCGAGGGGCGCCATGCGCGAACGATACGGTCGCAGCGAAACGTCCTGATTTCATCGGTGGCGTTGTCGAGTCCGCAAAAATACGCCACACCCTCGTGCTCAAACATGCCGTATACGCAGACGGTGCGCTCTTTTTGCTCCCCGTGCCCGTTTTGATACAAAAAGCGCAGTGCGCAGCGTTCGGCGAAAGCGCTCCACACCGCATCGACGGCGGGTAAGCGACGGGCGGGAGGCTCTTCTGCGGTCGATGCGCCGGTGAGGTAGGCGATCTTGGAGCGTATGTCTGCAAGCGGCGTGGCAAACGCGGCCGAACCGGTCGCAAGGGTCTGGTCGATAGCGTCGAGCAAGATGTCCGCGTCGTCTGCGGTGATGAGGCCACCGGCCGCAAACGTGTGCTCGCGATCGATGGTCCACGCGCTTTCTTCGGTTTCTTGGGCGCCCGCTGCGCGAACTTCCTTGATCGTGATTCCGCGTTCGAGGAGTTTTTCGCGATCGCGGCGAAACTTGCGCTTGTCCGAGTCGATATTGCCCGACCCATAGCCAAGATCGGAATCCAGGACAATTTGCTCTGTGGTCAGTGGCTCGGGAGAGCTGTTGAGGACAAAGAACAGATTGAGGATGCGCTGGGCGGTCTTGTCGAAACCGGGTTCCGGCGCCCCATTTTTATTCGTTACGGTTGTATCGCTTGCCGTCATAGAATCCTCGCATGGGAAGGTGTTTGATGCCATGATTTTAGTCCGATATGGAGATTAGGCTATATCCTTGTCCGCTTGGGGCGTTAAGATGCCCAGAATTCGGCCGTTTGCGCCCGCTCGGGGTATACTTTCGACTATATACGGTTCTAATGTGCATACATTGGGCCTATTTGTCGGATTATGGATGTGGAGCGCATATGGCGAACACCCAGAACTATATTAACCACCTGTTGCAGAACACTGGCATCACGCCGGCGTGCAGCGAAGAAGAGCGCTTGGCTGCCGAAGATATCGCTCAAATTTTCCGCAACCACGGCTTTGATCCCGAGGTGCAGGAGTTTAATGCTCCCGCGCCGAGCAGGATGGCGTTTGCCGTTACGGGCATTCTGGCATTCGCCGGTGCCCTGCTTATGGGCATCGGTGGCGGTATCGGCTTAGTCGGCACCCTGTTGGCCATTGTCGGAGCCGTGCTCTATGTGCTCGAGCGAACCGGGCGCCCCGTGATCTCGCGCCTGGGCAAGACGGGCGTGAGCCAAAATGTCATCGCCTATCACAAGGCCTCTGGCCCGCTTGCCTCTCCGCGCAATCGCCCGGTTGTCGTCGTCGCGCACTATGACTCCCCGCGCGCCGAACTGCTCGCTCGCGAGCCCTATGCGCCGTACCGAGCGCTGATCGCCAAATTGCTCCCGATTGCCACGATTGCTCCCGCGGCTATTGCCATCCTGCGCATCTTGCCGCTTCCCGGCGCGTTGAAGGTCCTGCTGTGGATTGTCGCGATCCTTGCCTCCCTCGTGGCGCTCGCCAATGCCGCCAATATCATTTCCAATCGTTTTGTCCTTCCCTACACGTCCGGCTCGGTTTGCAACAAGTCCTCTGTTGCCGCCATGCTGGGTGTCATGGATAACGTCGCCCCCTATCAGGGTGAGAACGAGTTCCCTGACGATATTCCGTTTGACACGTATTTTGGCGAGCAGAAGCGTCGCGCCGAGGAGATGGCGCGCGCGGCAGCCGAGTACGCCGCGGCCCAGCAGCAAAACGATTACGGCAATACCATCGAGTACGAAGAGCCTGCCTATACCGAGGATGAGTATGGCCAGCCGGTCGCTCCCGAGGGTGAGCAGGGCGAGGCTTTTGATGAGCAAATCGATGGATTCGAAGGTGCTTCTGCCGACGAGACCCTGATTGGCGTCATTGCACCCGAGTCCCAGGTCCAAGATATTCCGGCCGAGGAGCCCGTTGCAGACGAGTCCGCTGCCGAGTCGGCAGAGGAGCCTGCCGCGGCCGAGCAGGCCGAGCCCGAGCCCAAGCTTTATCGCAATGCCGCCGGCAACATCCGGTTTGGCTCGGATGCCATCCGTGCCCTGGGAATGCTTCCCGAGTCCTGTACGCTCGATTACGAAGAGGGCGAGGAGCCAACGTTCGAGCCCGCGCCCCAGCCCGATCCGGTCGTGGCTGCGCAGCCCGATGAGGCCAATGCCGCCGAGACGGAAGCCGATGCGGAGACTGCTATCGATCCCGCAGCCGGTCTGGACGTCATGGCGCCTGCCCCGGCGCCCGAGGAGCTCGATAATACCGAGGACGACTACGATGCGTATCCGCAGCGTGTGTCCTACGAGAGCGACACCGATTTTTCTGCCGAGCTTCCGGTGACGACGCCCCATGCCGATATCGCTTCCGCGTTTTCTTCGATCGGTGCCAGCGCCTCCCATTTCTTTAAGGGGGCATTCGAAAAGGGCAAGAAACTCGTTGACGACTTTGAGGAAAAGCGCGCCGCTGCCCGCGAGGCAGCCGAGCGCGAGGCTGCAGCCCAGCAACAGGCGGCCGAGGCCGAGCGCGAGCGCGCGGCACAGGAATTTGAGCAAAACGACGCCGAGCAGCCGGTATCTGTTGATGTTGCCGACGCCACGACGTCTTTCGAGGCGCCGCAGCCTTCGCCTGCGGATGTTGCCGGGGAGACGGCGACTTTCGAAACCCAACAGCCGGTCGACAGCACTGTGTCGTTTGATGCCACGATGACGTTTGAGAAGCAGGGCACCGCTATCGCCGAGCCCCTTTCCGCTCCTGTCGAGGACGAGCCCGCTGCGCCCGATACGGTCGAGGATCAATCTGTGGCGGAACAGGTCGCTGCGGACAGCTCCGAGCAAGAGCCTGAGCCCGTGGCCCCCGAAGCTCCGCAGGCGGATGAGTCGAGGCCCTACTCTACGCAGATCTTCACCATGCCCGCGCCGAGTGATCCCGGCGCCACGGTTGCCAATGCTGCTCCGTCGCAGGCCGAGACGGTCGATGCTCTGATGGCTCAAATCTCGTCTCAGGCGTCGCCGCGCCCGAACATGAACGTTCCCGACCCGGCATCCGCGCCGGCTCCCATGCCCTCTGCGTCTCCGCTGGCCTCGGTCCCCGATCCCTCGATGCCTTCGATGCAGCAGGCCAATGTCGCCTCGCGCACCTCGCTGTTCGACCTTCCCGACCCTTCGGCTCAGGTTAACGATCCCTTCGCGACGGCACAGGGGCCCGAGCCCACATCGGCTCCGGTTGTTCCCCCCATGCCGGTCAGCTCGGATGTTCAGCCGCTTGAGACTATCTCGGCTCCTGCCGCTCCGGCCGCCAAGCCGCAAAAGCGCGGCTTGGGCGGTCTGTTCGGTCGCAAAAAGAAAAACGAGCAGGACAGCATGAGCGATTGGCTTGGCGTCGAGGATGATTACGACGCCAAGAAGTCTGGTCGCGGTATCGGCTCGTGGGATAACTTCGAGGATGACGACGACGGCTGGAAGGGTGGCGCCACGTCTTCCGATGGAGCTTCCGCCGAGGATATGCTCGCTGCCGTTGCCTCCATGGGTGATGACGAGCTGCTTGGCCACGACATCTGGTTTGTGGCTACAGGCGCTTCCGATTGCGACGGCGCCGGCATGAAGGCGTTCCTGGCCGCGCATCGCGACAAGCTCCGCGGCGTGTTCTTTATCAACCTTGAGTCCATTGGTGCCGGTAGGCTTTCGGTCGTGACGGTCGAGGGCGAGCAGCAGTTGCTCAAGGGTGACCGACGCATCATGAACTTGGTCAACAAGGTGTGCAAGTCGTTCCATGTCGATTGCGGTGCATTTGAGATGCCCTATGCCAAGACCGATGCCTATGCTGCTCTCGAGGCAAGCCGACGCGCCCTTACCATTGCCGGCGTCGACGGCCCACGTTTGGCATGCGCTCACACTGAGGACGATCTGCCGTACAACGTCAATCCGACAAATATCGCTACGGTGTCCGAGGTCGTGACCGAGGTCATTCGTCGTTCGTAGGTTGACCTATAAGGAGTCTGCGTGTTTTCGTACATCAAGCGCCACTGGCCCGTCTATCTCATCTTGGCCCTGATCGCCATTGCCCTTGGTTTCGGGGCCGCGTATATCGTGGGTGTTAAAGGCTCAACGCCTGAGTCCACGATTAGCGAAGAAGTGGAGCACGAGCAGAGTTTGGGAGCCGATGGCATCTCCGAGTCCGATCAAGCGCTCATCGACGGTGGGTCTGCATCTGGGGAATAGCCATTTCGCCACGAACGAATAAGAGGCGAGCCGGGAGACGGGCTCGCCTCTTTTTTATTGCGTCAGCGACGTTTTGACGCCAGCTTTAGATGGGCAAACCAGATTGCCGCGGCGCCGGAGGTCACGAAGGCGGTGAGGCAGGCGGCAATGGGAAGGGAGCCCGTTGCCGGTAAATCTTGCGGCATGGCGCATCGCTGGATGACGCGATCCTCGTCATGTGATTCAAGGTTGCTACCGCCGCCATTGCGACAGAGGTCAACGCGAGCGCTGTTGGCGAGTGCGGTCTGAGGCGTGTAAGACGACGCGGCCTGCATATGGATGACGGCACCGTGAATATCCGAGTCAAGGACGGCGCTCACATCATCAAGGTCGTCATGCTCGTCTTTGAGGTCCTCGCGGGTCCAAGATTCTGCAGCGCCTCTTGTCGTGAAGTCGGCCGATACGGCCCCGTACTCAAGACGAATGCCCGTGACGGCGGTATCGTCCAAAAGAGCGAGCTCTTTTGCCTCGAGGGTGACCGACTCCGTTGTTGGGATATCGGCTTTCCAAAGATGCCAATCGCCGTAATCGACCATGCGCAAATCGTCACCTAGGAGCTTTTTGACCTCGTCCGTTTCGAGCCAGGGGTTGTCATGCCCGTCGCTGAGCGTTGCATTGGCCTGTTCGCCCGTATCGATACTTCCCACTGGAGACGTTCGATACCACACGTTGCAAAGACCGTCGATGTCCCCGGTCGCGACAGGGGTTTCGATGGCGATGAGTTTGGCAGTGCCTTCCTTGGCGCATTCGAGATCGTCAGTGATGGTGAATTCATCAACCCAGGTATTCGACTCATTTTTAGCATCGAGCGTATAAGAGAAGGAGCCGTCCGCATCGGATTGTGCCACGGCTCGGTTTTTGCCATCGCCGTTGGCGACGAGACCCTTACCGATAGGGCGGGCGATCTCTTGCCGCTTGTCGACTTTGCCCTCGATCTCGATGGGTGCGTCCTTCATGGCTACCGTCTGCACTTCTCCTGTGGCCTTAATTTCAAACGTCATGTCTTCGGCAAGGTCGTAAGTGCGCGGGGGCATCACTTCGCGCAGGGTGTAGGTGCCGGGCAAAAGATGCTCGATGCGATGCGGTTTGTCAGAGGAGGTCCAAGCATCTATTTCGGTTCCGTCGGCACCGTGGAGGGAGAGCCGGGCGCCATCTACTTCTTGTTTGCCGGTCAAATCGACTTTGGAGATGTCGATTTTGGTGTAGTCGTTAGAAACGTCGAGGTGCGCATCGATCACGGGTGTTTCCTGACCGGCATACGACAGCTCGACGGTGTGGACGCTTTGGTCGAGCAGGTAACCTTCGGGTGCCTGCACCTCGATTACCTCATAGGTGGCGGTTCCGCACCCCAGCGAAAGATGATTCGTGCACGCAAATCCCCGTTCGTCGGTCGTGATGGTGGCGACAGTCTCGCCGTCCAGGGCAGCAATGCTGCCGTCGGGGCGCACGATATCGCCCACGGCACGGATATCAAAAACAGCACCGGCAAGGGCGCGCCCACCTACGGCATCGTTCTTGACGATCTCGATGCTTCCTGTTGCCGCGTCGTCGTAAAACGAGGCGACCGCGACGGGCGTTAAGTTCATGTCGGCGGGAATCGTTATCTCCAGATCTTCATCAACAAGATACGGTTCCTTGGCGGAAGTCTCTCGTATGTAATACGTGCCCGGGTTAAGCGATTCGGGCAGGGTGACGGTGCCGGTTTCATCGGTCGTAAAGGTATTCATAACGGTATGGGCGGGATGCCAGGATGTTTGCGAGATGGGCTCACGGTCGCCATTGAGCAACTGAAAGGTGAACCCGGCACGTGGTACAGCGTTGCCGGTCTGAGCATCGCGCTTCACGATTTGAAGATGTGTCGACAGGGCGTGGTTGTCTACGATGTACTGAAGCTCTGCGCCGTCCGTGATCTGCTCTGCCGTGATAGTCCATTCCCCTGCCTGCTTAAAGCCGTCGGGCACAGTGTCGACAACCTCACGAATGGTGTAGCCGGCACGGTCATACGGTATGGTTCCGCTGACGCCATCGGGGCGCTTTCCTGCGCCAAACCATGCTCCAGCCTGGTCTTTGGTCGATGCGAAACCGTAGATATTGGTGGTCAGCGTTCCAACAACTTGCTGCGAAGTGTTGCTTACCACTTCAAAGACCACGCTTTCCGCCGGCTGCTCTACACCAGATTCGTCACTATTACCGCAGTCCTTGAACTTTGAAATTTCGAGGTCAAAAGCGATGGGGATGTTGGGGATGCGGCGCTCGAGCTCAACGACGCCCGCGTCTCCGAGCTGATCGGCACCGATGGTGTAGCTCCAGGTTTCATCGGAGGGCAGATAGCCCTCGGGAGCTCTTGACTCATAGATGGTAAAGGTGCCCAGGGGGATGTCGGTAAGTGTTGCCCGGCCGTCCTCATCCGTCGTGAGGGTGTGCGACCAGCCCGGGGTAGACTGTGAGACGCAGGTGAACTCAGCGCCGGCAAGTGACGCGCCGACTTGAGGACCTGCCCCTGTCGCGGCATCGACCTTTGCGATGCGCAGGGTAATGGTACCGGGCTGCTCGTCGATGACGACATTCCCGCCGTCATTGCCGGTGGAAAAGGCGATGCGGTCACTCCTGGGGATATAACCCGCTGGAGCTTTGGTTTCGACCAGATAATATGCCGTATTGGGCAAAAGTGTCGCCTGTGCGCGACCGCTGCTGTCCATCTGGATGCTGCCGACACGCTTGTCGCCGGCGCTCTCATAGATGTCGAACCTCGCTCCGTCGAGCCTGTAGGTATCGTTTTCGCTCGTGATGGCGGCGTTGGCTGACTGTTTTTGGAAGGATGCGGAGACGGCCGGGAGCACGTAGAGCATGTCTTGACGCTTGCTGCCGCCCGACACAGTTCCCAAATAGCGCCGTGCGCGATGCGGTGCGGCTTTAATGCTTCCCGATTTGGCGCTGTCGTGGAGCCAGCGCGCTGCGGCAACGACCTCATTGTCGCCGGAAAAGTTTCCGCTCTTTGTGACGCCCTGGGCGGTTGTATATGAGAATGATCCGTCGGTATGGGTGGTGCCGTTGAGCATCCAGACGGCAAGTTGGGTTGCGGCGCGCGCTCGATCGGGGGACAGGTTATGCCCGCCAAAGGATGTGGCGGTGGGGTAGCCATGGCAGATGATGGCCGCGAATTCGTCTTCGAGCCATACCCAGCCCTGATTGTAGGTGAGCCAGGGTCCGCCCGGTGTGCTGGGGCCAAATCGGTCCTGGTTCATACAATAGGCAGTCGAAGAATCCTGTGCCTCGTATTTGCCAACTCCAAAAGGACCGCATTCATTGCTGATAGTGCGGAATCCGAGCGATTCGTAACCGTCGACGGCGAGCGCGGCATCCGGTGTCATGCAGCCTAAAAGTAAAAAGAGGACTAGGAGCAGCGATCCTGCTGTGATTGCGCTGTGGACAGAGTGCGTGGGTGCGTTGGACATGGCTGCTCCTTATCCCTCGTGCGCCGCACGGGGAGGCCGCGGCGCGTAGGATGAGGCTATCCCCGAGGTTCATGCGGGTAAGTACCGGAACCTGACCAAATGCTTGCCCGATATCTGACAAATGGCGCCTATGAAAGATAATGGAATAAATCTGCAGGTAGACAACGGTAAATAGAGGAACGTACAGGTCCCTATCTCCACAATTGGCCTGTTTTTTAGGACGATTCTCCACAGCTAAAACAAGCATCGTCACCCTTGTATCGAACAAGACAACCGCGTTATACTATCCCCCACATATGCGGGCATCGCCAAGTGGTAAGGCATCAGCTTCCCAAGCTGACACTCGCGGGTTCGAGTCCCGTTGCCCGCTCCAGTTAAAAGCACAAGCACGGCACCATTACGGTGCCGTGCTTTTTTCAATAAAGTGCCGGGACTCGAACCCGCCAGGGTGCGAGCGTAAAGCAAACGCGAAGCGTCTGTAGCGAGCAGGCGAAGGCGCCGGCAGGCGCCTAAAGCCGGTGCGTATTTGCGAAGCAAATACGCGGACGTCCCGTTGCCCGCTCCACCGGGCACGGGAGACACGGGGACGGCCAATTCAACAAAGTCTTCCCCTGCCGTTTCATGAGGCCGAGGGGCTCGCCCGCAGCCGGTGCGGATTTGCGAAGCAAATACGCAGACGTCCCGTTGCCCGCTCCACCGGGCACGGGAGACGCGGGGACGGCCAATTCAACAAAGTTTTCCCCACCGTCTCCGCGAATCCGGCAGGCGACCGCAGCCGGTGCGTATTTGCGAAGCAAATACGCAGACGTCCCCATGGCCGCTCTTGCGGCAAAATGTTAGGTTAATGCCTGCTGCCCATACTTGCACCTACGCACGGTACAATGGTTAAGTTACGACCAACGTGCCAATAGCCAAAAAGGAGCCGCTATGATCGATCGCTATACCCGCCCGGAGATGGGACACATCTTCTCCCTCGAAAACAAGTACGCCATTTGGCAGGAGATCGAGGTCCTGGCCTGCGAGGCCCAGGCGGAGCTCGGCAAGATCGGTATTTCTAAAGACGAAGCCCAGTGGATCCGCGATCACGCTAACTTTGAGAAGGCAAAGGTCGATGAGATCGAGGAAGTCACGCGCCACGACGTTATTGCTTTCCTGACCAACATGAAGGAGTACATCGACGCCGATGTTCCCGAGGGCGACCCCAAGCCCAGCCGCTGGGTCCACTACGGCATGACCAGTTCCGACCTGGGCGATACGGCTCTGTGCTACCAGCTCACCCAGGCCTGTGACCTGATCATCGAGGACGTCAAGAAGCTCGGCGAGATCTGCAAGCGCCGCGCCTTCGAGGAGCGCAACACGCTCTGCGCCGGCCGTACTCATGGCATCCACGCCGAGCCGATGACCTTCGGTATGAAGTTTGGCTCTTGGGCCTGGGAGCTCAAGCGCGATCTGGACCGTCTTGAGGATGCCCGCAAGAACGTTGCCTTCGGTGCCATCTCGGGTGCTGTCGGCACTTACAGCTCCATCGAGCCGTTCGTCGAGGAGTACGTCTGCGAGCACCTGGGCCTGGTCCACGACCCGCTGTCCACGCAGGTCATCAGCCGCGATCACCACGCCTACCTTGCCGGCGTGCTTGCTACTACAGCGGCCACCTGCGAGCGCATCGCGACCGAGGTCCGCAACCTGCAGAAGACCGATACGCTCGAGGCCGAGGAGCCCTTCCGCAAGGGCCAAAAGGGCAGCTCCGCCATGCCGCACAAGCGCAACCCGATCACCATGGAGAAGGTCTGCGGCCTGTCGCGCGTTGTGAAGTCCAACGCCCAGGTCGCCTTCGACAACGTCGCCCTGTGGCACGAGCGCGATATTTCGCACTCCTCTGCCGAGCGCGTCGCCCAGGCCGATAGCTTCATCGCGCTCGACCACATGTTCCAGTGCCTCATCCGCGTTATCGACGGCCTGCAGCTGTATCCCGCTCGCATGATGGCCAACCTCAACAAGACCCGCGGCCTCATCTTCTCCTCCAAGGTTCTGCTGGCCCTCGTCGATACGGGCATCACCCGCGAGGATGCCTATGCTATCGTGCAGGAAAACGCCATGGCCACCTGGCACGAGGTGCAGGACTGTGTCTCCGGCCCCACCTTTAAGGAGCGTCTCGAGGCCGATCCGCGCTGCACCGTCAGCCAGGAGAAGCTCGACGAGATCTTCGATCCGTGGGACTTCCTCACCCGTATCGACACGGTCTTCGATCGCCTGGAGCAGTTGAGCTTCGAGTAGGGTTAACCTAATTCGACCGCTTGCGGATGCATTTCAACCTTTGGCGCCTTGCCCATCTTGGGTGAGGCGCTTTTTTATCGCCGCATCAGCCCCGGGTATAAAATGAAATCCGACTGCTGTTTCGATGAAGGGAGGCTTGTGCCCGGACGTATCAAGCGAGCCGCCATCGTCTCGTTTGCGCTCATGCTCCTTGTTGCCGCCTGTGTGGCCGCCCTGACGTATACCGTTCGAAGCAGTTCTTCCTCCTCGAATGAAGCCGACAAAGATCTCCCGGTACTCAAAATCGGCGTTACGGATAACGACCCCTATGTGTATGTCGATACCACGGGCGATTACGCCGGTATCGATATCGACATCGCCCGCGAGGCGTGTGAGCGTGCGGGGCTCAAGCCACAGTTTGTCGATATTGACTGGAACGATCGCGACCGGCTGCTCGAAAACGGTGATATCGATTGCCTGTGGTGTGATTATTCTCCCTGTTATCGCGAGGATAAGTATTACTGGACCGAGCCGTATCTAACCGTGACGGTCTCGGTTGCCGCCAAGAAAACGAGTGGCATCAAGTCCTTGGCGCATCTCGATGGAAGCAAGACCATCGCGGTAATTGCGGGCTCGGTGAGTGAACGCCGATTGCTCGCAGGGGATCTGGAAATCTCGCCGAACGTGCAAATCAAATCGTATGGTTCTGCCGAACTCTGCAAAGCCGCCCTCGCCAAAGGGTATGTCGACTGTTGGATGGCGGACGTTCAGCCGCTTGACCGACTTGTCGCCCGGTATCCCGGCCTTTACCGCGTGTTCGCTGACAACGTTATGACGGTTGATCTGGGCGTCGCGTTTGATGACGGCTATGAAGGACCGATCGTAAAGGATCTCAATACCGCATTGTTTGCCATGGACCGAGATGGCACGATTGACCGTATTGTGGGCAATTACAAGACAGGAGCGACGACGGGCGGGCAAGGAGCAAATCCATGACAAATGATGAGCACCGCTTGCGTCGAAAGACTCTGACCGTCATAGCTGTCGGCGTTATTGTCAGCGCTGTCTTGTTAGGCCTGTTGTATACGGTTGGAACCCATCGCTGCCTCGAAAAAACGCTTGGGTTTGGTCAAGAAACCATGGCGTTTTTGGAAAACGCTTGCGAAAAATATGACCGCCACGAACAGGGGAGAAAAACCGAAGAGACGCACGATTTGCTCGCCGCGGTCGAATCGTTTGCGACGTTCCTGTCCTCTGATCGCGTTGAGGTTAACGACGATCTTATCGAGCAATTTGTCCATGCCGAGAACCTTTCGGGGCTGATGGTCATGGACTCCGATGGCCATATGGCTGCCCACTACGACATCGATGGTCGCGATCCGCTCATGTTGTGGCGAGAGGAGCTGGCCTGTGCGCCGGTCGCATCGATGTATCAAGGTTCCAAAGTGACCTACTCAACTGTCGTCGAGCGCCGTGGTGTCGTTTTTGCCGTCTGTGCTATCCCGTATGGCGACGGCGTTGCCTTGGCATACCGCTCATTTGTTTCCGATCCAGCGGACGACTATTCATATGCCATAGCCGACGTGCTTTCGAACAGCACCTTCCACCAGGGCCCCACGGTGCTTGTTATGGAGGATGCGGAGATTGTCTCATCCAACAGCGCCGATGCTGACATGTCGCTCGCCCGATTCCTCACCAGCGCAGGGGTTGAGTGGAAAGACGATGGCCTAACGCGCATCGAATATCGAGGAGACAAATGGTACGCGGTGCGTGCGGCATACAAGGACTACCGCCTGTTTGCGCTGTATCCCAAATCTGAGGTCATGTCTGGCAGGATCACATTTGTCGCCGCTGGCGTCTTGGTGTGCCTTGCGTTTTGGGTCGTGGTACTGTTGGCTCGAAATATCGTTGATCGCCGCAATTTGGTCGAAAAGGATAAACAGCTCGGCATTATCAATGCCATAAGCGCCATCTACGATTCGACCTTCCTTTTGCATCTCGACACCCTCGAGATCGAGGGAATCAATATGTCGCCGGCGATAGCGAAGATATTTGCCGAGCACAGCGAGGCATATGACTTTATGGACACGGTCTGCCGGGATATCGTGAGCCCCGAAAGCCGCGAAGCGGTTGTGGGACTCGTAGATATAAGTACGCTTCGCGAACGCATGGAGGGCGTACCGTACTTGGCTGCCGAGGTGCGAGATTGTCGAGGCGCTTGGTACTCGCTACAGGTTGTCCCCCAGCATCGCGATGAGCAAGGCCGGCTGGAGTCGGTCGTCGTGGCGACGCACAACATATCGATGGTCAAGCATGCCGAGGAGCTGACATACCAAGACAAACTGACGGGGCTTCGCAACCGCAACTACCTTGAATCGCGCGGAGATAGCCTGGTAAACGAGGGCTTGCCCGTGAGCGTGATTATGTTGGACTGCAATTATCTCAAGCGGACCAACGATATCTACGGTCACGAGATGGGGGATGAACTGCTGCGACGGACGGCGTCCGTGCTGCGGCGGGTGGCTGGTGCGGATTACCTGCCGATGCGCGTTGGCGGCGACGAGTTTTTGCTGGTTTGCCCCCATACTGACAACGAGTCTGCGCTCGGGCTGGAACAGGATCTTCGTCTCGGTCTTGCCGCGGTAAGCGATGAG
>JAXJCX010000056.1:0-25185 GCA_036302225.1 Collinsella sp.
AAGGTGAGGGGGATCCAGCCCGAGGGGATGTAGGAATGCGATAGGAAAGTCATAGATGCGGGCGTGTTGGCTAAAATGGGTCGGCCGGGATTGGTCAATCTCGGCCGACTATATTTGGCTAAATTATTCCGGCGCTAACAGTTGTTTTCTGGCGCAGTTTCCATTGGCTCTAGCGAAGATCGGAGCGGTTATGTTTGCTGCCGCGTTCCACACTAGCCGACACTACATCCTGTTTACCGTAATGGCCTGCCTATGCGTTTTGCTGGGCGGGCCTTCTTATGCCGCGGGCGCGGACAGTCTGTTCATTGCGGGCGCCACGTACTACGAGCCAGGTGTTTCGGGTCCCGGTTGGGCTTGGACCGAAGCCGACCATCTGGAGCTTACCGGCTATGCGGGCGAGGCCATCGGCGCCGACGGCGACCTGGTGGTAACACTTGTGGGGCAAAACTCCGTGGTCGAGACGCATGTGCCCGATGCGGACATTTCCATGAGCGGCATGGAGGTGTGGGGTAACCTTACGCTTATCGGCTCCGGCTCGCTCACGGCGACGGGTTCGCAATGCGGGATCCATGTGTCCCAGGCGCTTGTGGTGGACGGCTGCACGGTCGATGCCAGGGCCGACGGGACAGGCGTTCTTAACCAGCCAGTTGCTGGCATTGCCGCAGGCAGCTTGACCGTACGTGGAGGCGGGCGTGTTGTTGCCGCGGGCGCGGGAACCGATACGGGCTTGCACTTTTATGGCGTGCGCTTGCTCGACGAGGGGTTTGGTGCTGACGTTGCGAGCGAGACGCTTGTCGTGGATGCGTCCTGGCTGGATGCAACCGGTACGGATGCCGGCGTTGCCTGCGATCGCGGGTCGCTCGTGGCCGCGCACTTTGTGACGCCTGCAGGCGGGGCCTTTGGTGCTGCCAGCGTGGTGGATGCTGAAGGGGCCGTGGCATCGCACGTGGTCATTGAGCCTGAAGGCGCCACCGCCCCGGCGGGGGAGACCGACGCGCGCGATGTGCCGGGTAATGGCACAGGCGAGACTACTGGTGACGCCGGCCCCGCTGCGGGGCAACCCGGTGCGGGGCCGGCGACGGATCTTGCGGTGAAACCCGCAGCTACGTCGCTCAAGACAACGGTCACCAAGACCACAGTCACCAAGACGACTAAGCCCAAATCCACTATGGCAACAACATCGGCGCTTCCCAAGACCGGCGACGGCTACTGGATAGCCGCCTCCTTAACGCTATTCCTGCTGGGGGCAGTGCTTCTAAGCGCCGCATATCGCTGCTGATGCGGTGCGACGCACTTGACTGCGATACAAGAGCTCTGTAGGAGCTTTAAGGGCAACGCTTTCGGCAAGGGAGCGTTACTTTTTCATGCATATAATGTCTAACGTACAGCCATATGCGTTTCCGAAACAAGGACTATGTTTCGGCGCTGGCCCTCTGATATTCTACTGTTGAACGGTAAATAACCCATGATTTCGACTACCGACATATCCACTGCCGCCACCCGCGTGCTAGCTCAATACGACGTCAGCGAAGCATATTTATTTGGCTCGTTTGCCCGAGGCGAGCAAACGCCCGATAGCGATATTGACTTGCGCCTAGTCTGCGGCAACACCATGACGTTCGGCACGCTTTACGAAATCTCCCATGAGCTTGAGAAAGAACTTGGGCGAAAGGTCGATATCGTCACCAACCCACCAGAGCACATGCGCCCGACCTTCCGCAAAAGCATCGAACAGGAAGAGGTGCGCATCTATGAAGTGCTGTAAACAGGACGGGGAGCTTGCGAATACTAGCCCTCAAACTTTTCCTTCCAAAGAACCCAACCCGGAGACCCTCGAGGCCATCCGCGAAGGTGACGCATTCTTTGCAGCAAGGGAGTCCGGTCGCTTCGACAACGGCGCCGATCTAATCGATGCAGCTCTAAAAGCTCCTGAAGGGGTGAGAGAATTTAACCACCGAAGAGACTGTCGTCTTGGAGGTGCCAGATCGGCGAGGTACGTACCTCGCCATTTTTGTACGATTTGATCAAATGTCTAAGCATTTGAACCTGCATATCGACGAGGTCGGCAATGCGGATAAGCCTTTTCTGCCTAGTGGCAGGCTTAATTCGCGATATCCTTCATGTGTTATACTTGAGCCATAAATTCTGTTTCAAGTATTCGAAAGGCTTGAGATGAAGTTGTTAAAGGTTTGCTTCGACCATCTCTCGATGTTCGAAGACGGGTTATTCGAAATCGACCTGTTCGCCTCCGACCGCGTGACGGCCTCCGATGAGTCGGCTTTCGAACTGGCGGACCATCTCTACGTGAATAGCGTCGTTGCGCTGGCGGGCATTAACGCTACGGGCAAGACAACAGCACTGAACCTGCTGGAGCTCGCCTGCCGCATTGTTGACGGCTCTCCGGCGCGCGGCGGCGGGCTCCCATCAACGTTCCCCGCCGCGTTCGACGGCCCGTCCAAGCTCAAGTGCGTCATATGGCACGCAGATCGTCTTTACTTGCTCGAGTCGGTGCTGCAGACTGTCGAAGGAGGCGACGACGGTCCCGAGCTGACGTTCTCCGATGAGGTGATTTCTTCGCTGCCAGCCAAGGCCCTCAAGCGCTCGACCCTGGCATCCTGGGCCGAAATCGAGAAACTCGCGTCCCCGCTGTGCGACCGTGCTCAGATGCCGGACTCTTGGGCGGCGCTTACGCCGCCTGACGTTTCCGTCGCAGCCGCTGTGCTCGCCAAGGACTTCGGCCATCGCATCCGAGCGATAGCATTGCGCGACGGTGGCTTCCGCCTCACTGAGCAATTCAACGGTCTCGACGACGTGCTTCGTGTTTTCGACTCTGGCATCGAGCACCTCGAGGTCCGGGACTCCGGTCGCGCCTTCGTACTGACGTTTACAGGTCGCGAGCCCATCACGATCTCCGAGCCGGGGCTCACCGAGGTACTCTCCTCCGGCACTGTACGTGGCCTAGGGCTGGTGCAGCGCGCAATGAGGGTACTGCGCTCCGGCGGCTACCTTTTAGTCGACGAGGTGGAGAACCACCTTAACCGCCAACTGGTTAACGTCGTGCTTGATCTGTTTGCCGCCCGCGGGACCAACCCCAACGGCGCGACGCTGGTTTTCACGACTCACTACCCGCAGCTCCTCGATCACGTGCATCGCAAGGACAACGTGTTCTTTCTCGCCCGACGCAACAGCGGTGCGCGCGTGGTGAAGTACGCCGACCGCGTGAAACGCATCGAGAACAAGAAATCGGAGGTATTCGCCTCGAACTTTGTGAAGGGGACCGCTCCGCGCTACGCCGACGTGCGCACGCTTAAAGAGCTCGTCGCAGAGGAGGTGTCCGATGAGCGGTGATAACGGTTTTCGCTTTGCGGGATATCATCCGATCATCTCCTGCGAGGGAACAGCGGAACAGGTGGCCGTGGACATTCTCCTCGAGGCGGACGCGCTCGTCTTTTCAGAGGCCGACGTCGTGGACGTCACCCGCCTGCGCAAAGCCTCCGATATCCAAGATAACTACCTCAACTTAGACTATGACTGGCCAGTCTGCATCGTCAGGGTGCTGGACTCGAGGAAAGAACGCTTCAAACTCGGCAACCTGTACGCCGGCCGCTTCCCGGTGGTTAGCTACGTGACCCATCCCGAGATAGAGGTGCTGACCATTATTCGAGAGGGCTCGTGGAGACGCTGGCACGGCGGACGCATGAAACCGAGCGACTTCTGCAAACAGGAGCTCGGCATGCACGAGGTAAAGAGGGAAGGCTTCCTCAAAAGTTATTGGGATGCCGATTCGCTTACGGAAGCCGCCAGGGAATACAAACGACTTTCGAAGATCCCCAAGGGCGAGTTGTGCCTGGCAGACCTCATCCGGTAAAGGCTTGCAGCCACCGCAATACCCATAACGCTTCCCAAGACTACCGGCTGCCGCTTGATTGCCCTTTTCTCGGCGCTTTTCTTGCCGTGCACAACACAGCCATAACGCCCATTTCCGGAAGTGCGGGGAAAAATCGCAACCAGCCGAGCACAAACCAAATTTTGGCGTCAAAACCGCAGGTCACGAAAGGGTATAACTGGGGTCTGGTTGGCGGAACTCGGTCTTTCCACGCACTTCCGAATTCTCAAAACGGAAGTATGCGGCAAATTCCGGAAACCCCGACCACACCGGCCTTTTCGCGCAAAGAAACCGCAGGCAGAGGCGTTGGTGTGCTCCAGCGTGGTCAATAAGTCTGGATTTTGCCGCATACTTCCGAACTCGGAGAGTCTTAGAAGCCAGTATTGAATATCGGGAGCTCCTTGCCGAAAATCCATTTGAGGGAATTCGTATCGTCGATATCATTCGAGAGGGGATGACGGGCAATGACCCACGCTTACAGTGAGATGTATCTCGAGGATGCCATGAGAACGCTGGGCGAGGCGGTCGAATTTGCCCTCTGTGACCAAGGGCTGAGTCCTGTCGAACTAACGACAATCCTATTGAATTCTCTCGAGATGAGACAATTCGAGCGTGGTGTGGCGCGCGTTGTCTGCGGCATGTCGGGTGACGAACTTGCACGTGAAATAATTGCCAGTGCAGGACTGAAACCCGCGGAATGTAGGGAGAGCTATCCGCTTGATCGTTCCTCGCAATACTGGGCGGGCTGGGTTTTGGCTTATTCGCAATGGGCGAGCAGCTTGAACTTTAACGAGCTCTTTGAAGTCGCCCCGCTTGATTGGATTATCGGTTCGTATTCCCCGCTTCACGAGGCCTCCGAAGACAAATTCGCCCAGATTGTCATTGAAAAATGGAACAACGCCCAGGCAGACAAAAAGGGCCTCAAAGCGGCACGAAAGGCGGCCGGCCTAACGCAAAAACAGCTCGCCGCCCAATCGGGGGTTAAACTTCGTGCTATACAACTCTACGAACAGAACCAGCTCGACCTACGCCGTGCCTCGGTCTCCTCGGCATTGGCGCTCGCAAATGCCCTAAACTGCGCCATCGAAGACCTCGTCTGGCAACCGGTTGCCCTGGAGTACGACTCGCGGGTTATTCCATCCATAGAGCTATAAAGGAGGCAGACATGCTTTGGGGCAATGTTCAAAATGATGACGGCGCTGATTGCGTTGCTCAAGAAGATCAATCAACTGCGCACGCGGCAAATTCAGCATCACCGATTTTGCTCGGCGGCGCCACGTCAATCGACGAAGCTATTCGGCTGACCATTTCGAACATGCCCAACGCGCTCAGGCTCTTGGAGAACTCATGATGGCGGACACGAAGCGGGGCGCGCATCCGTTCGCACCGCTCGTGCTCGATGATGCCGGTTCGCTCGAAGCTATGGCCGCGGCCGTGATGCGCCTGCACAGCACGCTGATGACGGTCGGGCGCTGCTATAAGACCGACGCCACAGGCGACCGAGCCGCGCTTGAGCTTGGACGCGTCGAGTCCGTGCTTGCGGGTGCATTCTGTACGATATTCGGCCAATCGCCGGCCGATCGCTTCGCAGACATCTTTGACCAGGTCACCTACGTGGCCGAGCACATGGTCAAGGACCACATCTTTGAGGACGGCAACAAACGCACCAGCCTTGTCTTTGCGTTGTCCGTCTTAAGGTTCGCCGGCACTCCGGTCGTGCTGTCCGATAGCCCCGAGCCCAAAGACAACCAGTACTACGTCTGGATCCAGGACCTCGTTTCTAGTCGCCGCACGAACAGCGAGCTAGCCGAAGAGCTGCGCTGCGGTTGCGTTGCGGGCACGGACGACCCATCGCACGTATAGAATCTAAGCATCCGCACGCCAGCTATTGAATGGATTGGACACCACATGGAAATCCCCAGCACCCTGTGCAGCAATGTGTACGAGTTTGCGTTTTGCCCCGAGCCCTGTTACGACCGCCTAGTCGACCTCGCCGATCCCGAGGACTGGGGTCCTAGCAACCGCATCCTCAAAAACTACCTGTCGTTTTCGTTTAGCCGCGCGGTGTTCCTGACTGAGCGCGACGCGGACCAGACCGCGCCGTCCAACCTGCCGCTAGTGTTCGACGACGACCGCTGCCTATTCAACACCGGCCTGTACACACGTCGTTACGAGACCATCTACGGTCTGTTTGAGCCCAATACCAAGCCCGATGCGCGCCAGCGCTGGTTTTTGAAGGGTTTCTTTAAGGAAAGCGACCCCATGCTGGTCTCGTTTGAGTATCTGCCGTGCCGCGTGCGCTTTGCCGAGGATCCCTCCGAGCTGGTCTTTGACTACCGCCTGCCCATCCGCTCCAACATCGACCACATTCTGGGCGACGAGGAAAACCTGACGCGCATCCCCGCCAGCCTGATGGGGGAGGGCAACTCGCTGCTGCTGCGCCGCGCCTTTGAGGGCGCCGTCGTCGAGGCCGCCCGCCGCGCCGCCGCCAACTACACGCTCGCGGTGCCGCAGTTCTATGGCGGCCGGATCCAGCTGCTGCTGCCGCTGTGCCTAACCGGCGACAAGCCCGAGCTGGCGCTAACCATCCAGCGCGAGGACGGCTTTTACGCCGCGCGTACCTGTCTCGCGCTCGACATGGCCTACAACAACGCGCGACTTATCTGCCGCCCCGAGACCTCGTGGATCAAGCGATAAAGGGTGGTTTAGCTGGCGGTTTGCTGGTTGCCTTAGGTGCGATGACGCGGCTTGCGCCCACGAATTTAAAATCGGGGGCAAAAAGTTCTTGGTAAACCACGCGCGGCTATGATAGTATCTCTTTTGCCGAAAGGCGACGGGCGATTGGCTCAGGGGTAGAGCATATCCTTCACACGGATGGGGTCACAAGTTCGAATCTTGTATCGCCCACCATCTAAAGCACAGGTCAGAGGTGTTATGCCTCTGGCCTTTTTCTTTTTGACACCAAGGGTGACACCAAAAGTGACACCAAAAACAAATCGTAATCGTCTAAGGCGTCATTTTCTTATCGCGCCATTTTTGCTAACGCCATTACACGTCTTGCATAAAACGCATGCGTATTTTCATTGAATTCCCCTTGTGATCCGAGCACAAATGTGGAGACAAGGACCATATGCCCAGAGCGCCTTCCGGCGGATTTCTATCTTACGAGGGTTTTTCGGCGGAACTCGTCAAGCTTTTGGTTTGCTTCCGGTACTTACCCGCATGATACCCCGGTAGATAATCGGCCATGTCCGCAATCCGCACGGCCTACGGCCGATACCAGGGGAGGCACAAATGGACGAAATCGTCTGCGCAAACACCGCATTCCGCTACTGGCGCTGTCCACCGCAAGTGCGCGACCTCTACCCACGCCTACCCAACTCCGAAGACGGCTGGCGAGCCCTATCCCAATCGCCCTTCGTAGTCGACGTCCTTAAGACGCCAGTCATCACAGCAGCATCAACACAAAGTAACCTGCATTCCGAGACAAGACGGACCATCCGATGGAACAGCGCCTATACAGAGAAGGTTTCCATCGACACAGGTATGGGCTTTAGCGTCACTGACCCTCTTAATACGCTATTCACCATGACTCGAAGCGTGTCTTCATGCGATCTAGTTCTGGCTATGTACGAGTTCTGCGGATGGTTCTCGATTTTTAAACCATTGCCCGCGGTCGATATGGCACTTGAGCAAGCAAAATCAAAAGAAGAGCAGTACACCACAGAAAGTCTGTTTGAACTAGACGAAACCCAAGACGAGGCCCCATGGAAGCGAGTCTATGCTCGGGCGCACCAGAAGGACAGCGAGAATGATCAAAGTGGGCAGCAGGATGACGGATCCGGAAATAAAGCTAGCGGAAAGGGCACATCGCTCTGGATGAGAAAGCCTCTTATTGAAATAGAAGAACTGCATAGATTTGCAGCGAAGGTTAAAAACGAGATGTGGGGAAGGCAATTCTACGAAGCCGCACAGCAGGTGATAGGTATTGCTGCATCCCCGCTAGAAGTTGCTGGAATCATGTTGCTAAGTCATCCGAGGCGTGCCGGCGGAGCGGAGTTTAAAAACATATTCGTCAACGACTTAACACCGCTGTCGAATTCAGCTCGGAAAATCGCAGGTCAGAAAATCTGTTACGGCGATATCGTCATCGTAAATCCAATAACAATGAAGGCTGTGATTATCGAACTTCAAGGAGAGGTTATCCATGGATCGGGCGCTGTGCTTGACCACGACGCCACCCGAATGACAGCATTGCAAAGCATGGGATACGACGTATTTCTTGTAACCCATGACATGCTCAATGATCACGATCAGCTTGATGCCATCATCCACAGTGTGTGTGAGCGATTAGAGTTGCGCTACAAGCCAAAAACCGAGGCGATGAGATGCGCTGAGACCAGATTGCGGGCCAACGTTCTGTGCAATTGGCTTGATATTGGTAAGTAATAATGCCCAACTGAGCATTTTTAATACTTTATATGCTGTCAGTAATTAAGTGCCATTTTAAAACCATGCCGGTTTACTACGTTGGATTGAGGGTGACTGAACACACTGATTTCGCCGCTCGTAAAACCGCAGGTAGATTGCCTGCCCGTTTTGCGAAAGTAGGCGTGAGGTCGGAAATCCGGGAATCGGCGTAGTAAACCGGTCTGTTTATGAAGCGACCAGCTGGGGCGAGCTACGCACGGTTCCGTAAATTGGCCCGAAGGCGTGCGGAAGGGCTCATGCCCACGGATGCACCGCGGATCGCTTTGGTCTGGCCGGCGGCGTCTGGGGCGACATGCCGAGCCCTGCAAAGGAAGGCGGCGGGCTTGCCGCCGCCCACGGGGCTCGCCCCGCGGGCTATGTCGGGCATCGTGTGTCTCTTTGGCCCC
Source organism: Collinsella sp. (assembly GCA_036302225.1). GTDB lineage: Bacteria > Actinomycetota > Coriobacteriia > Coriobacteriales > Coriobacteriaceae > Collinsella. The sequence continues at coordinate 8,764 of JAXJCX010000056.1, forward strand.
GCTCCCGTTCAACGCGCCGCAAAATATTTTCCAAAATTGTCCTTGCATCGCCGTCCGAGTTCCCGTATAGTACTTCTTCGCACGGGGGCGTAGCTCAGCTGGGAGAGCGCTTGACTGGCAGTCAAGAGGTCAGGGGTTCGATCCCCCTCGTCTCCACCCGATCATTGAATGAGGCTCCAACGCAAGTTGGGGCCTTTTTTCATATCTATAGATTTAGGTCATGTGTTGACTGGGTAGCATCTTGGCGACATGCCCATTGTTAATTACGAATATGAATGTTGATGACTTTGCGTCTCTAGATGGCAAAGCTAGTCAGCAGTGCCATTAGCAAAGAGGCCGGGCGTAATGCCCGGCCTCGAAATACTCTGGTGGGCCCTCCGGGATTCGAACCCAGAACCCAGGGATTATGAGTCCCCTGCGCTAACCGTTGCGCCAAGAGCCCTTATGAACGGTGAATGCAATTCTAACAAAGCCAACTCAGGCCCAATTTCTTCGCTTCACGTCGTGAAATACTACCATGCACGAGGAAGTCGCACAACGCAAGATCAAATCCGATGTTAAACAACAGCTAATCTAGGCGCGTCGCGGAAAAGACGTGTTTTAGAAAAAGTTAAAGCCTATATTTCAGGGCTCCAACATATTTATGTGTGAAATCAACCTGATGCCATTTCAAAACCATGCCGGTTTACTACGACGGATCGGCGATGCCCGAGCACCGCGTGTTCTCCATTTGCAAAACCGCAGGTAGGAAGCCCGCCGCTTACGCCAAAAGGCGAGTGTGGTCGGACATTCCTGATTCATCGTAGTAAACGGGCATGGTTCTGAAGCGCAGGGGAGGGGCGCTTCGCAATCAGGCCCGATAATGGGACTGGCGGTGCACGGAAAACCCTGTTGCACAGGGAGAGTCGTGTTCCGCGCGCCAAGTCGGCCGGCGTACAGGCCGTGCGGGGGCCAGGCGCCCCGCGGGCTGGCGCGGTCCCGTGTGCGCCGACGATCACGAAAGTTTTTCCGAAATTGTCCTTGCATCGGCGCGTGAGTTCCCGTATAGTACTTCTTCGCACGGGGGCGTAGCTCAGCTGGGAGAGCGCTTGACTGGCAGTCAAGAGGTCAGGGGTTCGATCCCCCTCGTCTCCACCCGAGCATTGAATGAGGCTCCAACGCAAGTTGGGGCCTTTTTTCATATAGGCACACAAGGTCAAAGGCGGCACCATGATCCTTCTGGTCGACAAGATCGAAAAAAGCTTCGGCGCGCGCGTCCTCTTTAGCGGCGCGTCCTTCCAGATCAACCCCGGCGAGCGCTTTGCGCTCGTGGGACCCAACGGCGCCGGCAAAACCACCATGCTCAAGATCATCATGGGCATCGACAGCCCCGACGCCGGCCAGGTCCAGTACGCCAAGGACTGCCAGGTGGGCTACCTAGAGCAGGAAACCAACCTGGAGCAAAAGGACACCACCATCCTCGCCGAGGTCATGGCCGCCGCCAAGGAAATCCGCCGCATGGGCAAGCGCGCCAACGAGCTGCAGGCCCAGATCACCGAGCTCTCCGAGCAGGGCAAGGACGTCGACGCACTCCTGAACGAGTACGGCCAGGTCCAGGACCGCTTTGAGCACCTGGGCGGCTATGAACTCGAGAGCAACGCCCGCAAGATCCTGTCCGGTCTGGGCTTTAAGGTCACCGACTTTGAGCGCCCGTGCTCCGAGTTCTCGGGCGGCTGGCAGATGCGCATCGCGCTGGCAAAGCTCTTCCTGCGCCATCCCGACCTGCTGCTGCTCGACGAGCCCACCAACCACTTGGACCTCGAAAGCGTCCAGTGGCTGCGCGGCTTTATCGCTAACTACGACGGCGCCGTACTCATCGTCAGTCACGACCGCGCCTTCATGGACGCCTGCGTCGACCACGTCGCCGCGCTCGAGAACCGCCGCGTGACCACCTACACCGGCAACTACAGCAGCTACCTCAAGCAGCGCGAGGATAATCTGGAGCAGATGCGCGCCAAGCGTGCCGCGCAGGAGCGCGACATCGCCCACATGCAGGTCTTCGTCGACAAGTTCCGCTACAAGCCCACCAAGGCCGCCCAGGCGCAGGAGCGCATCCGCAAGATCGAGCAGATCAAAAAGGAGCTCGTCATCCTGCCCGAGGGCCACAAGCACATCGACTTTAAGTTCCCCGACCCGCCGCGCTCCGGCGATATGGTCGTGAGCCTGGAGGGCGTCTCCAAGTCCTACGGCGACAAGCACATCTACAGCGACATCGACCTCAAACTCTACCGCGGCGAGCACGTGGCGCTCGTCGGTCCCAACGGCGCCGGCAAGTCCACCCTCATGAAGATCCTCGCCGGCCTGGAGCCGCCCACTACCGGCACGCGCGACCTGGGTACCAACGTGGGCATCGCCTACTATGCCCAGCATGCGCTCGAGGGCATGACCGAGTCCAACACCGTCTTGCAAGAGATCGATACTGTCACGCCCAAGTGGACCGTACCGCAGCAGCGCAGCCTGCTGGGCGCCTTCCTGTTTAGCGACAACGATTCCATCGAGAAGCAGGTTCGAGTCCTCTCCGGCGGCGAAAAGGCGCGTCTGGCTCTGGCCAAGATGCTCGTGGCGCCCGAGGCGCTCCTGTGCCTAGACGAGCCCACCAACCACTTGGACATCGACTCGGTGGACATGCTCGAGAACGCTCTGCAAAACTTCCCCGGTACCATTGTGCTGATCAGCCACGACGAGCACTTGGTGCGCGCTGTGGCCAACCGCATCATCGACATCCGCGACGGCAAGGTCACGGTCTACGATGGCGACTACGACTACTACCTCTTCAAACGCGAGGACCTCGCTGCCCGCGCCGCCGCCGAGGCAGCAGGGGAGAGCGCACCTGCCGCGGCCAAGTCCACCAAAGCCAACGCCGCCCAGGCCAGCAGCCCAGCCGCGGCTCCCAAGCCTGCCGAGGGCAAAAAGACCAAGGAGCAAAAGCGCGCCGAGGCCCAGGCCCGTGCCGCGCTCAACAAAAAGCTCAAGGGCGTGCGCAACCAGCTCAAGAAGATCGAGACAGAGCTGGACAAAAAGCGTGCCCGCTATGACGAGCTTATGGAATTGATGGCAAGCGAAGAGCTTTATGCCGATCAGGACAAGTTCAACGCCGCGCTGGGGGAATATAACGGCCTTAAGCAAGAGCTGCCCAAGCTCGAGGACGAATGGCTGGAGCTTTCCACCCAGATCGAAGAGGAGACCGCGCGTGAACTCTCGTAAAGCCACCGCCGTGGCGATGAGCATCATAGCCATCGCTTGTCGCATCTGCGGCATCTTTATGAGCGCGATGACCGTGCTGCTGTGCTTCAGCGGCCTCACCGCCAAGCTGCAGATCGTGGGCTTTGTCGTCGAGCTTTCTCGCGCGCTGCCGAGCGCCATCGCCGGCTACGGCGTCATCACATCGCCCTTTGGCGGCGTGTTCCGCTTAGATTACGCCATCGTGGCCGTCATCCTGTTTGTGGTTGACTACCTGCTCACGCGCACCTCGCGCCGCGTCCGCTAGGGGAGTGACATGTCCAGCAGCTACTTCATGAACCTGCTCGCCAGCGCCGTCGCCGTCATCGTTGGCATCGTCATCCACGAGAGCGCGCACGCCGCCGCAGCATGGGCGCTCGGCGACAAGACGGCCCGTTCGCGCGGCCGTGTCTCGCTCAACCCGCTCAACCACATCGACCCGTTTGGCACCATTCTCTTGCCGCTGCTGATGCTCGCCGCCGGCGGCCCGGTGTTCGCCTTCGCCAAGCCCGTGCCCGTCTATCTCAACAACCTCAAGCACCCCAAGCGCGACGAGGTCCTGGTGAGCGTGGCCGGCCCCGCATCGAACATTGCGCTGGCATGCCTTGCGGCCGCTCTCATGCACGCGACATACGGCAACCTCTACACCAGCATGTCCTTTGCTGTGGCTTCCCAAATCATGAACTTCGGTGCCACCTTTATTGTGGTCAACCTGTCGCTCGCGTTCTTTAACCTCATTCCGATTCCGCCACTCGACGGCTCGTCGATCATCGTGCCGTTCCTCAAAGGCAAAGCGCTCTCTAACTACTACCGCCTGCAGCAATACGCCATGCCCATCCTCATCCTGGTGCTGTACCTGTTGCCTATGTGGACCGGCATCGACGTGATTGGACGGTATTTCGACGTTACCGTGTATCCGCTGGCCGAGTGGCTGCTCAACTTCGCAATCGCCGGCATCTAAGGTAAACTTACAGGTCGACCGTGCAAAACGGTCGCAACATGCACCCAAACCGCGCCGCGAAGGCGCCGTCAAAGGAGGTCGAAGATGTCGTATCGCGTGTCGACGCAGGTCTACAGCGGACCGTTCGACCTGCTGCTGCAGCTGGTAACCCGCCAAAAAGTTGATATCGGAGCCATCTCGATCAGCGAGGTGGCCGAGCAATACCTGGCCGAGGCCGAGCGCATCGAGGCGCTGGACCTGGACGTGGCGAGCGACTTTTTGCTGGTCGCGGCAACCCTTTTGGACATCAAGGCCGCCTCGCTGGTGCCCCAGGAGGCCCCGCGCAAGACAGACGACGATGACGAGGATGACGATGAGCTCGAGGAGCTCAGTGCGCTCGACGGCGACGCCCTGCGCGAGGTCCTGATCCAGCGTCTGATCGCCTACAAGCAGTTTAAGGGCGCGGCGGCAGCCCTTGGCGCGCGTATGCAGGCCGAGAGCCGCATGCATCCGCGCGTGGCCGGCCCCGACCCCGAGTTCCTAGGCCTTATGCCCGACTATCTGGCCGGCATTACCCTGCGCGGCCTCGCCGTCATCTGCGCCGACCTGGATGGCAAACGCCAGACCTTCCTGCTGGAGGCCGAGCACGTGGCACCGCATCGCGTGCCGCTCGACCTGACGGTGGCCTCGGTCGACCGCTTTACCATGGCACACCAAGCCTGCACCTTCCGCGAGCTGCTGGACGGCGACGCCACCACCGAGCAGCTCGTTGTCACCTTCCTGGCCATGCTCGAGCTTGCCAAGCGCGGCTCGCTTACGCTAAGCCAGGACGAGATCTTTGGAACCATTCAAATCAACCGCGTCGAGGGCGCCGAGGCATACGTGCCTGGCGAGGGCCCCGAGCTCACCGAATAGGAGCGGCAACCATGTCAACCCTTTCCACGCTGGAGGCAAACAGCCTCAAAGGCGCCCTCGAGGCGCTGCTGCTGGTGTCGAGCGACCCCGTGAGCGCACCCGCGCTGGCAGCTGCGCTGGATATCGCCCCGGGCGAGTGCGCGTCGCTTTTGGCCGAGCTCAAGGTTGAGTACGAAGAGGCCAACCGCGGCTTTCAGCTGCGCGAGGTCGCCGGTGGCTGGCGCCTGTTTACACACCCCGCCTACCATGATGTGGTCGAGGCCTACGTGCTGAGCTGGGACACGCAAAAGCTGTCTCAGGCGGCGCTTGAGACCCTGGCCGTCATCGCCTACCACCAGCCCGTCACGCGCGAGGTGGTCAAGGGCATCCGCGGCGTCAACTCCGACGGCGTCATCGCGTCGCTCGTGGATAAGGGCCTGGTGCGCGAACTCGGCCGCGACCCCGAGCGCGGTCAGGCCATCATCTACGGCACGACCAACGCCTTCTTGGAAAAGTTCGGCCTGCGCTCCACCCGGGACCTGCCCGATCTGGAGCAGTTTGCCCCCGACGAGCAGTCGCGCCAGTTTATCCGCGAGCGCCTGAGCGGCCGCAGCATTCAGTCCACGCTCGAGGAACAGGCCGAGGACCTGGACGAAGAGCGCGAACTGATCGATACCGATGTTGAAGATGTTGAGGCAGTCGAGGACTTGGAGACCCTGGTCGTCGACGAGACCTCGGAGGATTTGCATGACGAGGACTAACGAAGCAGGGGAGACGCGCACCTCACGTGCCGCGGGCGTCGCAACGCCCGTGAGCGACACCCAGCCCGTCTACCCGCACACCATGCGCCTGCAGCGCTTTTTGGCTCGCGCGGGCGTGGCGAGCCGCCGTGGCTCGGAGGACCTGATGACCGCCGGCCGCGTGACCGTCAACGGCAAGGTCGCGACCGAGTTGGGCACCAAGGTCGATGTGGACCGCGACCATATCGAGGTCGACGGCATGCCCGTCAAGCTCAACCAGGGCGCCGTGTACCTGATGCTCTACAAGCCGACCGGCTACCTCACCACCATGAGCGATCCGCAGGAGCGCCCTTGCGTGGCCGACCTGGTACCGCGCGACCGCTTTCCGGGCCTGTTCCCGGTGGGTCGTCTGGACCGCGACACCACGGGCCTTTTGCTCTTTACCACCGACGGCGACCTGTCGCAGGATCTGCTGCACCCCAGCAAGCACGTCTACAAGACCTACCAGGCGCTCGTTGACGGGAAGCTGTCCGACCGCGACTTGGAACCACTCCGTCGCGGCATCGAGCTCGACGACGGCCTGTGCCAGCCGGCAATCTGCCGCGTCATTAACGCTCGCGAAGCCGAGGCCGTGGCTCCGCAAGGCGTTAAGCCCGGGACCACCGCCGTGGAGGTCATCATCCGCGAAGGCCGCAAAAACCAGGTCAAGCGTATGCTGAGCAAGATTCACCATCCCGTGATTCGCCTGCACCGCTGTAACTTTGCCGGCCTGGAGCTCAAAGACGTTGCCAAGGGCTCCTGGCGCGAGCTCACCGACCGAGAAGTGCAAATCCTCAAGGCCGGCGGTATCCCGCCCAAGCAAGCCAGCTCCAAGCGCGGCGTCGCGCCGGCAGCCAACACCGCGAGTCGCACGCGCCACCACGGCAGCCACGGTTCCGCGCCCAAGCGCAACACCTACCGCGAGCGCTACACGGGCTAACCAGTCCGCCAAGCCCCAACGCCCGCGTCCCCTACCAGCACGTCAATCACCGAAAGGAAGCATTGTATGATCGTCGCCATCGACGGCCCCGCCGGTTCCGGCAAGTCCACCATCGCCAAGGAGATTGCCCGCCAGCTGGGCTTTAACAAGCTCGACACGGGCGCCATGTATCGCGCCGTAACTTTCGCTGCGCTCGACCGCGGCATCGACCTGGATAACGAGGCAGCCATTGACGCCCTCGCCGAGCAAATCGAGATTCGCTTTACCAACGGCACCGGCGAGGACACGCGCCTGACCATCGACGGCCAGGACGCATCGGCCGCCATCCGCACCCCGCAGGTGGACGCCAACGTCTCCAAGGTCTCGGCCTACCCGGGCGTGCGCGCGGCCATGCTCATCCACCAGCGCCGCGCCGCCGAGGACCGCGATATCGTGGCCGAGGGTCGCGACATCGGCACCGTCGTGTTCCCCAACGCACAGGTCAAGGTGTTCCTGACCGCCGACCCGCGCGAGCGCGCCCGTCGCCGCGTGCTGCAGCGCCACCAAAACGACGCCCAGCCGCTCACCACCGAGCAGCTCGAGGCCGAGGTCGATAAGACCCTCGACGCCCTCAAGCAGCGCGACAAGCTCGACAGCAGCCGCGAGGTCGCGCCGCTCGTGCCCGCCGAGGACGCGGTGCACGTCGACTCCACCGCCCACACCATCGACGAGGTCGTCCGCATTATCGAGGACCTCATCAACCAAAGGAGGTAGCCCATGCGCCTGTTTAAGCAGACGCCCGAGGATTACTACAACGCCCCCTACGACGAGTTCCCGGCGCTCATCCGCGGCACCGTCGCCGTGGTCATGGGCATCCTGTGGGTCTTCTCCAAGCTCATGTGGCGCTGGAAGGTCGAGGACAGCGACCTGCTGTTTGAGCGCCAGGAAGGCCGCGGCAGCGTGGTCATCTGCAACCACACCTCGATGGCCGAGCTCCTGGCTGTAGAGACGGCACTGTTCTTTGGCGGCCGCCGCATTCGCCCCATCTTTAAATCCGAGTTTGCCAAGAGCAAGATCGTGCGCTGGGCCTTTAGCCGTGTGGGCGGCATTCCCGTCGAGCGCGGCACCGCCGACATGAAGTGCCTGCGCGCCGCCCAGCATGCGCTGCAGCGCGGCGAGGACGTCTTGATCTTCCCCGAGGGCACGCGCATCCGCTCGCGCGAGATCAAGCCCGAGGTCCACGGCGGTTTTGCGCTTATCGCCCAGATGGGCAAGGCGCCCGTCAACCCGCTCGCCATCTGCGGCTGGTCCGATATTACGCCTGCGGGCAAAAAGATCATGCGCCCCAAAAAGTGCTGGATCCGTGCCGGAAAGGCCATCTCGCTATCCGATGCACCGGCCGAGCTCAACCGCAAGGAGCGTCTGGCATGGTTTGAGTCCGAGGCCATGAGTCGTGTCTACGCCATGCGCGATGACCTGTGCGCCGAGCACCCGGGTAGGTTCTAGCCATGGGCGAGGAAGTCATGAACACTGCCGAGGCCATGACCGGCAAGGCAGACGCCCCCACCATCGAAATCGCTGCTCACGCCGGCACCTGCTACGGCGTGCAGCGTGCGCTCGATATGGCATTGGCGGCCGCCCCGCAAGCGGGGGAGAACGCTCAGGTCCACACCCTGGGCCCGCTCATCCATAATCCCATCGTGGTGCGCGAACTTGCCGAGGCGGGCGTTGGTCTAGCCGACACCTTGGACGACGCCGCATCGGGCACCGTGATCATCCGCGCGCACGGCGTGGTGCCGCAGGTGGTCGAGGCCGCTCGCGAGCGCGGTCTCGACGTGGTCGATGCCACCTGCCCCTACGTCAAGAAGGTCCACGTGGCGGCGGAGCGCCTGGTACGCGAGGGCTACCGCGTGATCGTCGTGGGCGAGCCGGGACACCCCGAGGTTGAGGGCATCCTGGGCCATGCCGGCGATGACGCTCAAGTCGTGAGCTGCGCCGCCGATGCGGACGCGCTGCCGCTCAAGGGCAAGGTTGGGCTCGTCGTGCAGACCACCCAGACCGCGCAGAACCTGGCCGAGGTCGTGGCTGCCATCACGCCGCGCGTGCAGGAACTGCGCGTGATCAACACCATCTGCGCCGCCACGAGTGAGCGTCAACAGGCAGCAGCCGCACTTGCCAACCGCTGCGACTGCATGGTCGTGGTGGGCGGCAAGAACTCGGGCAACACCCGCCGCCTGGCGCAGATTTGCGCAAACGCCTGCGAGCGTACGTATCACATCGAGGAAGCTTCCGAGCTTCAGGCCGCGTGGTTTACCGACGCTCACCACATCGGCATCACCGCCGGAGCCTCCACCCCGCAAGAACACATCGAACGCGCCGTCGAGCGCATCAAGGAGCTTTGCCGCTAATCATGGACCAGACCGTACCCGCATACGCCGCTGAGGTGGCCGATTACGGGCGCAGCCGCGACCCCGAGCCGGGTGAGGGCGCGCTCGTTAAAAACGTGCGCCCCGAATCGCCCGCATGGGATGTGGGTATCGAGCCGGGCATGCGCGTGCTCACGGTCAACGGCGAGCAACTGACCGATATGATCGTGTGGCTCTGGGAGGCAGATGACGACACTGTCGAGCTGGAGGTATTCGACCCGCGCGACGACACCGTCACCCCCGTCGAGCTTGACCGCTTTCCCGGCGAGGACTGGGGTCTGGAGTTCGATGGCCCCATCTTCGATGGCATGCGTACCTGCGTAAATGCCTGCGTGTTCTGCTTTATGACCATGCTGCCCAAGGGCGGTCGCTCCACGCTCTACATTCGCGATGATGACTACCGCTTGAGCTTTTTGCAGGGCAACTTTGTCACGTTGACCAACCTCACCGACGAAGATGTTCAAAACGTCATCCAACGCAACATGAGCCCCATGAACGTGTCGGTCCATGCCGTAAGCCCCGATGTCCGCCGCCGCATGATGGGCCGCAACGCCCAGCGCGGCATGGATGTGCTCGAGGCCATCATGGCCGCCGGCATCGAGATTCACGCGCAGATCGTACTGTGCCCCGGCATGAACGACGGCGAGGAGCTGCAAAAGACCCTGCGCTTCTGCGAGGAGCATGAGCAGATCACCAGCCTGGGCATTGTGCCGCTCGGTTTTACCAAGCATCAGAACCGTTTTAGCTGGTCCTACAGCGATAAGCCCGAGCTGGCGCGCGAGACTATCGCCATGATCCGGCCCTTCCAGGACCGTGCCTTCGAGCGCTTTGGCCGCCATACCTTCCAGATGAGCGACGAGTTCTACCTGGATGCCGGCATCGAGCCTCCCGAGGCGGACTTTTACGACGGCTACCCGCAGTACTACGACGGCATCGGCATGATACGCTCCTATCTGGACGAGACCGACAACGTGCTCGCCAACGATGCCGAGCGTCTGCGCCGCGTTCGTGAGGCAATCGCCGCGCGTGGCCAGCGCCTCCTGTGCCTTTCGGGTGCCAGTGCGCGCGATACGGTGGCGCGTTTTGTGGAATCGCCCCAGGGACTCGCCGGCACTGTCACGGCCATCAAAAACCGCTATTTTGGCGGCAACGTGGACGTGACCGGCCTCATCGTCGCCTGCGACATCTTGGAGCAACTGCCGCAGGACCTGTCGGGTGTTATGCTCTTTGTGCCTAAGCTCATGTTCAACGCCGACGGTATGACCCTTGACGAGTATCATCGTGACGAATTACTCGCAAGCCTTACCTGTCGCGGCGCCGAGGTTCATGTGGTATCGACCATGCCGCATGAGCTGCTCGATACCCTGGAGCACATCCTTGGCATAACGCCCGCCAATTCAACTATTCCCGCTGACCCTACCCATTAAAGGAGAGCAGATGAAACCTATCGTCGCCGTCGTCGGACGTCCCAACGTGGGCAAGTCCACGCTCGTTAACCGCCTGGCCCAGACCTCGGACGCCATCGTCCATGAGTCCCGCGGCGTCACTCGCGACCGCTCGTATCACACGGCCGATTGGAACGGCCGCGAGTTCACCATCGTCGACACGGGCGGCATCGAGCCGCTCAAGAGCGATGACGTCTTTGCCACATCCATCCGTGACCAGGCCCTCGCCGCCGCCGAGGAAGCCGCCGTCATCCTGTTTGTGGTCGACGGCCGCACCGGCGTCACTGAGGAGGACGAGTCGGTCGCCCGCATGCTCAAGCGCTGCGACAAGCCGGTCTTTCTACTGGTGAACAAGCTCGACAACCCCGATCGCGAGAACGACAACATCTGGGAGTTCTATTCGCTCGGCATCGGCGAGCCCACGCCGCTCTCGGCCCTGCACGGCCACGGCACGGGCGACCTGCTCGACGACATCGTGGCCCTGTTGCCCGAGGAGGAGGACGAGGTCGCCGACGCGTTCCCCGATGCGCTGAATGTGGCCATCATCGGCCGCCCCAACGCCGGTAAGTCCTCACTGTTCAACCGCATCCTGGGCGCCGACCGCTCCATCGTGTCGAACATCGCCGGCACCACGCGCGACGCCATCGATACCGTCGTCGAGCGCAACGGCAAGCACTACCGCATGGTCGATACCGCGGGCATTCGCAAGAAGAGCACCGTGTATGAGAACATTGAGTACTACTCCATGGTCCGCGGCCTGCGCGCCATCGACCGTGCCGACGTGGCGCTGCTCGTCGTCGACGCCTCCGTGGGCGTCACCGAGCAGGATCAGAAGGTCATGGGCTTGGCCATCGAGCGCGGCTGCGCCATCGTGGTGCTGCTCAACAAGTGGGACCTGCTCGACGACGACCGCAAGCGCGAGGCCTGCATGGAGACCGTCGATCGCCGTCTGGGCGTCATGGCTCCCTGGGCCCAGTACCTGCGCATCTCTGCCCTCACGGGCCGCAGCGTCGAGAAGATCTGGGCGATGGTCGACGCGGCCGAAAAGACGCGCTCGCAAAAGATCACCACCTCGCGCCTCAACACCTTCCTCACCGACCTGCGCGAGTTTGGCCACACCGTGGTGGACGGCAAGCGCCGCCTGCGCATGCACTACGTGACCCAGACGGGCGTCAACCCGCCGACGTTCACGTTCTTCGTCAACCACAGCGACCTGGTCAACGACACCTACCAGCGCTACGTGGAGAACCGTATGCGCTCGACCTTCGATTTTTCCGGCACGCCCATTCGACTCTTCTTTAGGAAGAAGGAGCAAAAGGATGCATAATCCGATTCTGCTGACCGCCATCTGTGCCGTGGTCTCGTTCTTTATCGGAGCGATTCCGTTTGGCCTGATCCTGGGCCGCGTGTTCAACCACACCGACATTCGCAAGGCGGGCTCCGGCAACATCGGCACCACCAACGCCCTGCGCGTAGCCGGCCCCAAGGTGGCCGCGCTCACGCTGCTGCTCGACTGCCTTAAGGGCGCTATCTGCGTCCTTATCGCCCGTCCGCTCATCGCGGGCGTGGGCTATGGCTTCCCTGTGAGCATCATGGCGCCTGGAGCCCCCGGCGACTGGATGCTCGGCGTCATCTGCCTGGCTGCGGTATGGGGCCACATCTTCTCGCCCTACCTCAATTTCCATGGCGGCAAGGGTATCGCCGTGGGCCTGGGCGTCATCCTCGCCTGGTACTGGCCCATCGGACTTTCGCTGTTGGGCATGTTTATCGTGGCCGTCGCCATCACCAAGTTTGTGTCGGTGGGCTCGCTTGCCGCGGCCATCGGTCTTCCCATCGCCGTCTGCGCGGTCTTTCCGTACTGCAGCCTGGGTCTCAAATTTTGCATGGCGCTGATCGGCATCACCGTGGTGTGGGCCCATCGTGCGAACATCAAAAAGCTCATGACGGGCAAGGAGTCCAAGCTCTCGTTTACCAAGCGCGTGACCGTGCCCGACGATAAGTAGGAGAGAGTCATGAATGTTGCGCTGATTGGCTCCGGCTCCTGGGGAACCGCCGTCGCCGGCCTTGCTGCCGCACGAGCCGAGCGCGTGATCATGTGGGCCCATAGCGAGCAGACGGCCGCCGGCATCAATGGCGAGCACCGTAACCCCCGTTATCTGGTGGACTACGAGCTGCCCGGCAACGTCGTCGCCACGACGGACCTGACGCAGGCGCTCGACGGCGCCGAGGCCGTCATCTTTGCCGTGCCCTCCACGCACCTGCGCAGCGTATGCCATCAGGCAGCACCCTTCATCGCCGCCTACACCCCGGTGCTCTGCCTCACCAAGGGCATTGAGCCCGAGTCCGGCCTGCTCATGAGCGAGGTCATCGCCAGCGAGATCGGCAACGAGCGGCGCGTGGCGGCGCTCTCGGGACCCAACCATGCCGAGGAGATCTGCCGCGGCGGACTTTCTGCCGCCGTCATCGCCAGCGAAGACCCGCAGATAGGGGAGACCTTTAAGGACCTGCTTCTATCCACGGCCTTCCGCATCTACCTGTCGCAGGACATGACCGGCGTCGAGGTATGCGGCGCCATGAAAAACGTCATCGCCATCGTGTGCGGCATCTCCGCCGGTACCGGTGCGGGCGACAACACACTCGCCCTTATCATGACGCGCGGCCTGGCCGAGATCAGCCGACTGGTGCATGCCCGCGGCGGGCAGGCCATGACTTGCATGGGCCTTGCCGGCATGGGTGACCTCATTGCCACCTGCACCTCCGAGCATTCGCGCAACCGCACCTTTGGCTACGAGTTTGCCAACGGCGTGTCGCTCGACGAGTACCAGGCACGCACGCACATGGTGGTCGAGGGCGCCGTTGCGGCCCGCAGCGTCAGCGAGCTCGCCCGTTCACTGGGCGTAGACATTCCGCTCACCTTTGCCGTGGAGCAAACGCTCTACAACGGTGTTACTTTGGATAGGGCGCTCGAAATTCTCACCGACCGCGTCCCATCGCAGGAGTTCTACGGACTCACCGACTAGTGCAGAAAGGCTACTACCATGGGTTCCATTAAAATCGCTCCGTCCATCCTTTCGGCCGATATGGCCAACCTTAAGGGCGACCTCGACAAGATCGCCGGTGCCGACTTTGTGCACTTCGATGTCATGGACGGTCACTTTACCGGCAACCTCACCTTTGGCGTCGATATCCTCAAGGCCGTCAAGCGCTCCACCGACGTGCCGGTCGACGCGCACCTCATGGTGTCGAACCCCGACGAGACCGTCGATTGGTATGCCGACGCCGGTGCCGATATGATCACCGTTCACTACGAGGCCTCCACGCACCTGCACCGCACGCTCACCCATCTGCAGCAGCGCGGCGTCAAGGCCGGTGTGGTGCTCAACCCCGCCACGCCCGTCTGCGTGCTCGAGAGCATCATCGACGTTGTCGACATGGTACTGCTCATGAGCGTGAACCCCGGCTTTGGCGGCCAGAGCTTTATCCCCGGTACCATCGCCAAACTGCACGAGCTCAAGGCCATGTGCGAGCGTCACGGCGTTTCGCCCCTCATCGAGGTCGACGGCGGCATTTCTTCCAAGAACATTGCCGAGGTCGTCAAGGCCGGCGCCAACGTCCTCGTGGCCGGCTCCGCTGTATTTAAGTCCGAAGATCCCGCCGCCGAAGTTGCGCTGCTGCAGAAGCTGGGCAATGAGGCTGCACAGGAGGCATAAATCCTTATGACCGCAGGTCAAAACCGCATACCCGTGAATCTTGACTATGCCGCCTCGACGCCCATGCGCGCCGAGGCGCTCCTTGCGCAGCGCGAATACGACGATAGTGAGTTTGCGGGCGTCAACCCCAACTCGCTGCACTCGCTCGGTCGCAAGGCCGCCGCGCGCCTGGAGGCCGCACGTCGCGAGATCGCCCGCAGCTTTGGCGCACGCGTTCGCCCGTCCGAGATCGTCCTGACCAACGGCGGCACCGAGGCCAACCAGCTGGCGCTCCTCGGTCTTGCCGAGGGCGCTCGTCAGCGCGACCGCAAGCGTAACCGCGTTATCGTATCTGCCATCGAGCACGATTCGATCCTGGACAACCTGCCGCTGCTGCGTGCCGCCGGCTTTACCGTCGACCTGGTGCAGCCCTGCCGCGCGGGCTACATCGAGCCTGACGCGCTGAGTGACTTGCTCGGCGACGACGTGGCGCTCGTGAGCATCATGGTCGCCAACAACGAGACCGGCGTGGTGCAGCCCATCCGCGAGCTTGCCGCCGCCGCGCATACCGTGGGCGCACTGTTCCATACCGATGCCATCCAGGGCTATCTGCATATTCCGCTCGATGTCACCCAGCTGGGCGTCGACGCCATGTCCGTCGCAGCCCACAAAATTGGCGGTCCCGTTGCCTCCGGCGCGCTCTACGTTAAGACCCGCACGCCGCTGCGCCCCCGCATCTTTGGCGGCGGACAGGAAGCCGGACGTCGCGCCGGCACGCAGGACCTGCGCACACAGCTGGCCTTTGCCGCTTCCGCTCGCACGCTCGCGCCCCATGTGGCCCAGGAGCGCGAGAAGCTGCAAGCCCTTTCCGACAAGCTCTACACCATGCTTACGGCCCATCCGCGCATTCACGCCACCATGGGCGACTACGCACAGGCCGACCGTCTGCCCGGCATGGTATCGATCTACATTGACGGCATGGACTCCGAGGAGCTCATCATCAAGCTTGACGCCGCCGGCTTTGAGGTATCGGCAGGCTCGGCATGCTCGAGTGGCAGCATGGACCCCAGCCACGTTTTGAGCGCGATGGGCATCGGTCGCGAGCAGGCTCTGGGCGCACTGCGTATCTCCTTCGATGACCGCGTGAATCCGGCCGATCTGGACGAATTTGCCCAGACGCTGCTCTCGATCGTAGGTGCCGCATGATCGTCTCCGAGCTTGAACGTGCCCTGCTGGCGCGCTACCCCAAGGCGTACGCCGAGGGCTGGGATCATGTTGGGCTATCTGTGGGAGACCCTGCTGCCAAGATCACCGGTGTTGCCTGCGCACTCGACGCGACCGAGGCCAACGTGCATCGCGCTCTCGAGGCCGGCGCTAACGTGCTGCTGACGCATCATCCCATCTATATCAAGGCGCCCGAGGCCTTTTGTCCGGCCGATTCCGCGCGACCCCAGTGCAGCGCTGCGCTGTACGAGGCAGCTCGTTGCGGCGTGAGCATCATCTCGCTTCACACCAACCTGGACCGCTCGCACGAAGCGCGTGTTCGCCTAAGTAAGTTGCTGGGCGCTGAGCCCATGAGCTCGCTGGAGCATGTGGACGACCCCGAGGCTTGCGGCCTGGGCGCCCTTGCGGCGTTCAACGACCCCTGCAGCCTGCGCGACCTTGCCGCGCGCGCCGCTACGGCGTTTGGCAGTGACCCCCGCGTGTGGGGCGAGGCCAATCGCCCGTGCAGGACCGTCGCCATTTTGGGCGGCTCCCTAGGCGACTTCGGAGAGCTCGCCATCGCCGCGGGCGCAGACGTTGTCGTGACGGGCGAGACGGGCTACCACGTGGCGCAGGACCTGGCCTTGCGCGGGCTACCGGTAATCTTGCTCGGCCACGACCGCTCCGAGGAGCCGTTCGTTGATATCTTGATGAACTCTGCAGTTGATGCCGGGGTCGACCCCCGTCATGCGATTAAAATACTGAACCCTTGCCAATGGTGGACTGTGACAAAAGGAGAGAACTTATGAGCGCCGGCGCTACGCTACTCAAGCTGCAACAGATCGATTTGGAACTCGCCCGCAACAAGA
>JAXJCX010000057.1:0-53691 GCA_036302225.1 Collinsella sp.
CGCCGAGGGTTCGGTCGGGACGCCGCCCGACATGGCCGTGAGGGCGCCGCATCCCGCCGAGACGGCGATGGCCGTCCAGCGGGCGACGTTGCCCGTCATCGCCTTCGTCTTGATGGCCTGCACGATGTACGGCACGACCAGGACCGTGCACACCGTGAGGCCCGCCTGGATCTCATTCATTCGATTGCTCCTATCTGTCGGATTCCTTGCTGTAGATAAGGTCGACGCGGTCGCAGATGTGGTCGACCTTCTCGGCCATCCCCTGGCTCCTCGCCTGGCTGTGCGCCAAGTCCGCGTGCAAGACCTCGTTGGACGCCACGACGGACTCCATGAGCGTCTTCATCGCCTCCATGAGGCTGTTGCTGCGCTCCATCTGCGCGGCGATGCGGCCCTCCATCTGCGAGCGCTCGCGGTCCCGCTGCGCGCGCTCGTCGACTTCGGCCTGCTTGCGCTCCTCGCGCTTGAGGTCGAGCTCGCCCTTCCGCTGGTTTTGGCGTTTGTACTCCTCAAGAAATTGTTTCCCGAAGTAGAACGCAACGAGCGTCAGGAGCACGCCGCCAAGCCAAGCCGGTCCGTAAGGCGCAAAAAGTTTGAGCACTTCCATCCTGGGCGCCCTCCTTCCGCCTATTCGGCCGTGTACTCCTCGCCGGTGATCTCCTTGTACTCGTCGGCGGTGATCCACTTGCACTCGACGGCCTTGTGTACTCGCACCTTACTCCAAAGAGGTCGGTCGTAGTACTTCTTGACGAGCGCGAAGTGCTTGGAATGCTCGTCGGTTTTCTTCGTTGGCATTACTGGTCACCTCCGACCGTCATGAGCAGGTAGTCGATGTTCGCCGTGTTCTGTTCGGTCTGCGTCGGCTGCGACGCCCGCTCGCGCATCTGGTCGATCAGCGCCGACACGTCGAGCGTCTCGCCACTGTCGTAGGCGGCGAGCGCCGCGGTGTAGGCGAGCTTTCGCGCCTTCCGCTCAGCGTACTCGTCATCGTCGATAACGCCCGCGTCGTGCGCCGCGTCGGGGTCGCCGATCTGCGACAGCAGATCGCGCAGGGCGTTGACCTCGGCCATGGTGCCATCTTGAAGATCGTTGGGGCGCGGCGTGTCTTCCTCAGTGTCCATGCGGACTCCTCTCTTGTCGGGGAATGTGCCGCCATCGTATTAGCGCCGTGAGATTGCCGAGCCGCTTTGATGGGCGCAAAGGAAGAAGGCGCGCCGCAGCACGCCTTCGATGTTTCTGTTATTTCGCAGCCGCTTCGCTTAGGCCGCTGCTTTGAGTTGCCGGTTCTCCGCTATTGCGAGGGCTTGCTTCCGCTTGAATCGTCCCTCTGGTTGGCCTGCATTGAGCACACCCCTGCGCGAGATTTCCGAACAGGCTTCGGTGCAGCGCGTCCATGGCCCGCACGCTGCGGTGCGCGTCCAGCCGCTTCATGCCTCCGCGCCAGCTCTGGTAGCTCTGCTCCACCTGCTCGGGGGTCATGATGCCATCGGCGACCATGCGGGCCATCTTCTTGAGCTTGCGGCGCTCCCGCGTTATGGAGTCTCGGCACGGCTTCACGACTATGCGGCCCGTGTCCGTGTAGAAGATGCGCTTCTTCAGCCACGTGAACCCGCGCGTGAGCTTCACCACGCGGGTCTTGCGCGGGTTCAGCTCGATGCCCAGCTCGGCGCATTTGCGCTCTATGAGCAGCAGGCACACCTGCAGGTAGTCCTTGGACTCGTGTATCAGGTAGAAGTCGTCCATATATCGACCGTAGGCCTCGGGGCGCAGCATCTCGATTACGTAGTGGTCGATGCGGTTGGGGTGCGCGACGGCGCATATCTGGTTCGGCTCGCTGCCCAGCCCCAGGCCCACATCGCCCTGCGCGTCTATCAGGCGGTGCTCCAAGGCGACCACGCGCGGATCTAGCAGCGCGGAGGCCACCTGGTCTTTGACGGGTTGGTGCGCTATGCGCGCGAAGTAGTCGGAGAAGTCGCCGAGCAGTATGTAGCCCTCGCGGCCGTGCCGCCTCCAGTGGTCGGCCAGGTGGCGCTTGAGCAGCTTCAGGGCGTAGTCGGTGCCGCGCCCCTTTATGTTCGCTGAGTTCGCGGCTATGAGGGTGGGCACGATCGCGGGCACGAGCGCGTTCTGCGACAGCGACTTCTGCACCACGCGCTCGGGGAAGTGCACGGCGCTGATGTGGCGCAGCTTGCCGCGCTCCCATAGGTCGAAGCGGATGAAGCCCCGGCATATGTCGCGGCCCTCCAAAAGGTCGCGGCGGGACAGGACGGCGTTGCGCAGGTAGTCCTTCATGTACCGCTGCGTGGACGCCTTCCACATCACGCCGCGCGCGGCCTGCTTGGAAGCCTTGCACAGGCTGTTGAGGTCGGCCACGGTCTCAAGCGTGCACGCCTTGACGCGCTCGGCCTTGGCCTTGGCCCGCTTCTCCTCGCGGCGCTTCCGGCGCGCCGCCCGCCTTTGCTCGGAGTTCACAGAAGGCACCCCGCACGGCTTGCAATGTGGCTCTGACAGCCGCTTGAGGTATGGCCATGAAACGCGGCGAAGCCACGGAGCGCCGCGCCATGCAAGCAGCGTCCGGCCACCCTCGCGGGGTGCGTATTTACGGGCGTGAGCCCGACGGTCGCGCCTTCCTTCCTCTCTGCGCTCTGCTTTCGGCCCTGGGGCCTACTCGGTCTGGCAATAAGGGAATCCGGGGCGGGGGCGAACCCAGACGTTCGTCGCCGAGTTGTAGTTGGCATTGCCGTTGTTGTTGACGTAGCACACGTTGGACGAGGAGCCACCCATGACGGAACGCAGCCACCAATTGTACCGATATACAAGGCGCGACCGCCGCCCATTATAGCGAACGCAGGCGCTCTAGCTCGGCCTCGGCCTCGGCTATGCGCTCCTCGGCGGATTTCTTGCCGGTCACCCGCACGTTCTTGCGCGCCCCCTTCAGCAGCCTGATCTCCTCCTCGACCATTCCCGCCAGCGCCTCGAAGCGGTTGGCGTTCACGGGCAGGCCGATATCCATGAGGCACTGCATGTCCAGCATCAGCTGCTCGCAGTCCGCTATGGCCAGCGTCAGGTAGCGTTTCCTCTCCAGCGCGTTGAACGAGCTGTTTGGATAGAAGCAGTCGGCGCGGTTGACGTTGTACACGATGCTGCGCGCCGTCTCCACGGTCGGCACCGCGTTCAGCAGACGGTAGGCCTTCGGAACCACGGAGGACGACGCCATCAGCTTGTTGACCTCCACGCGGATGGCGATGGCCTGCGTGAAGAACTTGTACTCGGACACCTCGCGGTTGCGCTGGTAGACGCCGCTCACGTGCACCTCCTGGGGAAACTGGCGAAAAAAACGGCCCGCTTCGCGGGCGAGAGGCGACCGCGCAAGGCGGTCGCCTAAAAGCAGAGTATAGAGCACTCGGCTGGCTAGCCGACGAGGAAGCCGGGGCGGGGGCGAACCCAGACGTTCGCCGCCGAGGAGTAGGTGGCAGAGCCGTTGGCGGTGACGCAGCACACGTAGGACGAGGAGCCACCCATGACGGAACGCAGCCACCAACCGTACCGATTTCCGTTGACTCGGTGCGCCGTGTCCCTGAACAGGTCCCACTGGCAGTCGAAGCCCACGCTGTAGCCCTTCGTCCCCCACACGGGGCAGCCGTACACCTCCATCTCCGACAGCGAGAACACCTTGCCGATATCCTGCCAGCTCCACGAGTTGGAGTCGTTGAGCGCGCCGCTGGCGCTGTACCGCTCCTCAAGCAGGACGCGCTGGGTCAGCAGGTACTTGGTCAGGCTCTCGGGCAGGCACGCCTCGAAGGCCGTCTCCCACGCCTTGAGGTTGCTGTTGGGGTAGGGGCATTTCTGGTCGGCGGTGCCCTGGTTCGTGTTGGTCGTGTTCCACATCAGGAAGCTGTCGTTGGCAACGCCGGTCACGGTCTTGGCCACGGCGATGGGCGCGGAGGCCACGAAGGCGATGTGGTGGCCTTTGGAGCTGTCGCCGCAGCAGTAGTACGGGTCGAAGTGCGCCAGGAGGGAGCGCACGGACTGCCGGGCCGCCACGCCCGACGCGCTTACCAGCGGCACGTCGATGTAGTCTCCCACGCGCAGGCCCGCGAAGTTGCCGTTGGCGACTCGCTTGTGCAGCGCGTCGTACACGCTGCCGCTGCCGATCTCTCCCGCCAGGATGGTGGCGATGTTCTGCCCGCCGTACTTGCCGATTTGGCCCTGGCGGTTGTACTCGGCGTTGTTGAGCGCCGTCTGCGCGTTGCTGCGCGCGGTATCGTCGATGACGTTGAGCGGCTGGCCGCCTACGACCAGCGTCTTTGCATTTGCCATTTATCCTCCTTAGGAAAGGGTTACCGTGCTGCCCGATACCGAGCACGTGCTGCCGAACGTCACCGTGTCCCCGGATACCGACGCCTTGCCGGCAGGGCAGTAGACCGTGCCGTCCATGTAGATGAACTTGTCTGTCGCGTCGGCGAGCATCGTCGCGAGCTGGCCGTTCTGGCGGCGCAGCTCGGCGATGTCGGACTCGCCGGCGGCGCCCTGCGCCGCCGCGTTCGCGATCTGCAATGCCGCGCTTGCCGCCGCATCGGCCCTCGACGCCGCACCGCTAGCGGCGGATGCCGCATCGAACGCGGATTGACCGAGCCGAGATAGCTCAGTGCTCCACTTCCTGTAGAGCTCGTCGAGCTCCTGGTCGTAGCTGACGGCAGGCCCTGTTGTCCCGTCCACATTTCCCAGGATGACGAGCGCGAAGTCCTCGGTAGTCTCGGAGGCCCCGTTGGCGTAGAACTCGAAGTAGGCCAGGCGGCATTTGCCGGTGCCGTTGACGGCCTCCGGCGCCAGCGTGGCGCTCACCGAGGCCGTGCCCACGGTCGCCGAGCAGCGCGCCCACGTGCCGTCGGCGTGGAGCACGCACAGGCGCGCGAGCTGGCACGTCGGGGTGTACGTCGCGCCGTCCACGGTGAGCGACGCCGTTATCTTCTGGGTCTGCGTCTCGCCCCTGCGCACGGTGACGCGCTGCGGGACTGTGCCCGGGCGCTTGCGCATGTCGAGCGCTATAGCGTGGTTGATCATTTGGCCTCCAGCGCCTTCAGGGCGGCGAGCGCGGCCCTGAATGCCTCGACCGGGTCGACGGCCTCGGTTCCCTCCCCCGTCTCGTCCGCCGTGGCCGGCTGAGGGTCGACGATGGCCGAGAGCGCGTCGAACACGGCGACCGTGGCGGCGGTGCGCTCATCGACGTACCCGGCGGTCGCCAGCGGGATGCCGTTGACCGTGGGGTCAGGCTTGCGGACGTCCGCGGCCTTGACGACCTCGCGCGTGCCGTCGTCGTACTGGGCGACAAATATGAGTCCGGCGTCCTCGGCGCGCCGGAGCGCCTCCGGATCGTACTCCGTCAAGCACTGTTCGTTGTTTCCAATGATGTCGTGGACGGCGTAGCCCACGACGATTTTCTTGCTTGCTTCCATTCCTTCTTGTCCTTTCATCTCTTATCCGCTCCACCCGGACGGCATTGTCGACACACCGATCAGCAGGCCGTTCTTGAACTCGAGCACCGACGATGTCTGGGACTGGTCGTTGAAATATTTCTTGCCGTTCTCCGTGTAAAGCGGGTGGTATGCCACTCCGACCTTGGTTGACAGGCCTGACCACGTCGTGACGCTCGTGTCGGCACTGCCGCTCACGCTGAGCCTCGGGGTCGAGACTCGCACGACGCCCTGTCCCTGCAGCTGCAGTCCGTGGTAGATAATCGACGGATTGTCGATGTCATGTGACGTTGAGGAGCATTCGATGTATCCGTACTGCGTGCCGTCCTTGAATCCCGCCAACTTCCCGCTCGAGTCGAGCTCCATGGCGTACCCGCTGCTGCGGTTTCCACCGGTGAAGCTTCCGGTCGCCGTGATGTTCTTCGCCGTCATGTAGTTGGTCGTCAGCACGCCTTCCTTGAGGTTCCACGAGTTGCGCCCCTTTGCGTCCGCGAGAGTCCCGGTTGCGATGTATGTCGCGTTGACGTAGACCCTGTTGTTGCTCATGTAGAGCCCCTGGTCTGCGCCGCCGTTCGTCAGGCGGTCGAAGATGGTCTTCTGGTCCATCTGCTCGTCGTAGGCGCTCAGGATGCCGTCGGCGTAGTCCGATGCGTTCTTCTGCTCGATGGCATGTCGCGCCCCGGTCGCGGCCTCGGCATAGTCCCTCACGGCGGTCGAGTATGCGCCGTAGGCCGCGTCGTACTCGTCCATTGCAACCTTGAGCTCCTCGGCGGTCTTGCACTTGATCACCTTGTCGACCTTGTCGGCGTAGGCGCCGTACGTGCCGCCCTCGTCGGTCGTGCCGAAGGCCTTGGTGTAGCGGGGGCCGAGGACGGTCGAGAGGAACTTGGCACTGAGGTCCTTGTTCGACTTCAGCGCGTTGTACTGGCTCGTGAGCTCCTCGCGCTCCTTTTCGACGTCCTGCTTGGCCTTCTTGACCGCCGCCTTCTCCGCTTCGGTCACCACACCGTCTTTGGCGAGGTCCTGCACCGTCGTGTCGAGGCCATTGAGCGAACCCGTGAGGTCGTGCGC
This sequence comes from Collinsella sp., assembly GCA_036302225.1. Lineage (GTDB taxonomy): Bacteria > Actinomycetota > Coriobacteriia > Coriobacteriales > Coriobacteriaceae > Collinsella. Next base: position 6,543 of record JAXJCX010000057.1, read on the forward strand.
GCTCTGGTAGGCCTTGTTGTACGCGGCCTCCAGCACCGGCGCCGTGTGGGTGACGCTGCCGTCGCCGTATGTGACGCGTTCCATCGACCAGACGAAATATCCGTTCGACCATTGCGGGAGGTCCTCGGACCATCCCAGCTCTGGGTTCTGCGCATTAATCGGCGGCACGCTGTCCGACTGGTTCCTCGCGTAGAGCTTTACGCGCGCCGCGATGGCGCTGCCGGCCATCTGGTTGGAGCCGTTGATGGCCTTGGCGAGGCACGGCGCGGTGTAGGTGACCGAGCCGTCCGTCCACGCGATCTTGCTGCGCGTCCAGATGTACTTGCCCTTCGCCCACGCGGGCTGGGCCTCCGACCAGCTGCCGCCGGACTGCGCCGTGGAGCTCGTGGAGAGGTAGTACTGCTCGACGATGCCGCGCACGCCGGTACCGGTCGAGCCCTTGTCGCCCTTGGCGCCATCGATGCCGCTGATGCACACGGGCTCGCTGTACTCGATGTCGCCGGACTGCATGGTGGTCTTGGTGCGCGTCCAGATGTACTTGCCCGACACCCATTGCGGCGCCGTGGTCTGCCATCCGCCCTGCGGCTCGGTGACGCGCGACGTTCCCTGGGCGTACTCGACGTCCACCGACGCTATCACGGCATCGGCGACGGCGATGTCCTTGCCGTCGAGCTTGGCGCCGGGGCCTAGATTGACCTCGCTCTCGTCGAGGTTCCAGTAGTTCTTGCCGCTCCTGTCTTGGATGGTTCCGGCCTTGATCAGGTCGCCCATGAGCGTGCCGACCGTGATGAGGTCGGCCGTGAAGCCCGCGCCGGTGCCGAAGGTGCGCCAGTCCCACGAGCCGTCGGCTTTGCAGCCGGAGGCGATGCGGAATCCCTGGGAGCACAGCTGCATGGCCATGCCGTCGCCGGTCGTCGAGCGGCCGTCCGCGTCGAGGGGCACGGAGCCGAAGATCAGACCGCGCTCGAAGCTCGTATGGACGTAGCTGTTGCCCGCGAGGTTGAACTGCGTATTCATGCTGTCCATGACCTGCTGGAGGTATGCGGGCGGCGTGGATGCCGCCACGTCCCAGTTGGACGAGCGCTTCGACAGGCTGGACACTTTCTGTTGCTGAGCCAGCAACATGTCCGTGATTGTCTCGGTCACGTTCCCGAGCGTCACGCGCATGGAGCCGCCAAGCTCGTCGGTCACGAGCTTGGTCACGCGGCCCTCGCAGCGCAGCGCCGGGGAGAAGCACGTGTCGACGATCTGGACGTCGTCGCCCACGGCGACGCCCTCCCACTCGCGCCCGAACTGCACGAGGTCGACGACGTCGGCCTCGTAGGTCATTCCCGGCTCCTTGCGGGAGTCGAGGTACGCGCTGGTCTCGGCGAGCAGGGTTGCCGCGTCCTCGCAATTTGAATTTTCATATTGTCCGAACACGTGCGCGCGCCCGCCCCTGCCGTCGGGTCGCCCGTACAGCCTGAGCGCGGTCGCGTCCTCCACGTAGTTCCTGCCGTTGTTGATGTCACCGAAGGTCAGCTTGCGGCCGTAGCCGCCCGTGTCGGTCTCGATACCCTTGCCGTAGCCGTAGCAGGCAGTGATCGCCCCGTAGTGCTCGGTGCGTGATACCGATGTCAGGTCCTTGGTGTAGGTGAACCGGCGGTGGCCGCCCTTCGCGCCTCGGTGCGAGCGGATGCCCACCCTGCGAGATGTCACCCTGCCGCCGGATACGGTGATTTCAGTCTCAAGCTCACCGCCGCATTTCAAGATTGACTGGAGCGCCTCGCGCGCCGAGGTGTGGTAGAAGGTCAGGCCCTTGTCGACGGTGCCGGTCTGGTCGACCGTTCCGGCGGTCCAGCGGGTCGGCCCAAGGCAGACATTCAGCGCCTGCAAGAAGCCGTAGCCGTAGGGGCGCTTGTCCTCGATATAGTCGCCGTACGTCTCGCAGATTGAGTTGATCGCCGTGTCCGTGTAGACCGTATCGCCTCCGGCGTGGAGGCCCTTGGGGTCTTGGCAGACGTGCTCGTGGACCTTGCCGAGGCGGTCGACCCACACGAGGCGGTAGCCCTGCTTGAGCGCGAAGGTCGTGACGATATCCACGCTGTCCTCGCCGTTGAGCTCGTCGGTATGGGTGAGGGAGAGCAGCTCCTCGGGGCCGATTGTCGATACGTAGACGTCCTGCCACGTGTATACGTCAATTCGCACCTAGAGCCACCTCTCCTCCCATTCGAGCGTCGCGGTGCCGCCGCTCGTCTTGATCTGCTGCACGCCGTCGAGCGAGAAGAAGTCACTCGCGACGGTCACGGGCCAGTCCGCGCCGTTGACCGTGCAGCGCTCCGCACGCATGTCCAGCACGACGGTCTGTGCGCCCGTGAACGACGCCTCGACGCGGACGAACCGCCCGGTCGAGACGTTGGTGATTGTCCAGCTCGAGCCTGCCGGGGGCTTGCACGTGACCGTAGGGTAGGCCCTGTAGTTGCCCCCGGCGGCGACGGCGCGCTGGGATGCCGTCACCTGCTCGGAGCGCCGCTGCCCGTAGGCGGCGGGGTCTGCACAGTAGAACGCGAGCGTGAGATTCGGCATGTGTGCGTTGCGCCCCTGTTCCGCCCCTCCCCTGTAGCGCGCAAGCATGTAGCGCTCGGGAGCGTCGTCGAGCACGAGGGCCTTCTCGCCGCCGGACAGCGCCGAGGCGAGCACGGCCCTTGCCTCGGCGACCTCGTCGAGGGAGCCGCCGACGATGTTGCAGTCGACCGCTATCTCGACGGGCTCGAGGCCCGTGGCGCGGATATGCGAGCCGTCCATGCCCGGGACCTCGGTCTCATCGAGCCGCACCTTGGGGACAATCGGTCTCGTGACCTTGGTCACCAGCAGGTACGGCGTGAGGTCGATTCCGCCGAATATCATGCGAACCCCCTTGCGGCGAGCGTGTGCCTGCCGCGCATCGCGATGGCGGAGGAGACGCGCTCCGAGTCGATGTACAGGTTTCCGTCCTTGTCCCGGATCTGCTCGAGGACGGACAGGATGCCGGCGAGGGCGTCGTCGGAATCCTCCTCGGGACGCGCCGGAGTGTAGACCGCGGACGGAGCGACGGTCAGGCCCGTCGAGAGCATCCCCTGCGCGGTGTCCATGGCGCCGCTGATGGCGGAGACCACGGTGCCGGTGCCGGAGCCGATGCCCTGCGCCCAGCCCTGCATGAGGGCCTTGCCCGAGAAGGTCGTGTAGCCGTGCCCGGAGAAGGGGCCGACCTTTGCCGGCGAGAACGGGAAGAAGGAGCGGATTCTGGATACTGCGCCGGAGACCGCCGAGGTCACCGAGCCGATAGCGGACATGATGCCGTCCTTCAGGCCGTTGAGTATCGACTTGCCGGAGTTGAAGAGCCAGTTGCGCGCACCCGAGAAGAACCCGGTGATCTTGCCCTTGATGCTCGTGACGGTCCTGTAGACGGAGTTGATTCCGTTGGACGCCGCGCTCTTGATGCCCTCCCAGATGGACGAGCAGGCGCTCTTGATGCTCCCCCACATGCTCGACCACGTGGAGCTGATGCTGTTGAGCACGGAGCTGATCACGCCGCTGACCTGATTTATCGCCGAGTTGACGGCAAACTTGATGCGTCCCCAGACCACCTCGGCGAAGTCGCGGACGGTGTCCCACACGCTTGACCAAATCGAGCTGATTCCATCGAGCGTGGACGTTATCACGGACTCGACGACCCCGATGGCCGCTCGCACGGCGAACTCTATCTGAGACCAGACGAGCTCGGCTACCGACTTGATGGTGTTCCAGACCGTATCCCAGTCTCCGCTTATCGCGGCGGTGACCGTGGAGATGACTGTCTGCACCACGGCCATCGCGACCTGGACGGCAGTGGAGATTGCATCCATCACGCCGGTCAGGACAGCGGAGATCACCGGCCAGACTGCGTTCCAGACGGCGGAGATGATGCCCATCGCCACCTGAATCGCGCTCTGGATGAGCGGCATCGCAGCCAGCACCGCCGACAGCACGGACTGCACGGCGGGCATGGCGATGGCGACGAGCTGCGAGACGGTCGTCATCACGTCAGCGATGACGGTGACCAGGAAGCCGATGACCGGCGACAGCGCCTGCACGATGCCGAGCACCACCTGTATGCCGGTGGAGAGCACCGGCAGCACGGCCTGCGCGATGTTGAGCAGCGCCGTGCCGATTGGCGCGATGAGCGGCGCGATGAACCCGATTGCCGCCTTGATGCCGTTACCGACGGACGTGGCCACGCCAAGAATGGCCTGAAGCGCCGAGCAGATCTGCGAGGAGTCCAGCTTCGGCAGCTTGATACCGATGCCGGCGAGCGCCCCGACGGCGATGTTCCACGCCGTGGCGAGCGCCTCGGACACGATGGGCGTGAGCACCGACGCGATGCCGGAGAGCGCCGCGGGGAGCGCCTTGATGATGCCCTGCCCGATCTGCGCGACGCGCGGCGCGATGTTCTTGGCGACCGCGCCGACGGACGTGAGCAGCTGCTCGGTGAGCTGCGAGAAGTCCACGTCGTCTCGGCCAAGGCCGGTGAGGAAGTTCTCCCACGATGCCTTGGCCATGCCGATGGAGCCGGAGATGGTCGTCGCGGCCTCCTTGGAGGTCGTGCCGGTGATGCCCATCTCGGACTGCACGGTGTGGATCGCCTCGACCACGTCGGCGTAGCTGTCGATGGTGAGGTCGGCGGTCTTGCCCTGCGCCGCGCGCAGCTTGTTGGCGTCCGCGATAAGTCGCTCCATCTCGGACTTCGTGCCGCCGTAGCCCAGCTTCAGGTTGTCCAGCATCGTATAGTTTTGCTTGGCAAAGCCTTGGTAGGCGTTCTGGACGTCGGCCATGTCCGAGCCCATCTTGTTGACGTTGTCCGCCATGTCGCCCATCGCCGTGTTGGCGGACTCGGCGGCCTTCGCCACGTCGCCGCCGCACGAGCTCACGAGCGATGCGGCGAAGCTGGTCGCCTGGGTCATGTATTGGTTGGCGCTCATGCCGCACGTCTTGTACGCTTCCGCGGCGTATCCCTGCAGTTTGCCGGACGCGGAGCCGAAGAGCGTGTCGACGCCGCCGACCAGCTGCTCGTAGTCGGCGTATGCGGATACCGCAGCGCCGCCGATTGCGGTCACCGCCGTGGTGAGCGCGCCCATGCCAGCCGCGGCGACGGTGCCCACGCCCCTGGCGACGGTGCCGAGCCCGCTCAGCAGCCCGCTGGAGCGCTTGACCCCGCCGTCCACGCCGGAGGTCATCGAGTCGCCGAATGACTTTCCGGCCTTGGAGCCCGTGTCGCCGAACTCCGAGCAGATGCTGCCGGCGAAGCCCTTCATGGACGGCATGAGCGTGATGCATGCCGAGCCTACGCTAGTCGCCATCCCGTCCTCCTAATCCTAGAATCTCGTCGATTTCCGCCCTGTTCGCGAGGGCGTTGCGCTGGTGCCTCTTGAGCTCTGCGAGCTGCCCGGGCGTCTTGAGCGGCTGCGGCTCCTGCGGCGGCCGGTGCTTCTTGTCGCTCAGCCCCCACGCGAGGCTCCTGAGCTGGTGCTCGATGCGCCAGAGCATGTACGTCTCCTCGCTCCACTTGAGCTCCGGGTACATGCGGCGCGCGCACCTCGACTCCTTCGGCAACTGCTCCCACAGGAGGGCGGCGCGCCGGAGGTCGTTCGGTCCGCCCTCGAGCGGGAGGTCGATGCCGTAGTACTGGCGGAAGTCCGCTACGACTTCTGAGCGGTGCCCTTCGAGCTCGAGGACGAATCCTGGGAGTTTTTTGCCTTCGCCGCCTCGAATGCGGCCTGCATGAGCACGCCCGTGGACTCGACGGAGCCGCCGAGGCGCTCCATGTACTCCTCGTCGCGGCCCGCGAAGACGCGCTCGAAGGCCTCGAACATCCCGGCGGGCTCGGTCTCGCTCTTGGCGAACTGCTTGTTCGTCTTGTAGCTGAGCAGCTCGTCGAGGTCGGCGGTGAACTCGCCGTCGATGCCGGGGATGGTGAATGTGAGCTCGGTCATTACTTGCCCTCCGCGGTCTCAGCGGCCTTGGCGGTCGCGGTCTCGGTGGACTGGATGTAGTCGTAGCAGGTGTTGCCGGCATCGTCGGTGAGGTACTTGACCGTGAGGGCGCGCGCGGCGAGCTCGCCCACGGCGAGGGTGAGGTCGTCCAGCTCGGAGGACTGGGCGAGCGGCACGACCTTGCGCCAGCGGCGGCCGTCCTTGAGCACGAGCTCTAGCACGGCGGGCCACGTCTCGGTGGAGTCGCCGTTGTGCTTGACGGTGATCATGCCGGCCTCGTCCTTGACGTTGCCGGAGCCGTACATGACCTTGAGGGTCGCGGCCTTGATCTCGGCGAGCGTGAGCTGCGCGCTCTCGACGCGAGAGGTCTGCGGCGACGCCATGAGGTCGCCGTTCATGTCCTTGATGTCCTCGGAGTCGGTGTCGAGCGTCTCGACGTAGCCGTCCTCGCTGATGTAGCCGAGGCACTTCCACGCCTCGGGCAGCGCGGTCGTGTAGTCGGTCGGCAGCGTCGTTCCGACGGGAGCGGTGAAGATGTAGCCGCCCTTGACTCCCTTGGCGCTGGAGACGTTGGCGACGTTGTTTTTGTTGCTTTCTGCCATGATTGCTCCTTATTCGCAGATGGTCAGGTTGATGTTCGTCTGGTATCTGGGAGTCCCCGTGTCGGGGTCGTCCCATCGGTAGGTGCCGTCGGGCACGGCGGAGAACACGTTCGGCTCGTCCTCGATGGCGGAGCACGCCCGCTCGACGGCCTCGGCGATCTCGCGTGCGCGCCTGCGGGTCTTCGCCCACGACGTGGCGAGCACGCGCGGCGACTGGATGAACCGCGTCGCGCTCGTGGCTGCGAGGGTGACCTGGACGAACTCATCGGGTCTCTCGCGCGGAACGTCCGGCACGCACTTGATGCCGGTCGCGTGCATAAGGCGCTGGGCCACTACCCTCTCGATGTCCATCAATCACCCCCGAAGACGGATTGCAGGCGGTTGTGCTTGCGCTCGCTCACGTTGGCGTGCTTGCTATCCGTGTAGACGACGCGGCCCCTCGCAAGCGAACCGCCTGCGACCGCGGTGCTGTAGCCGTTCTCGCCGTACTTCGGCGTGAACGTGGAGTTGCATGCGGCCGCGGCGGCGTTGGCCTTCTCGGTGAGCATGGTCTGCACGCCCCCGCCGTTCATGACCTCGGCGTATCCGCCGCGGTTCCAGCCCTTCCACTTGATCTTGACCTCGCACTTCGCCTTAGCCATCGGTTCGGGTCACCTCGCAGGTGAGGTCCCAGGGGCCGGGCGTGTTGGCCGCGGTGTATCGCTTGGGGTCGCCGACCACCTTGTAGTCGGTGCCGCGCACCGTGACCGTCGCGTCCTTGAGGTCAACGTCCGCGCCCTTCGGGAAGCAGAGCGTGTAGGCGACCGTCACGCCATTGGGGCGCGTCGAGTCGAGGTCGGCGGTCGCGCCGGGGCAGACCACGACGTTTTCGACCGCCGTCTCGGTCACCGTCTCGCCGGTCGGCTCTCCCAGCTCGTCGAACGACTGGGCCGCACTGCGCACGGTCACGGTCTCGCCGGAGATGAGGCACGTCATTCGGCCACCCCTCCCCTCTCCAGAGGCGTGAGCGCCCCGAGCGCCTGACCGGTGAGGCCGAGACGCCTGAGGTCGCTCTTCCCGAGGTACATCTCGCCGAGCGCCGAGCCGTAGGTCACCGATGCCGTGTATCCGCCCGCCCCCTGGCTGTACTGGGTGGCCCCCGCCATGGCGGCGGGGGCGGAGAGCACGCGGTTGACGAGCAGGCAGCACACGGCGGGCGCGGCGCGGTCGAACGCCGGGCACGCCCCCTCGGTGTACTCGCCGATTCGGTCCTCGAATGCCGCGAGCATCAGGTCCGATGCGTCCTGCAGCAGCACCCAGGTGCGGGCCTCGTCCGCGGGCTCGCCGTAGCGGGCCTTGTAGTCGTCCACGCTGGCGAGCGCGGCCATGGCTACTCGGCCTCCATGATCCCGGCGTCGACGAGGGCCTGAACGACCTTCGCGACGGTCGGGCTGGCGCCGGGGTTGGCGACCTTCTTGGGCAGCACGAGCGGCTTGCCGTCGGGCGAGACGAGCGCAACGTGCTGCGGGAGGATGCTGGACGCCTTGCCAGCGTCCTCCACGATGAGCTTCTGGACTAGATGAGCCATCTCGGTACCCCCTAGGCGCTCTTGAGGACGGCGAAGGCCTTCGGGTCGAGTACCGCGTATGCGAGGACGGCCTCGGTGCGGTAGGCGATCTGGTTGTAGCCCTTCAGGTCCTGACCGGTGTTGTCGGGGTCGCCGTACTCGATGACCTCGGCGGTGATGTCGCGGACCATGCCCCACTTGATGGCGGAGAAGTCGCCCATGATCGCGGAGACCTTGGTCGGGGTCTTGGCGAGACGGCCGTTCACGGTGCCGGACACGGAGGCGGGGATGCCGTCGAGGTTGCCCACGTTGAGGGACAGCGGCACCTCGGGGTACAGGCGCTGCCCGGTGGCGGGCACGCGCAGCTTACGCAGCTCGGAGGCGAACTGGCGGCTCATGGCGATGCCGTTGATGCCGTAGTCGAGCAGGGCGTCGGAGAGGGAGTCAATGTCGTCGACCGGGGAGTCGGTCTTGGCGACGCTGTGGACGTCCTTGTCAGCGGTCAGGGCGGTGTAGCCCGTGAGGCCGAGGCCGGTCTTGGGGTTGATGGCGTGGTAGACGATGTAGTCGAGCGCGCGGCCCGCGGCGGCGGTCTGGTCGGCGATGATGTTGGAGATGATCTCCAGCTGGTTGTCCTCGTCGGCCCACTTCAGCTCGTCGGAGACGCGCGTGGTCGTGACGATCTTGGCGCGCTTTGCGACCACGGGGTCGGTGGAGATCTCGGAGCCGGACTTCTTGCCGCCCTCGGCGACGACCTCGGCCTCTGCGGTCGGGTTGAACACGAGATAGGTCGTGTCGGCGAACTTCTGCGGCGTGCTGGGGCTCAGCGTGGCGATGGTGGAGGTGTCCTTCACCTTGCCGATGATGGTGGAGACCACGCTGGACGGCAGCTTGATTTTCTGGGTGTCGTTTGCAGCCATTTCTGTGCCTTTCTTCGGGTTTGGCTTACTTCAGGAGGCGCTTGGCGAAGTCTCGCAGCGCCTCGTCCCCGCCCTTGCCGCCCTTGTCGAAGCTGCCGGGCTTCTCCACTCGCGGCGCGGGCTTTGTCTTGAATGCGGCGAGCATCTTGTCGCACCATGCGGCCATGCTCTCCTCGTCCTCGCCGACGATGAGCTCGGCGGGGACTCCCTTCTCCTGCGCGACCTTGGCGGCGGTCTTGGCTCGCGCCTCGGCCTTCTCCTTGGCGTCGAGTCGCTTCTCGAGCTCCGCGACCTTCTCGTCGGCGGTCTTCTTCGCCTGGTTGGCCTCGTCGAGTGCGCTTGCCGCGCTCTTGTTGGCCTTGGCCTGCTTCTCCCACTTGCGGGAGTGCGCCTTCTCGGCCTCGTAGAGCGCCTTGTAGTCGGGCTCCTCGCCCCCGGTCGGCTCCGTACCGCCCGTGGGCTCCGTGTTGGTCTCTGCTGCCATGTCGCGTCCTTTCCCGGACCGTGCGGCCCGTCGGGCCAGCCGTGCGGCCGAGCCCCTTAGATGTGCGTTTCGGGCCGTGCGGCCCTGTCGCGCGGCAGTGTCCTACGGGCGTGAGATTTGGCCTGTTTGGCGTTTTTCGGCATGAAAAAAGCCGCCCGTGGGCGGCCATGCGGTATGATGGGGTTAGGCGGAAGCTGTTTGACTCACCTATTGAGACATGCAGCTCCCGCCTATTTTTTTATCGTTTGGAGCGACCCGTCGTGCCCCAGCATCCGCACCTCAGAGATTCCGTACCTCTTCATGTACTTGCGTATCCACGCTTCGGCTTGGCTGTCGGTGACCGACTTGTTCTCGCTGACGTCGAAGACGGCGAACCGCACCCCGCTCTTGTTGGCCACGGACTTCATGTGCGACTTGAACGTGTTCTCCGATTTCGACGTGTACACGGTCTTGATTTCGATGCCCGTGGACAGGTCGGCGCGGCTTACGGTCGTTTTTCCCTGCGCGTTCTCGCTCTTCAGGTGCACCTCGTCTTCCCAGAACTCGGTCTTGTAGCCCAGTGCCGCCAGCTTCTCTGCGGTTCTCCTCTCTCCGGGGTCTACCCTCCACCTCTTTACCTTGTCGCGCCTCACCGCATCGTCCGTGAACGTTATGCCCTTATGATAGCCGCCCGCGTACCAGGACGGGTCGCGTAGCTCTATCTCGGATGCGACGCGGTTGTTGAGGTAGGCGGTGTACGCCTTCCCCTCCTTGTTGCCGTGGCGCCTCACGAGCGCTTTGCGTTCGTCCTCCGGCATTGCGTACCAGTCGGAGGCGATGCCGTCGCGGCCTCCGAGCGCGGCCAGGCAGTCGTTATACCTCTCGTACATCCCGTCAGGGTCGTATCCCTTGACTGTGGTCACCCCGTCGAAGCCGGGAACGATTCGGCAGTCGCAGTGCGCGTGCGAGTGTTCGGCCGCCTCCTCGGTCTTGGCGTAGAAGCCGAACGACGCGAGCATGAGGCAGAACCCGCACGTCTCGCCACGGGGAACGCGGGCGTACCACGGCTTTGCCGGGTCTTTGCGCGCGTTGTGGGCGACGCACCTGTTGGCGGCGCGCCTGATCTCCTCGTCGACCCTCGTGACGCACCGCGAGACAAAGACCTCGGGGGCGCCCTCGACGACCTTGCCGATGAAATATCTAACCGCGCCGAGCGTGGCGTCCGGGTCTCGCATGGACTCGGCGACCGCCCGATACTTCCCGGGGAAGCCCTGCGACGCCCTGACCGCGTCGTAGTATTCTGCGGCCCTCGCGGCGGCGCACGTGTCGGCGTAGTACCCGAGCACCGTCTCGATCGTCTCGTAGGCCCTCTCGCGGAGAGAGGCGACATCGCCGCCACCTCCGCGCTCCCAGCTCGACAGCAGGGACTCGAGCGCCGGCCTCACCTTCGCCTGGGCGTCTGCCGACAGCGCGTTCACCTCATCGGTCAGCTCGTCCAGCAGGCTAGTCGGCACCGCCGCCATTCTCGCCCTCCTTCGGCTCGAACAGCGATGCGATAGCCGCGCCCGCCTGCGCCTTCTTGGCATCCGACTCGATGCGCTGGATCTGCTCGTCCGTGTAGTCGAGCATCTCGTAGGCCACCGTGGAGTTGGCGAGCTTCGGGAGCGCCTGCACCTGCTTGAGCAGCGCGTCGGACAGGCTCACCGTGGACGGGTACGCCGGGGACAGGAATCGCGGGTTGATCTCATGCCCCGCGTCGCGCTCGGTGGCGAAATCGGTGCCGTTCGCCACGGCGAGCGCCATGTAGGCCACGTTGCGCAGCGCCGTGCCGTTGTCGCGGTTGAGGTTCTTGGCGTCGATGACCAAGGGCTCCAGGGACGCGGCGATAGCGTCCGAGGAGGACGGGTTGTCGTTGGACACGCCGAAGAAGCTCACCGGTACGTTGGTCACGGCCGACATCTGGCAGGCGAGCTGGCGCAGGTACTCCGTGAGCGGTGCCATCTGGAGCTGCGCGGACTGCCAGACCGTGGGCTTGTCGCCGTCCGGGTCTTTCGTGATCTCGTTGACCGCGCCCATCGAGGCGTCGTACTTGTTGTCGTCGTTGAGCATCTTCTTGTAGGTGCCCAGTAGCCAAGTCTGCGGCAGGGTCGCGGCCTCGGCGGCGACCTCCATTCGGGCGCGCTGCCGGATGGCGTCGTCGGTGATGCTCATCACGGAGCGGCTTATGCGCGAGGTGCCGAAGGGGCGCTCGAGCGTCGCGCCGTGTGACATCGGCTCCATGAGGCAGCGCCCCATCGAGTGCTCGCGGTACTCGGCTACCCACGAGCCGCCGTCGCGCGTGAGCACCACGAGGCTGTTGTCGGTGAGCAGGTGCACCACGGTCGGCACGCGCTCGGCGTCGCCGGGCATCTTCTTGGACTCAGCCACGACGATGCCCGCCCTGATGGCCTTGCGAGCGTCGTCCCACAGGGCCGCCGCCGCGGTGGCGGGGTATGCCGAGATGACCGGGTAGCCGCCGCCGTCCGTCACGGTCCAGAAGCCGCAGCAGTGCTTCAGCTCGCCGATGAGGTTCTTGCGGTAGAGGCGCTCCAGCTGGTTCGACTCGCAGATGGCGCGGAGGGCCTTGCTCGTCTGCTCGTCCGCGCACGTGTAACCGTTGAAGATGGAGCGGTCCGCCAGGGCGTGCACGGCCTTGCGGGGCCAGTCGACGCGCGGGTTGATCTTCTTGGCGAGGCTCGCCGGCATGGCGATGCCGAGGTCCTTCACCGACACGTGCCCGAGGTAGTAGTCCTCGCGCTCGAGATTGCTGGCGCGGTGCTCGCGCCAGACGGTCATGAGCTCGCGGACGAGCGCCGCGTCGCCCGGCTCCAAGCCTGCGGCGGATGCTACCTGCCCCGCCAGTTCCATGTTCACTGCTGCCATCAGAAGCTGGCCTCCTGTTCCCTTCGCGGGTCTCGTTTCGTTGTTCTCGCCGCCCAGAGGGCGAGCGATGCGGACTCGATGGGGGCGGCGATGGAGTCGGGACCGTCCTCGAAGCCCCACCCGTCCCTGCCGATGTCGCGCTTGAGCGACTTGCGCGCCGAGTCGTCGAGCGCCGGCGACTCGATGTGCGAGAGCGTGCCCGAGTCGACCTCGTCCTTGAGCATCGACGCCGCAGCCTGCACGATTGCCGGGGTTCCCATCTCGAGTGCGCACTTGCTGAAGCCGCCGTCGAGCATCCGCCGCTTGAGCGCGTCCGCTCCGGACTTGCCGTCGATGCAGACGCACGCGATCTCGTCTCGGTTGCGCAGGAGCATGTCCGAGATCGCGACCGTTCCGCCCGAAGCGCCCATTACGTCGTACAGCTCGACGTAGGACGGTCCGTCCCTGTCGGCGAGCGCCCAGGACACCGCGGCGCGAGAGCCGTCCACGGAGAACTTCACGCCGAAGGCGAGCTTTCCGCCGGTGGGCGCCGAGTCGCGCCGGCACCCGTCCCACTTCTTGGAGGACAGGGCGTAGAGGAGCGAGCCTCCCGTCTTCGCCCACCATCCGAGGCGCTCGCGCGCGAACACGTCGGGCTGCATCTGCTCGGACTCGCCCTTGACGGCCTCGTAGTTGAGCACGGTGCCCATGGACGGGTTGAACTCGTACCATCTCGACTCGTCGTGGACGTCGCCTATCTCGTCCGCGCCCCACTCGATCCACGCCATCTCGGACTCGCCGTCGTGCACGTCGTCGTGGAGGTCGCGGAACACCGTGCCGACGTTGTCGGGGCCTGGCGGCGTTCCGAGGTAGATGGTCTGCGGGTTGTGCATCGCGCTCGCCGAGATTGCAGGCAGGGACGCCGCCTGCTGCGTGTCCGTGAGCTCCTGCGCCTCGTCGTAGATGAGCACGTCGTAGGTCTTGCCTCGCGCCAGCGAGTTGGTGCGGGTGGTGAAGCGAATGAGTCCGCCGTTCTTGAGGCTGATGGCCTGCTGCCCGTTCGTCTTGCGCACGGCGAGCAGGAGGTCGTGCAGCTCGGTCTCGTCCTCGTCCTCGAATGGCTGGGACAGCTCCTTGAACATCTGGTCGGAGGTGTCGCCGTGCTGGCAGGTGTACAGGATCTTCTCGCCGTTGAGCGCGCCGTAGAAGCACCTGGCGCGCACGACCCAGCTCTTTCCGTTCTGGCGCGGGATGGAGATGCCCAGCGTGCGCAGCAGGTACTTGTCGCGCGCGTCGCGGGCCAGCATCGCGTCGAGCAGGTGCGGCTGCCACGGCAGCGGGTCGCCGAAGTAGGCGGTCGCGAGCTCGCAGGCCATCCCGCCGTCGCCGCTGAGGTCCTCCGGGACGTTGGCCTCGTATGTCGGCGTCTGCCTGGGCTCCATCAGGCGCCCGCCGCCTTGGCCTTGCGCTCGCGGTCGGCGAACATGAGGCTCAGCACCCTAGCGCCGTCGCTCTGCGGACGCGCCTGCTGCACCTGGATGGGCACCGCCTTGCGCGACAGCCCGAGCAGCTCGTTGAGCGCGCGTATCTCGGCTGTCGCCTGCTTGAGCACGGACACGGCGGGGTGCGGGCGCTCCATGATGGCGTGCCGCCCGTTCTTCGCCTTGACGGGCTTGTAGCCGACGGGGTCGAGCACCTTCACGGACTTGCCCCTGCTCATCGCGTCCTCCGCGGCCTTCGCCACGGCGTGCCAGTAGCACAGCAGCGCGAGGTTCGGCGCGTCCTCGTCGGAGAAGCGCCCCGATGCGGTTACGCTCGTCCAGATATGCGATTGATAGTCGTCGGATGCGACCGATTCCGGCATCTCCGGCATCCCGGCCTCCTTTCTCGTGCCCGCATTGTGCGATGCGGGTGAGATTCGCGGCCTACCCCGCCCTGGGGTCATGGGGCGGGGGGAAATCGGCACTGGCAGCGATGGGTGTCCATGCACCCCCGGGGAGGGGCAATGCCCCCGCCATCGGCGGCTCAGCGCCCCAAAAAACAGTGAGGCGCAGCCGAGCAAACGACCGCGCCTCCAGTTTGGCTTTTCAGCCCCGCCTATTCAGTTGTCTCGAGCCTTCAGAACAGCCTCGTGCGCCTTATCTCGACGGGCCTCGCGTCGCCCGGCATGTGCTTGCCCTTCCTCTGGTTGCAGATGCGGTGCGCCGCGTCGAGGTTCGCGTAGTCCAGCACCGCGCCGCCCCTCGCCCTCGGCACCACGTGGTCGGCCTCGAAGCTCCACGGCGTGCCGGGCGGCAGGCTGTAGTCTATGGGCTGGCCGCATATGTGGCACGGCCTGCCCTCGGCGCGGAGCCTCGCCTTGAGCTTGCGCTCGGCGTTGCCGTTGGAGCTCCAAGTCATGCCAGGCGCCTCCTCGCGAGGTAGTCCTTCTTCACCGACAGGGTCGGGGTCTCGTCGGTGCTTCCTATCTTGATGGTGATCGCGATGGGCGGCAGCACGAACCTCTCGTCGATGTCCCCCGCCACGTCGTCCGCCATGGACTCCAGCAGGGCCGCGGCGTCGCGGAGCTGTTGCGCAACCCTCTCGCCGGCGCTCATGCGACCAGCCCCACGACCAGCTGCATGCACCACAGCACGGCGGCGATGCACAGCAGCACGAGCGCCGTCACGATGAGGCATCCGATGAGCCTGCCGGCCAGCCTTACGATCTCTTCCATTACATTCCCTCCAATCTCACCCGCACGCCATGCGCACGAGAACGGTCAGAACCACGGCGAGCGCCCATGCGGACCTCGCCACCCACGCCAGCAGCGCCAAGAGCGCCGCCAGCGGCATCAGCCACAGAACATGTCGCACGCCGCCTCCTGCATGTCCTTATAGTGGTCGACGATCCAGTCGCGAGCCCAGCACGCGGCGTGCCACTCGGCGCCGGGGTCGTCCGTTCCGACGTTCGGGTCGTTCTCGAACGCCTCCTCGAACTCGAGCTCGCAGATGCCGTAGTCGCAGCATCCCTCGAGCAGGTGCGAGCATTCGCCGCAGGTCCTCGGCTCCTCCCTGTTCCACGGTGCGCCGGGGTCGCCCTCGAAGCACCCCGGCGGGAGATTCCAGCCGCTTTCCGGTTTATAGCTGGCGGCCAAGGCGGTTCACCTCCTCGCACCAGGACTCGCACGCGTACATCTCGACGTACCAGTGCGCGTTGTCCTCTATCTCCTCCATAATCTCCTCGAGCGGCCTGTCCGCGTCGAGCTCCTCGTCGGGAATGTCCACGACGTGGGTCTGCGTGATCTCGAATTTCATCTCTCCACCTTCTTCCTCACGATGTCGCGCGGGTCTTCGCCCATCGCCTCCGCCAGATTGAGCAGCAGGTTCATCTTCACTTCCCTGCCGTCGCGGATGGCGTGGCTCAGGCTACTGAGGTTCACACCGGCCTCACGCGCCAGCTGCTTGAGCGGGACGTGGTTGTCGACTCTCCAGTGGGCGATTTTCTCTGCGTCCAGCACGTACTCCGCACTCATGGCTTCACGACCGTCCTCCCGCACTGTGGGCAGAAGTTCCAGACGCCGCTCACTCGGTAGTGCTCCTCGTCCTCGACCTTGCATCCGCAGACCGAGCACAGGAAGCCGTTGTCGCACGAGCCGTATGCCATGTCGTCGTAGACGTTCCAACAGGACATGATTTCAGTCCTCTCGCCGCCGCGTGCATCGGTGAGCCTCTGTGCGAGGCGCTCAATGCGCTCGATTGCCTGGTCCGGCGTGTGCCCGTCCCACTCCGGCGCACGGTCGAGCTCTTCGCACGGGAACATGTCCCAGCATTTGTCGACGTCGTAGTGGTACGTCGCCTGCCCCCAGGGCGTCTCGATGCCGACGATGAACATTCCGTCGTACATGGCCCCGTCATGATGCCGCCTGGACTTCCACGAAGCTCCGGGGAAGCACGTCACGATAAACGAGAACAGGACGGCCCTGTGGCGGTAAAGCTCGTCGAACGTGTGGAATCCGTCCGAGGTAGCGCCGGTGACGGGCTTCGGCTCGATGAGGTCGGCAATTGCTCGGTATGTCACCTGTGGGTTGGCGAAGTCAACTTCGCCGGTCACTGTCTCCTGTAGGCGCTGCCACCACTCGCCAAGCGAACCGCTGCTGTACGCCGCCTGCCTGCGTAGCTCTTCGGCCACCTCATAGCGCTCTTCGTCGCTAGCCATCGAGGACCACCGCCCCGCAGACCGGGCATGAATACCAGTCGACTGGGAACGCCTCGGAGGTCACGACGAGCACACCGTCCGGCCTGTCGCCGGGCACCAGCACGCGGCACCCGCACTCTGAGCACTTGAATGATTCCTTGGTGTAGTCGGCGACGTTGTGACATGTCGGACGGTCGATTAGGTCTGCAAGGACCGCGTACGTCTCGTTCTCAACCTCGTGAATGAACTTGCCGTCCACCTCGATGCCGATTGAGTTTGCAATCACGTCGAGTGAATCAACGTGGCGGTATGCCCCGGTCGATGCTTCACGCAACTCGGTCACCGCTCGCCTGCGCTTCTTGTTGCTAATCATCGTCTCCCCCTTCCGGGTCGATGAGATCGGCGAGCTTATCGAGGACAACATTGAAGTCGTGGTAGTCCTCGAAGCCGACCACCACCTCGGCAAGCTCGTCGAAGAACTGCTCCTTGTACTGGATGAAGCGGCCGATTGTAAGGTTCCGCAGATTGTCAGCCACCTCGCGGCGCTCGTCGCTAGTGAATGTCATCAAAACCAGCTCCAAACATACAGTCGTAGTCGCACTCCCAGGTCTCTCCGTCGCGGCTCATGGTCGCCCCGTACCTCGGAGTACCGCCGGTATCGTCCCCCCAGAAGCGGAAGCGCCATCCCAGAAAGTCGAACTCCTTGTCGTACTCGTCGGCGGCGTACCTCGTGTCGCCGTACTCCTCGTAATCGTCCCACCCGAACTTGCGGGAAAGGTAATCGAACGTGTATCGGGTCGGCTTGTCCTTGCCGTCCTCCCACTCGTAGACCTCTGGCCAACCCTGCTTGTAGCACCCCACGCGGACGCTGCCGTCTCCCATGACTCCAAGGTGCGAGAACTCGAACCACTCGCCGCCGCCATCCCGTTTCATGATGTTCGCGAACACGCGGAGTCCAGAAGGCAGGAAAGCCTCGTCTGTGTCGTATACTCCTACGTCCTCCTTGTCGGTTCTGCGCTCGCCGTTGAGGTACACGAACGCGCCGTAGTCGCTGTATGCCATAGCTAGACCTCCTTCGTCCCCACCTCGCGGCGCTCTTTATCGGTAATCATTCGTCAACCTCCATAAGGTCATAAACGCTTATCCCGGTCGCGTCCGCGAGATTGAGCATCGAGCTCATTCGCGGCTCCTTCACGCCGTTGAGCCATTGGTTCGGCATGCAGGCCGCGACGCCGACCATCTTTGCCAGCTCGGCCTGCGTCGTATGCGTCCTTTTCATCCATTCGCGCAGTGTCTTGGTATTGAGCTTGTACTTCCTCGGTTCGGTCTGTGGAACGCTCACTATGTCGATAAGGCGTTCGACTTCATCGCGGCCAAGAGTCCAATCGACGTCAGTGTGCACGTCGAGAGCATCAAGAATGTCGTTGACCTCGCAGTACTCCTCACCTGTCTCGTCATCTTCGAGAAACACGATGTTCCGTAGCGCAGTCACGATATCTCGCCGCTAGCGCTCGCTCACTCGGTCGCAGTATGGCCTTACGGTCTTCTGTCGCTTCATCAGTCCTCACCCCTCAGCTTGCGGATGCGGAATACGATGTCCAAAACCGCTTGCCTCTCGCAAGGCATGTTGTCTTTGAAGAACTTACAGTTACAACAGCTGCCATGGCAGCCGGTATCGCGCTTGTCGCGTCCTGCATACATGCAGAACCATTCTGTCGGATCAGCGGTGATTCGTTGCAAGTCCTCTTCCAGCTTCTCCCATGTGTCTGGCGGAGTGAGGTGCATGTCCTTCGGCTTGAAGCTGTTGTTGTAAAAGTTGCCTTCGTACTGGGCTTCAATCGTCCATTCGGTTCTATGGCTCTCCACCAACGTTCTGTATAGGAACTCCTTCACGCTCACCTTTGTTCCGCACATGTCGTACAGCACCTCGGTATCAAGCGGAATCTCGAGGCCTGTCGCGTCCTTTGGCAGCTCTACGCAAGCCATGGAGCATCCAACCTCCCCCTATCCCTGTTGCGCTTGAGGCAGCGCAGCATCGCGTCGTCCACGTCCTGCTGCGTGAGGCCCATCCACGCCATCATGTTGGTGCAAGCCTGGATGCAGTCGGCGAGCTCGTCGACCACGTCCTCGTCGCAGCGGTTCTGCCACGCGCCGAAGACCTCGGCGGCCTCCTCCAGCGGCTTGAGCGCCTTGGCCTTCGGCTCGTCGCCGATGTCGAACGTCTGCGTGCAGATCGAATAGTTGGCCATTAGTCCTCCCCGGTCTCGTAGCTCGCGTCTGTCCAGTAGTTGCACCTGGCGAGCCCCTGCGTCCTGTGGACGAACTCCGGGCGCCGCATGCACTCGTACTCGGTGCGCTCAACGCCGTGGATGGAGTGCAGCACCGTCGCGCCGCAGTACAAGCAGTTCTCGCAGCGCTCCTCCCGGAGCCCGTCCGCGTAGATGTCCGGCCTCTCTCCCATCACCGGCACCTCCCGATGCTCTTCAGGTACAGGTTGTTACGGCGCGAGCGGGCGAGTGCGCGACGGCGACGGCGCCGCCACTTCGGGTCGAGCGCCTTCGCGAGCTTCCTCATGAGACGGCGGGCGTCTCGGAACACGCGCGAGATGCTCTCCCACAGCATCTCGGCGACGGCCTTCGCGGCATCGCAGATTGCCTCCAGCAACCGCGTCACCGCCCAGCTAAGCGTCCCGGGGTATGGCGTCTCGGACGTCTCGCCGGTCTTCTTCTCGTCGGTCATCGGTATTCCTTCCATTCGGTTCCTATTCGCATTCATAGACATCGCGGGCCATTGATTCCGCGAGCGCGCGCATGTCGGTCACCTCGGCGCACTCCGCGCCGAAGAACATGCCCAGCTCGCCCCTCTTGTGCCTGTCGCACCGGTACGCCCGGCAGATCTCGGGCCTCGCGGCGTAGACCGCGCACTCGCGCCCGTCCGTTAGGTACGGGCACAGCAGGTCGTACTCCGCCCTGGGCTCGGCGGGCTCGATTCCGTTCCGGCGCACGTACACCTCGAGGCGCACCCGGTCGAACGGGCTCACGGGCAGGAAGCGCGAGCAGCACTCGCCGCAGCCCCTGCAGTCGCCCGAGTACAGGTCGGTCACGTCGTCGCTCTGGAGCCCGGCGTGGATGGCCGCGGCGATGGCCTTCTCGTCATTCATCGGCCCGCCCTGCCGCTCCTGTCGGGCACGGCGGCCTCTACTCGGCACTCTTGGCCACCTTCTTGTCGTAGATCTTCTTGAGGTCCCGGCGCATGAACCGGGTGAACTCCTCCTCGCCGACGCCGTCCGCCAGCGCCACATATCGCATCGCATCGTGGCACCATTCGTCGAAGTCGAGCAGCCTTCCGCTGAACGCGCTCTTGACGTCCGTGACCTCGGCGTAGGTGAAGCGGGTCAGCATCTCCTCGCGCATGACCTTGTCGGCCAGCGCCTCGATGGGCGTCTTGGGGCGGTTGATAATCCGGCTGTAGCCGTTCGCCCTCTTTGTCATAGCGTCGAGCTGCTTGAACAGCTTGTTGTTCTCGGCCGCGAGGCGCTCGTTGCGGCGCTGCTCGTAGTCAAGCTCGGCGAGCACGTACTGCTCGCAGTTGGTGATCTCCATCGTCATTTCACCTCTCGGATGATCTCGTTTCCGTAACGGTCGGTGATGGCCCAGTAGCCGAACATGTAGAGGTCGGGGCTGTGCGGCGGGTACTCCCTGAGCATCGTGCCGGACCACCATGCCTCCTCGGCCGCCCCGGTGCGCCATACCCACTCGGCCCTGAGGCCGCCGTCGTGGAACTTCCCGTGGCACCCGGTCGTGCCGGAGCCGCACAGGGCGAACAGCGGGCTGCGCAGCTCCCACACCCCGTTTGGCGTGACGAGCCTGAACGTCTTTCCCCACGACCTGCGGGCGACGTGGTGGCAGTTGGAGGCGCGCCTACCGCACACCGCGCACCGGGCCTGCGTCGGCTCGTATGCCGTGTCGTGCGTGTACCTCGCCCCGAGGTGGGGCTTGCCGTACAGCTCGGCGCGCTCCTTCGGCCATCCCCTCAGCAGGCCCGCGTCGAGGATCATGAGAGCCTCCTCTCGCACGCGGCGCGGGCGGCCAGCAGCCTCCGCGCGTCCTGGTACAGCCCGAACTCCGCCCTGCCCGCGGTCGTGCCCCGCGGGGCCTCGACCTTGGCCGGGTCGATGCCCGGGTGCTCGGACGCCCACCTTCGCTCCTGCTCGGCCAGTGCCTCCTCGGGCGTCCTGGTCGGCCTGAACGTCGCGGCCTCGACCTCCGAAGCGGTGGGCTTGCCGCGGCTGCGGGCCTCGGCGTCGAGCTCGCGCTGGCGGCGGTGCCACTGCCGGGCCTGCGGCTGCCAGTCCGAGATAGGCATGCCGTTCGACTTGCGCCAGCCCTGAGACGCGTAGAAGTCGAAGAACGCCTGCGGGTCGCCGTTGAGGCAGTTGACCCCGAAGTACGCGGCGACCTCCTCGGCGGTCGGCGGCTCGAAGCCCTCGGGCGCGGCGCACGCGTCCGCACTGCCCTGCACTGGAATGGCCTGGCTTGGTATGGACTGGTATGGATTGGTATATAAGGAGGGGTTTTCAGGTTCCGAAACCCCCGTTTCGGTAGTTTCCGAAACCTCGAAACCCCCGTTTCCGTTTTCCGAAACCCCCGTTTCCGAGGTTTCCGCATCCTCCGAAACCCCCGTTTCGGCCTTACTGGACTTCGGCGGCCTGCCGCCCTTGTTCTTGTTGCGGGCGGCGAGGCTGTTGTCGATGTCCTCGCGGAGGCTCTCGAACACGGCACTGAGCGCCCAGTCGGCGAACTCCGGCTCGATGCCGTTGGTGCCGTACTGGATGATGGCCCAGCACAGCTCCCCGCGCGGCCCCTCCGGCACGCGCTCGAGGGCGGCGGTGAGCTTCGGGAACCACGTGAACTTGCTTGCCATCAGAACCACCCCCAAAGAAGCGAAGAGAAGAACAGGAAACCCGAGGAGAAGGAGGCGGCGAAAAGGGCCGCCTCCCAGTGGTCACGGATGGTGTCGGGTAAGCGCCCCATCAGAACGGGATGTCCTCGTCGTACACGTCCAGCTGCTGCTGGGCGGGTGCCGGCTGCGGCGCTGCCTGCTGAGGTGCCGGTTGCGGTACCGCCTGCGGGGCCTGCTGGTAGGCCTGCTGGGCGTTCCACTGCGGCGCGGGCTGCTGGGGCGCTGGATGCGGGGCGTACGCCTGCGGCGCGGGCTGCGGCGCCTGTCGGGGCGGGTACGCCTGCTGCTGGTAGCCCTGCGGCGCGTACTGCTGAGGCGCCTGCTGCCCGTTGGGGTTCTGGCTCATGAGGACGACCTCGTCGGGGATGATCTCGACCTTCGAGCGCCTGCCGCCCCCGTTCTTGTCCTCCCAGGAGCTGTAGCGAAGCTTCCCCTCGATGGCGACCTTCATGCCCTTGCGCAGGATGCGCGAGAGCGCCTCGGCGCGGTTGCCGAACATGGTGCAGTCGATGAAATTGGGGTAGTCCTCCCACTCCCCCGTCTGCTGGTTGCGGCGGCGGTCGTTGACCGCGACGCCGAAGCCCAGCACCTGCGTGCCGCCCGGCGTGACGCGCAGCTCGGGGTCTCGGGTCAAATTGCCCGACACGACCACTCTGTTGATGCTCATCTGTATGTCTCCTCTCCGCCGCTCGTCCATGTCCTCTGGATGTCGGCGTCTACTGTCTTGATTCGCAGCTTCAGCGCCATGATCGCCTCGCTCGATGCCTTGTAGAGGGCTTCGGCGCAGTCGCGCAGCTGCTTCTTCTCGGCTATCTCCTCGCGCCCCCGGCACAGGTCGCCGATGATAGTCACCGGCGTGCCCTTGGAGCGCTCCTCGAGGATGGCGATGCGCAGCGCCTTGCGGTAGTCCGCCTCGTTCTCGGCGTACTGCTGGCCGGTCCGCCTGAGCGTGTCCAGCTCCGCCATGAGGCGCTCGAACAGCTCCTCGCGCTGCGCGTACATGTCCTGCATGGCCTACAGGACGCGCCACGTCGGGGTGGCGCAGCAGCCGGGATGCTTCTTGAACTCCTCGTACTGCTCTTTCGACTCGAAGGCGTAGGCCGTGCCGCAGGCCTTGCACTTCGCCGTGAAGCCGCCGCTCTCGGGCGGCTTCTTCTCGGGCTTGTCCGACAGCGCGTCCGGGTCGCTCTGCCCGTCGATGGCGAACAGGCCGCAAAGCGCGTACTTGCGCGCGTAGCTCGACGCCATCCCGGTCACCTGCGCGTCGTCGGAGCCGCTCTTGTGCTCCGCCTCGCGGGCGTAGGCCTTGAACTCCTTCTTCTCGCCGTGCCCGTCCACGAAGAACAGGGTGCACGTGGCCTCGACGTAGTAGCGGTCGCCCACCTTGCAGATGTTGTCGTGGAGCGTGAACGCCACGCCCGCCTCCTTACAGGGCTCCTTGAGCGCGGCGACGATGTCCTCGAACGAGCGGTAGCTGAACTTCGCGAACGCGTTGTAGCGCGCCTTGGGGACGGTCACGGAGCGCTGAACCTTGGCTATCGCCTGGGAGAGCGTCATCTTCTCGTCGTCCATCTAGCACACCCCCTTGCACTTGATGGTGCCGGTGATGCCGCGCTCGCGCAGCGCCGCGGCGAGCAGCTCCATCTGCGAGCGCGTGGCGGACGGAATCTCGACCGTCCACGCGCAGGACAGCTCGGGGCGCGCCGCGACGGCGGGTTCCGCCCGGCGCCTCGGCGCGGGGCGCGGCGCGGGCTTGGACTCTACCGCCTCGCGCATGGCGGCGATGCGGGCGTCCTCCTCGTCGGCGGCGCGGGCGGCGTTGAGCGCCGAGCCAAGGTCGAGCGTGCGGAACAGTTCGCGCTCGGCGACCTCGTAGTGGCCCATGGAGTCGCGCTGGGCCTTGAGCGTGTCCCAGTCGCGCGCGACGGCTGAGACTTTGGCCTCGAGCGCCTTCTTCGCCTTGACCTCGCCGAAGCCCTTGTTGAGCCACTGCTTCTCGTGGAGGCGCTCGTACGGCACGACCGGCGCGAGCAGCTCCGCGAACGTCTCGTAGTGCTCCTTGAGCTTGGCCATTGCGCGGGACTTGCGGTCCTCCTCGGCCTGGTCGAGCTGCGCCTTGATGCCGTCCGACGCGCC
This sequence comes from Collinsella sp., assembly GCA_036302225.1. Classification (GTDB taxonomy): domain Bacteria; phylum Actinomycetota; class Coriobacteriia; order Coriobacteriales; family Coriobacteriaceae; genus Collinsella. Next base: position 30,236 of record JAXJCX010000057.1, read on the forward strand.
GTCGATGATGGACGTGATCTCCTTGCAGCGCTTCTCGAAGGCGGCGAGCGGCTTGTTGTACTCGCGCTTCACGGCCTTCCGGCGCTCCTCTATCTCTTTCTTCAGGCCGTTGAGGTAGAGGCGGTCGTTCTTGGCCTCCTTGATGGACTCGTCCTTGGTCAGGTCGTACTTGGCGCCCTCGTAGTCCGAGACCTTCGCGCGGATGCTGTCCTCCATCGCGTCGAAGTTCGCGCTGATGACGGACGGCGAGTACGTGACGACGAGGTCGGGCGCCCCCTGCTCCTCGATGACCTCGGCCACGACCTCCTCGGCCCCGTTCTCCTCGGACATTACCTGACCTCCTCGTTGAGCATCCGGTTGTACTTCCTCTCGGTTAGCGCCTCGTCGATGACGGCGGCGTGCTCGACGATCCACTTGGCGAGCCTCTCGCGCGCGTCCATGAACTTGTCGAACGCCTCGTCGGACTTCGTTATGACCGAGATGGTGAACATCGCCTGCTCCTCCGTGGCGAGGTCGGCCAGCTCGGCGAACATCCCCTTGTAGTCCTCCATCACTCGGTCACTTCCCCGTCGTGGCTCACGAACAGGATCTGGGGCTGCTTGCTCTGGATGGACAGCCAGACCTCCTCGCCGCTCTTGCGGATGGCGTCGAACGCCGCGCTGTCCTCCGTGTCGACCTCGAACTGCAGGACGGCGACGCCACCCTTCACGGTGGCCTGCTTGAACTTGGCCTCGATCTCCACCGGTATGTTTGTGCTCTCCATTGCTATTCCTCCCTGTCTGCGCCCGCGAGCATCGCCGCGAACGTCTCCAACGTCATGGTCACGAACTGCTCGCCGGGGATGGCGGTCCCGCGGCGCTTCCAGACGACCACGCCGTAGTCCGCCCCGCGGTTCCTGCGCTCGGTCTCCGCCTCGCGCAGCCACTTGGGCAGCTCATGCCTTCCCTGGTAGTCCTTGCACTCGATCGCGATGCCCCGCCCGGCCATCGACACGCCGCGGATGTCGCCCGTGTCGTGCGAGCCGGTCTTGACCTGCCTGTCGATGTCGCTCCCCAGCCTCCCGGCGAGGTAGTCGGCGACCAGTCGCTCGAACCTCGTGCCCGCGTCCTTGGCGGTCCTCCTGCTCCTACTCATCGACAAAACCGTCCGATTTCGAGCGGTGCTTGTTGAATGCGTGCCTCAGGTGCGGGTAGCGCGCCTCCATGATGCGGGCGAGGCTCGGCGCGAGGCCGTTCTTCACGCCGACGTACAGCTCGTTGCGCACCATGTGGATGAGGTAGTTGATCGAGACGTAGCCCTTGCGGTTGAGGCGGGTGGCCTGCTCGACCATGAAGTCCCACGCCCGCGGGTGCTCGCCTATCCACGCGCGCGCGTCCGCCATGTCCTGCTCGCCGTCCGCGCCGAGGCCGAATATCTCGAGCTGGTTGCTCATCGGCTTCTGGCGGTACCTCTCGTCGTTACGCATTGACCGCTCCCGCCGCGCATGCCGCCTTTGCCGCCTGGACCGCGCTGTCCATCGTCGGGAGGACGAAGACGGTCAGGATCGCCGCGAACAGGACCGCGGCGGCGATGAAGCCGACCATGGCCCCCGCCCTGAACGCATCGGAGTCGAGCTGCTCGCGGACGGTCGGTCGATATGGCTTGGGTGCTATGATGGTCTGAGCCTCATGTCTGGGGCTGTTTCGGCGAGTGCTCACAAGTTGGTAGCTGGGGGCGCTCGCTTCTTTGTATGTGTACATCTTGTGTTCCCTTCTGATGTTTCCGCAGGTCAGGGCTAGGGTGCTTTTTAGGGTCTTTATTTTTGGGACTTTTTCGCGCGGCTCTTGGCGCTGTAGCACCTCTGCCGCTCGCGGTCGTTCCGCTTGGACCTCGCAGCCTCCTCGCGCATCGCGCTGGCCTGCTCCCTGAGGTCTGCCACGTGGCCCTCCTTCGTGCACTCCGCGCACCAGCCGTTCGCCTTGTTGAGCGGCTTGAACGTCATGCGCCCGCACTTCGGGCACATCCAGCGCTGCCGGAGCGATATGCCGCACTTCCTCGCCTGGAGCTTCACGGCCTCGGTAGTCCGTCCGAGCGCCTTGGCTATCTCCTTGGCTCCGTCGCCGGCGTGCTCCCTCAGGTACCGGATCTCACGTGTCGACCATGGCCTCACTGTCTCTTGCTCCCCTCCTTCCTCTCCCATTCCCGGTATGCCGCCCGAAGCGTCGAGCACATGGTGTCGAGCGCTATCTCGCGCGGGGTCTTGGGCTTGTTCTCCTGCTGCTTGGCCTCGCTGGCCATTTAGACCGCAGCCATAGCGTTTACGGCTCGCTCATCGCACATGTCGAGCAGGTAGCTGGCGTTACAGCCATAGAATCGGCATGCACGGTAGATAAAGTCTCCTGGCATGCTTCTTGGGTCGTTCTCGTATTTCGCAAGCGTTTTGGGAGATACGGCGAGCTTTGAAGCCGCCTCCGCTTGCTTCAGTCCGAGACGCGTACGCTCAGATGCTAGGTTCCTCATTGGTACTTCCTCCTATCAACTATGCATCTGGTTAGTACTTACGAGCTTTATAGTACGCACGGTACTAGTACATGTCAAGAAGAAATCTGTACAATTGCGCTTTATATTGGTACTATGCGAACTATAAGAAGTAAGCGTTTACAGATTCTAAGGAGGGCGTGAGATATGCATACGCGGTTGAAGGAGGTTCGTAAGGCGGCCGGCTATAAGCAGCAGGATGCCGCCGAGGCCTTCGGCGTTTCCCTCGGTACATATAGAAACTGGGAACAGGGGCGAGTCATCATGAATGGCGAGCAGCTTATCGAAGCGGCCCGTTTGTTCAACTCAAACGTTGATTACATTTTGATGACCGACGTATGCGCAAGAGAATTTGATATGCAGCGCCGTGAACTTGATCAGCTCTTTGATGAATTAAGCGCAGAAGGTCGAGCGGTATTGCTCGATGTTGCAAGATCGCTTTCTTTGCATATATCTAATGATGCTCAGACTGGCGTTTACGTTTAGGAATAGCTATGAGTCTTAAAGACCTTCGGCAGCGTTCTGGGTTGACGCAAAAAGAGGCCGCGAACGTGTTCGGCCTCAAATACCGGACCTATCAAAACTATGAGCTTGGAAACACTAGCCCCGACATGGACACGGCGGCTGAGTTTGCTCGTTATTTCAAATGCACCATCGGAGAACTGTTTGACCTTGAAGAAGGTGACGGTGAACAAATTGGCGGACCTGATCGCGAGCTTTTGAATCTATTTAACTCAATGAATAAAGACGGCCAAAAGGCCTTAATGGCCACTGCAAAAGGCCTCGCCGAGACTTTTCCATTAGAAAAAGAGAGCGGGATGCGTTAAATGCAGACCAGATTGAAGGAAGTTAGGAAGCTCACTTGAGAGAAACCTGCTGAAGGAATAGGGATAGCCACGACATGGAATACCGCTACGTACTTGCCCATTACTTAGATAAGGCAGGGATGTCACAGGCTGAGCTAGCTGCCAAAATCGGCTCACCGCGCTCAACGGTCTCTGCGCTCCTCAGCGGAAGGGCCAAGGAACCAACGTTGGGGAAAGCAAAGGCCATAGCTGACGCATTGGGCGTATCTCTCGATGAAATGGCAAGGAAAACGCTTGGAGAGTGATAGCCACGATGGCCGCAAGGTTAAGGCTGAGAGAAGCCAGACTGAAGTACGGAGCTAAGCAGGCGGAAGTCGCATCGATACTGGGCGTTTCCGTATCCAGCTATTCAATGATGGAGAGTGGCACGCGCACGACAAGTGGCGACAAGATTGCCAAGCTCGCAAGGTTCTATGGATGCTCGGCGGACGAGCTGCTAGGAACTGGCGCGTGGGAAGCTCACGACATGCAGCTGGCGCGCGCACTGAATGAATACATTGCTGAGCTCGGCATGCGACAGGTCGACGTTTGCCGAAAATCGGGCCTATCAGACGCCCACGTCTCACAGCTTTTCAGCGGAAAGATAAGAGACCCAAAGGTTAGTGTCGTGAGAAAGGTTGCTCAAGCCATGGGAATATCCGTGGACGACCTACTCGATAGAGCAGAGTCGTACCGCGAGTAAACACAAAAGAGCCCCGTCGGCAGCGCTGGTACCGCTTTAGCCGACGGGGCATCCAACCAGTGCACCCATGCAAACTCAACTTGAAGGAAGGGTGACATACACATTATGCCAAAGAGGGCAGTGATATACGCGAGATTCTCGTGCAACAGGCAGCGCGAGGCGTCCATCGAGGACCAGCTGCGCGTCTGCCGCGAGTGGTGCGCGCGCGAGGGCTACGAGGTCGCGGCGGAGTACTGCGACCGCGCCGTGTCGGGGCGCACCGACGACCGCCCCGAGTTCCAGCGGATGATAGCCAACGCCGGCGAGAGCGAGATCGTCCTCGTCTACATGATGGACCGCTTCAGCCGCGGCGAGTACGACGCGCCGATATACAAGCGAGAGCTCGCCACGCACGGCGTCAAGCTGGTCTCGGCGCTCGAGCAGATACCCGACAGCCCGGAGGGCATCATCTACGAGAAGCTGCTCGAGGGGCTCGCCGCCTGCGAGTCGAGGAAGACCGCCATCAGGACCAAGCGCGGCATGGAGGGCAACGCCCTCAAGTGCAAGACCAACGGCGTGCGCATCTTCGGCTACCGCAGGAACGGGGACGACGAGTACGAGGTCGACGAGGCGCAGGCCGCGTGGGTGCGCGAGGCCTTCGCGCTGAGGCTTGAGCGCATGTCCATGAACGCGATAGCGCGCGAGTTCGCGCGGCGCGGCCTCAGGACGCGCAAGGGCAACCCGTGCGGCCAGGCGATGGTGCAGCAGATGCTGCGCGACCGAAGGTACACGGGCAGGTACGAGTGGGGAGGCATCGTCCGCGAGGGCGGGATGCCGGCGATAGTGGACGAGGTGACGTTCATGGAGGTCCAGGGGATCAAGTGCCGCAAGCAGCGCTCGAGCGAGAACTGGGGCGACTTCGCCCTCGCGGGGGCGGCGCTGTGCGCGGAATGCGGCAGGAACCTGCAGGGCGTGAGCGGCAGGGGCCGCAACAACGTCAAGTACGAGTACTACAGCTGCCCGGGGTCGTGCGTCCGCAACATCAGGCGCGAGGAGCTCGAGGGCTCCATAGCCTCGGCGCTGCGCGGGCTGCTCGGCGACCGCGGAGAGGCGCTGCAGATAGCCAACATGGTAGCGGAGCGCGCGGACACGGCCGAGGTGCGGGCTCGCCGCAGGCAGGCCGAGGACTCGCTCAGGGCCGCGGAGAGGGGCCTGAGGAACATCCTCAACGCCATCGAGCAGGGCGTGATAGCCCCGGGCGTGAACGAGCGCATAGCCGAGCTCGAGGAGCAGCAGGCGCGCGCTAGGTACGACCTCGAGGCCATCACGGACGAGCGGATAGACCCGGAGCGCTTCGCCGACTTCCTGCAGTGCGGGATGGCGCTCGACGACGCGACGCTGCTGAAGGCGTTCGTCTGGCAGGCGGTCGTCTCGGAGGACGAGATACTGGTCACGCTGAACTACGATAAAAAGGGCGAACCCGCCAGATTGGACATCCAGCGGGTTCGAGCAAAATTGGAATGGTGCCCCATGTTGGATTCGAACCAACGGCCTTCTGCTCCGGAGGCAGACGCTCTAATCCCCTGAGCTAATAGGGCGAATGGTTGGCATTATACCCAAGTGCGCCACGGGCTAACAAAAGAATAGAAAAAGCTTTGCAATTACGTGGGAGACACGGCGCAGAGGCTCACCTTAGAACGCAAAAGTGAAACAATTAGTATAAACTCTCATGCACATATATAACGGCTCGCGATGCGGGCCGTTTTTGCAAGAGCTATCCATCGAGGTGAGAGGCACACCATGATTGCGATTTTAAAGCAGAGCGCCAGCGACGAGGCCGTCGGCCATATCGTCAGCTGGATTGAGAAGAAGGGTCTCAAGACCGACGTCTCGCGCGGCGAGAACGAGACCATCATCGGCCTGGTGGGCGATACGACCAAGATCGACCCGTTCTTGCTCGAGTCCATGGATGTCGTCGAGCGCGTGCAGCGCGTCTCCGAGCCCTTTAAGCGTGCCAACCGCAAGTTCCACCCTGAGGACTCCGTCATCGACTGCGGCCACGGCGTCAAGATCGGCGGCGACCAGTTCCAGGTCATCGCCGGACCCTGCTCCGTCGAGGGCGAAAACCTCATTCGCATCGCACGCCGCGTAAAGGCCGCCGGCGCCACGATGCTGCGCGGTGGCGCCTACAAGCCCCGCACCTCCCCTTACGCCTACCAGGGCATGGGTCCCGCCGGCCTGGACCTGCTATGCGAGGCATCCGCCGAGCTCGACATGCCGATCGTCACCGAGATCATGGACCCGCGCGACGTGCAGGTCTTCTTGGATAAGAAGATCGACGTCATGCAGATCGGCGCCCGCAACGCGCAGAACTTCCCCCTGCTCAAGGAGGTCGGCAAGACCAAGACCCCGGTCCTGCTCAAGCGCGGCATGTCCGGCACCGTCGACGAGTTGCTCATGGCTGCCGAGTACATCATGAGCGAGGGCAACGACAACGTCATCCTGTGCGAGCGCGGCATTCGCACCTTCGAGACCCGCACCCGCAACACCTTCGACCTCAACGCCGTGCCGGTGCTGCACCACCTATCGCACCTGCCCGTCGTCGCCGACCCCAGCCACGCCACCGGCTACACCCGCTATGTCGAGCCCATGGCGCTCGCCGCGACTGCCTGCGGCGCCAACGGTCTGGAGATCGAGGTCCACGACGACCCGAGCCACGCTTGGTCCGACGGTGCTCAGGCCCTCACCCCCGACCAGTTCGACGACACCATGCGCCGCATCCGCGCCATCCGCGAGGTCGTCTGCCAAGAGACCGTTCAGGAGTAACCCATGGGTACGGTGAGAAACGCACGCGTCAACCAGGGTGGACCCAAGTGCGCCGGCATCGTGGGCCTGGGCCTCATCGGCGGCAGCTTTGCCCGCGGCTATGCGCAGGCGGGCGTTCGCGTGCTTGCCTGGGACCCCGACGATGACGTGATGACGGCCGCCAGCATGGGTACCGTCGCCGGCGAGCTCAACGACGAGACGCTCGGCGAGTGCGACATCATCGTCCTTGCCTGCTATCCCGAGGCATGCATCGAGTGGCTCGAGGCCCACGCTCAAGCGCTCGCCGACGCCACCGACACCGATGCCATCATGGGCCCCGTGGTGATCGACACCGTGGGTGTGAAGGGCATCGTGTGTGAGCGGGCCTTTGAGCTCGCACGAGAGCACGGCTTTTACTTTGTGGGCGCACACCCCATGGCGGGCACCCAGTTCTCGGGCTACGCCCATTCCAGCGCCGACCTGTTCCAGGGCGCACCGCTCGTGCTCGTTCCGCCTGCGGTAGACGATGCTCTTAAGCTGGAGCTCTTGGGCCAGGTTCGCGAGATGGTGCGTCCCTTGGGGTTTGGCAAGTTCAGCGTGACCACCGCCACCGAGCACGACCGCGTGATCGCCTTTACGAGCCAGCTCGCGCACGTGGTGTCCAACGCCTACGTAAAGAGCCCCACCGCCCAGGTCCACCACGGCTTCTCTGCCGGTAGCTACCGCGACCTCACGCGCGTGGCACACCTCAACCCGCAGATGTGGTCCGAGCTCATGATCGACGACGCCGACGCCCTTGCCTTCGAGATCGACCACCTGATCGATGCGCTCGGCGCCTACAGCCGCGCGCTCAAGGACCGCGATCAGCGCTATTTGGAGAATCTCCTTGCCGAGGGCGACCGCATCAAGCGCGCGCTCGACGACGAGAGCGCCCACTAGACCATCCATCACGCCAGGTCGAAAGGACCATAGCTTATGGCGATTACCATCGATATCGACACCGCACGCCCCTACCAGGTCCACGTGGGCACTTTCTTGCTGGAGCAGGCAGGACCGCTCGTTCGCGCCACCGCCGGAGGCACTCGCGCCGTCATCGTGACGGACACCAACGTGGGTCCGCTCTACCAGATGCCTGTCAAACAGAGCCTGGAGGAGTCAGGCTACGAGGTAAGCATCTACACCTTCGAGGCCGGCGAGGCACACAAGCGCGCCGAGACCTACGTTGCCATTCTTGAGTTTGTTGCCGAGCACGAGCTTTCGCGCTCCGACGTGATCGTGGCGCTCGGCGGCGGCGTCGTGGGCGACGTGGCCGGCTTTGTTGCCGCCACTTACATGCGCGGCTGCAAGTTTGTACAGATTCCCACGAGCCTGCTCGCCATGGTGGACTCGTCGGTGGGCGGCAAGACGGCCATCGACCTGGCCGCCGGCAAAAATCTCGCCGGTGCCTTTTGGCAGCCGAGCGTGGTTATCGCCGACGTGGGATGCCTTGCCACCCTCACGCCCGAGCAGTTCGCCGACGGCTGCGGCGAGGTCGTCAAGCACGCCGTCATTGCCGATCCGGAGCTCTTCGATGAGCTCGAGAAGACCCCGCTCACGCTGGAGTTGCTTAACCAGGACGTGGCCCGTGTGGCGCTCATCATCGCCCGCAACATCGACATTAAGCGCGCCGTGGTCGTTGCCGACGAGCGCGAGACCAACCAGCGCAAGCTCCTCAACTTTGGACACAGCGCCGGACATGCCGTCGAGGCCTGCGAGCACTTTGAGCTGGGACACGGCAACTGTGTGTCGATCGGCATGGGCATTATCACGCGTGCCGCGGCCCTGCACGGGATTTGCGACGCCGAGCTGCCTGGCCGCATCGAGGAGCTCTGCGCCCGTCATGGCCTCAAGACCCGCTGCGAGCTTTCGGCCGACGCCATCTTTGCCGAGGCGCTGCACGACAAAAAACGCGCCGGTGACACCATCGACCTGGTGATTCCGCACGGTATTGGCCGCTGCAGCATCGACCGCACGCCGCTTTCCACCTTCCATGATTTAATTGCCGAGGGCCTCGGCCAGAAGGGAGACGCATCAGCATGCTAGCCCGCATCACCCCCTCCCCGCTCAAGGGCACCGTTCCTGCCATCGCGTCCAAGTCGATGGCGCACCGCCTCATCATCTGCGCCGCACTCGCCAACGGCGAGACGCACGTCACTTGCAACACCACCTGCGCCGATATCGAAGCCACGGTACGCTGCCTCACGGCCCTGGGCGCCCGCATCGAGACCGTCGAGGACGGCTTCCAGGTCCATCCCACCATGAAGAGTATTGAGTTTGGTCTGCTCAAGGCACTTGCCGGCGGCACGCTCGACTGCGGCGAGAGCGGCTCCACGCTCCGCTTTATGCTGCCCGTCGCCTGCGCGCTGGGGGCAGAGGCGACCTTTGTGGGACAGGGCCGTCTGGGCGCACGCCCCCTCTCCCCGCTCTCCGACGAAATCATAGCCGCCGGCTGCGACCTGCAGGGCCTGGGCGGTTTTCCGCTCAAGACAAGCGGCCGCATGCGCCCGGGCACCTTTATCCTGCCGGGTAACGTGAGCTCGCAGTACATCTCCGGTCTGCTGCTGGCAGCCCCACTTCTGGCCCAGCCCTCCTGCGTGCAGGTGACCGGCCTTATCGAGAGCCGCCCCTATATCAACCTGACCATCCAGGCCATGAAGGCCTTCGGCGTCGAGGTCAACGTCGAGCGTATCCCCGCCAAGGACGGCCAGCCCGAGATCACGAACTTCCGCGTGAACAGCGGCTCGTACCGCACGCCTGGCAACGTGGCTGTCGAGGGCGATTGGTCCAACGCCGCCTTTTGGCTGTGCGCCGGCGCCATCGGCTTCGACCCCATCACCGTGGAAGGCGTGTCGCTCAGCTCCGCGCAGGGCGACCGCAACGTGCTTGCCGCGCTTTCGCGCTTTGGCGCCCGCATCGTGCGCTCCACCAACGCCGCCACCGTCCAGTCCGACAAGCTCGCCGGCTTTGAGATGAGCGCGCACGACATCCCCGACCTGGTGCCCGTTATCTCTGCCGTGGCATCGTTGGCGCAAGGCCGCACGTTCATCCGCGATTGCGCCCGCCTGCGCATCAAGGAATCCGACCGTCTGGCAACCACCACCCATGAGCTCACCGCACTGGGCGCGCAGGTGCGCATTGCCGGCGACGACCTCATCATCAAGGGTGTCGACGCCTTTACCGGCGGCGAGGTCGATTCGCACAACGACCATCGCATCGCCATGATGGCCGCCATCGCCGCGAGCCGTGCTACCGGCGAGGTCGTGATCCACGGCGCCGAGGCCGTCAACAAGTCCTATCCCGATTTCTTTGACCACTACCGCCTGCTGGGCGGCAAGGTCACGCTCGAGGAGGAGTAGCATGTCCTCGACCTTTGGCAACGTTTTGCATCTGAGCATCTTCGGTCAGTCGCACTCCCCTGCTATCGGATGCTCGCTCGATGGCATTCCCGCCGGTATCGCCGTTGACCAGGAGCAGCTGCAAGCCTTTTTGGACCGTCGCGCCCCCGGTCGCGACGAGACCGCGACCAAGCGCCGCGAGGCAGACGCCGCGCATATCATTGCCGGTGTAGTCGATGGGCACACCACCGGCGCACCCATCGCAGTAATTATCGAGAACACCAACATGCGCTCCAAGGACTATTCCGAGCTGCGCCGCAAGCCCCGCCCCGGGCACGCAGACTTTCCGGCGCGCGTGAAGTACCACAACATGCACGACGTCGCCGGCGGTGGGCATTTCTCCGGACGCCTGACGGCCCCCCTATGCATCGCCGGCGGCATCGCGCTGCAGGCGCTCGAGGCCCGTGGCATCAAGGTCATGGCGCACGTTGCGCAGATCGGCGGCATCTCCGACCTGCCGATGGACGATATGGTCTATCGCGAGGCCGACCGCAAGGCGATCCTTACGAACGACCTGCCCTGCATCGACGCCGTCGCTGCCGGTCGCATGCGCGAGGAAATTCTGGCCGCGCGCGACGAGCTCGATAGCATCGGCGGCATCGTGGAGTGCGGCATCTACGGGCTTCCCGCGGGTATCGGCGACCCCATGTTCGACGGCATCGAGAACCGCATCGCGCAAATTGCGTTTGGCATTCCCGCCGTGAAGGGCGTGGAGTTTGGCATGGGCTTTGCCGTAGCCGCCATGCGCGGCAGCGAGAATAACGATCCGTACCGCGTTGATGCCGAGACCGGCGAGATTGCGGTCGAATCCAACAACGCCGGCGGCATCCTGGGCGGCATCTCCACCGGTGCACCAGTCATGTGGCGTATGGCCGTGAAGCCTACGCCCTCCATCGGTCGCGAGCAGCAGACCGTGGACATGGACGCCATGGAAAACGCCGAGCTCTCGGTCCACGGCCGCCACGATCCATGCATCGTCCCGCGCGCCGTCCCCGTAGCCGAGGCGGCCGCCGCCCTCGCGATTTGGGACGCCCTCCTCGAGGACGCAGGCCAGCGCTAAAAATCTCCGGGGGCCAACTCCGGCCCCCACGCCCACCCAGTGATTTTTCTGGGACGGGGATTAAAAAATCATTGTGTACCTAATGATTTTTTAATCCCCGTCCCAGAAAAATCACCGACACATGAAAGGGGCCTCCATGGACCTTGCCGATATTCGCCAGGCCATCGATGGCATCGACACCACGCTCCTCAACAGCTTTGTCGAGCGTATGGACATTGCCACCGAAGTCGCCAAATCCAAGATCGAGATGGGCAAGGCCGTCTTTGACCCCGCCCGCGAACGCTCCAAGCTCAACAATCTCGCCAGCCGCGCACCCGAGCGCTATGAGGCCCAGACCATCACTCTGTTCCGCCTCCTCATGAGCATGAGCAAGGCCGAGCAGCAGCGCTACATCAACGAGCTCAGGGGCATCACGGTGTCGCAAAAGGCCCATGCCACGGCCACAGCCTTTGACACGCCCTTCCCTCAGACGGCCACCGTCGCCTGCCAGGGCGTCGAAGGCGCCTACAGCCAGATCGCCGCGTGCAAACTCTTCAACGTGCCCGATATCGCGTTCTTTGAGACCTTTGAGGGCGTCATGCGCGCCGTACGCGACGGCTTTTGCGAGTTTGGCGTGCTGCCCATCGAAAACTCAACCGCCGGTTCAGTCAACGCCGTCTACGACCTGCTCGCACAGTTCGACTTTCATATCGTGCGCTCGCTGCGCCTCAAGATCGATCACAACCTGCTCGTCAAACCCGGCACCAAGCTCGCCGACGTGCGCGAGGTCTACAGCCATGGCCAAGCCATTGCCCAGTGCGCCGGCTTTATCGAGGGCCACGGCCTGCATGCCACCAAGTACCCCAACACCGCCATGTCGGCCGAGATGGTCGCCAACTCCGAGCGCACCGACGTCGCCGCTATCGCCTCGCGCAGCTGTGCGGCACTCTACGGCTTGGAGGTGCTGGAGCCCAACATCCAGGACTCGGACAACAACTACACGCGCTTTGTCGTCATCAGCCGCGAGCCGCGCGTCTATCCCGGTGCCAACCGTACCTCGCTTATGATCACCACGGCCAACGAGCCGGGCGCGCTCTATCGCGTACTCGAGCGCTTCTACGCACTCAACATTAACCTCATCAAGCTCGAGAGCCGCCCCATCCCCGGGCACGACTTTGAGTTTATGTTCTACTTTGACCTGGACTGCCCCTTTGGCAGCAAGGCCCTCGACGACTTGCTCGACTCAATCGACGACGTGTGCGAGAGCTTCACCTACTTTGGCAGCTACACGGAGGTGCTCTAGATGGCCGATGTCACTGCAACCCGCCCCTACGGCGTGCTGGGCCGCGTGCTGGGCCACAGCTACACCCCGACCATCTACAAGGAGCTCGCAGGGCTGGAGTATGTGCGTTTTGAGCGCGAGCCCGAGGACCTCCAGACCTTTATGACCGGCGACGAATGGGAAGGCGCCAACGTGACCATCCCCTACAAGCGCGCCGTCATGGAATACCTGGACGAGTTGAGTCCCCTGGCCGAGCGCATGGGCAACGTCAACACCATCACACGCCTGCCCGACGGCCGCTTGCGCGGCGACAACACTGACTATTTCGGTTTTCAGTGCCTTGTCGAGGAGCTGGGCGTTGAGGTTGCCGGCAAAAAAGCCCTCGTGCTCGGTGCCACCGGTGGCGCTGGCACTACGGCCAGCATGGTGCTCGGCGATCTGGGAGCCATCGTCGTACCCGTGGGTCGCACGAGCGAGGTCAATTACGACAACATCGCGCAGCAATCCGATGCCGCGCTGCTCGTCAACTGCACGCCCGCCGGTATGTTCCCCCACTGCCCCGACGCTCCCTGCACGCTCGAGGGACTCGATGCGCTCGAGGGCGTCATCGACATTGTCTACAACCCCGCCCGTACGGGTCTGATGCTCGAGGCCGAGCGCCACGGCATCCCCTGCATCGGCGGCTTGCTCATGCTTGTGGCACAAGCAGCACAAGCTGTCGAGCGCTACACCGGTCAGATTACACCGCGCGAGCGCATCCTGGATGTGACGGAGCGGCTGTCCCACCGCGAGCAGAATATCGCGCTGATTGGCATGCCGGGTTCGGGCAAGACCCGTGTAGGCGAGCAGATCGCCCAGCTCACGGGCCACGAGCACATCGACCTCGATCGCGCCCTCGAGGAGCGCCTGGGGATGCCTTGCGCCGACTTTATCGTCGAGCGCGGCGAGGCGGCCTTCCGCGAGCAGGAGACGGCGGAGCTGGCCGACATCTCCAAGCGCAGCGGCCTGGTGCTCTCCACGGGCGGCGGCGTGGTCACGCGAGACGAGAACTACCCGCTGCTGCACCAGAACAGCCAGATCGTGATGCTCAACCGCAAGCTCGACGAACTCGCCCATAAGGGACGCCCTATCACCGCCCGCGATGGCATCGATAAGCTCGCCGAGCAGCGCATGCCGCGCTACCGCGCCTGGGCCGACTACATCATCGACTCACGCGACTGCGCCGCCAACACCGCCCGCGCCGTCCTCGACACCCTCTAAACCACCACAAAGGGGACAGGCACCTTTGTGGTGGTTTTCCGTTCCGCCTCACCGCCCGCCCAACCGCAAAGGAAGCAGCCATGAAAGCACTCGTCATCAACGGCCCCAACCTCAACATGCTCGGCATTCGCGAGCCGGGCATCTACGGCAGCGACAACTACGACCGCCTGGTCCAGATCTGCCAGGAGGCAGGCGCCGCGCAGGGCTTTGACGAGGTCGAGGTCTTCCAGTCCAACCACGAGGGCAGCATCGTCGACAAGATCCAGGAGGCCTACGGCAAGGTCGACGGCATCGTCATCAACCCGGCTGCCTACACGCACACCAGCGTGGCGATCCTCGACGCCCTCAAAGCCGTCGCCATCCCTGCAGTGGAAGTCCACATCAGCGCCGTCGAGACGCGCGAAGACTTCCGCCAGGTAAGCTATGCGCGCCTAGCCTGCTTCGCCACCATCACCGGCGAGGGCCTGCAAGGCTACGCCCATGCGCTGGAGCTGCTGAAGGAGCACCTCGAAAAGTAAAATGCCAATCCCAACGAACAGTAGCGGCTTGCTCGCGCTCGACTCCAGCAGCATACAAGACGAAAAAAGCCCAGACCACCAAGGGGTCCGGGCTTAATAAACGATGGTGCTCCATGGCGGATTCGAACCGTCGACCTTGGGATTAGAAGTCCCCTGCTCTATCCAACTGAGCTAATGGAGCAAATAACCGCACGCCCAAGCAAGCGCAATCCTGTCAGGCGCAAGTAATTATAACCTAGTTGAACTGCTCGCGGTACGCCTTGCAGACCTTGTCGACCGGGCCGTCCATGCGAAGGTCACCCTTCTCAATCCAAACGGCACGCTGGCAGATGCGCTCAACCTGCTCCATGGAGTGCGAAACGAACAGAACTGTCACGTCACCGCTCTGGATAAAGTGCTGGATGCGGGCCTCGCACTTCTGCTGGAAGAACACATCACCGACGGACAGCGTCTCGTCAACGATCAGGATATCGGGCTCGGTGATCGTCGCGATTGCAAAGGCGATACGCGCAACCATGCCCGAAGAGAAATTTTTGAGCGGCATATCAACAAAGTTCTGCAGCTCGGCAAACTCGATAATGCCATCAAAATTAGCGTCGATGAACTCCTTGGTATAGCCGAGCAGGGCGCCGTTCAGATAGATGTTCTCGCGGGCGGTCAGCTCGGGGTCAAAGCCGGCACCAAGCTCAATCAACGGCGCGATGTTACCGTGCACCTTAACGCTGCCCTCGCTAGGCTCAAGCACGCCAGCGATAATCTTGAGCATCGTGGATTTGCCGGAGCCGTTGGTGCCGACCAGGCCCACGACCTCGCCACGGTGAATATCAAACGAGATATGCTTGAGCGCCCTAAACTCCTCAAAGAACAGTTCGTGCTTGGCAAGCTTGATGAAGTACTCCTTGAGGTTGGTCAGCGACTCGGACGCCATGTTAAAGATCATGGTGACGTCGTCGACCTCGACAGCCAGAGGCTGCTCGCTGTAATCAACAACAGATTCAGTCATCACAGCACTCCTTAGATATAGAGGATGAACTTGCGCTCGGACTTATGGAACACGGTGTAACCAATAACAAGCGCAAGGACCGCCCAAGCGACGCACATGCCAAGCGTCATGAGCGAGGGCGTCGTCTGGAACAGGAAGATATCGCGCATAAACTGCAGGTAGTTGTACATGGGGTTCGCATAGACCAGAATGCGCACGAGATGCGGCATTTGCGCAACGAAGTCGGTCGTCCAGAAAATAGGCGTGATGTAAGTCCACGCCGTAATGACGACGCTCCACAGATGCATGACGTCGCGGAAAAAGACCGTAAGGGCAGAGAGCATCATGCCCAGGCCCATGCAGAAGCACATAAGCAGCAGCAGGCAAACCGGCAGCAGAATCAGGTGCCAAGAAGGCATAACGCGGAACCACAGCATAACGATGGCGACGGCGACCAGCGAGAAGGCAAAGTTGACCAGCGAGAAGAGCACCTTCTGCACCGGGAAGACCCAGCGGTGCACCTTAACCTTCTTGAGCAGCGGGGCAGCACCCACGATCGACGTCAGGGCCTGGTTCGTAGACTCGGACATGACGGCAAAGGTGACGTTACCCACGATCAAATACAGCGGGTACATCTCGGGCGTAATCGAGCCATTGCGGCCCTGGGCAAAAATCGTCGAGAACACAATAGCCATGACGATCATCATCAGCAGCGGGTTGAGCACCGACCATGCGACGCCCAGAACGCTACGGCGATACTTGATCTTAAAATCCTTGGTAACCAGCTGACGAAGGATAAACGCGTCCTTCTCAAATTCGTTCTTAGCAAACGTCGCAGGCAGACTGCGAGTTTCTCGTTGCTTTGTCTGATCCGACACGGATGCAACTCCTTTACTCGTAATCGTTGACAAACGAACAGTATAGACCCGCCCTCAACGCCATAAGGCGGCGTTGCGAAACTGGAAAACTATCCCACAACATCGTTTTCGGAACGTCTTCCATCAGACAGCATGCCGCGAGCGACCACCACAATCACAGCAGGGAGACCAAATTGAGCAGCCACGATATAACGAGGCCAATACCAAATAGGACTGGCAATAAAGAGCGTTCCGTACAACAACAAAAAGGGCAAAAGCGGCAAAACAAGTCTTGCGCGACCACATGACACCAACAGTGCTGCCGAAAACATGAGCAACCAAAAGACAACGGCGCCAGAAATAGACCAAGCGCTCAGCCCAATCGCCACATCGACACCATCGCCAAAGGGTGCAAGCAAGTTGCGAAATGTAACTCCCGTAGAAGCCTTTGCGTCGGCCACAAGGTTATACGGAACACCCATGAGAAAGTTTTCGGGAAGGCCGTCGGCACCCTTTACGTTTGGGGCCCAAAAACCAAACGTCTGCAGCTCCCACGCCTCAAAGTATATCGAAGGATTACGCAAGAGCATCGAGGCCCAATGAGCCCAGAATCCATCCTTTAAATGGTCCGAATTAAAGTCATCGTTCCATTTAAGCGGATCGATAATACTGGGGTGGTAAACCTCTTTGTAACGATCAAGCGGGAGCAGCTCGTTCATATAAGAACGGTCGGACTCGGACATTCCGCCATCGAGCGCGGCAACGCGAGCCATCTGAGCAAGCGGAATACCCACTGACTCAACATCCTCCGATGGAACAACGCCCATAGCCGAGTACACGGGCCCCGTAATAGCCAAACATGCAGCAATTGCAATTCCAAGAGGAATAGCCAAACGGGAACCCGACCCCATCGGGCTTATACGGCCGAATCGGCCCAAAACTGCAATTATCGCAAGCACTACGAATAGCGCGGCGCAAATATACAAACCGTTATTCCGCAGAAGCATAACGCCCAACGCCAGGGCACCAAAAACGAGCAAACGCAACGTGCTCGACCAGGAACCCTTGCCCATGACGGCATCGGCAAGCATGGTCACCATCAAGACAAGACAGCAGGAAAACAACGGGTCTTTCCAAAGCGCCACAGAATAAAGAGCGCAATACCGTGACAAGCCAAAATAGACTACGAGCAGCCAAGACCAGCGAGAGGAGACCCCCAAGCGGGAAGTCACCCAAATTGAAAGATAGCCAAACGTGCTGGCAACACAGGCCATCTGAAGCACCGTTAGCAAGGCAACGCCCACCGAAGGGCTCATCCCCATGAGGCCTGCAATTTTGATACAAGCAGCCATCATCATGGTGAATGCAACCGGATGATGGTTGCTCAAAGGGTTCCACCCCATAATCTGAGCAAACGACGAGAAGGTGTCCCCAAAAAACAGACCGGGACAATACCTCAGGAAGAACGGGAGATACAAAAGAAATATCACTAGAGCACGGACCGCAACAGATAGGAGTCGAATGGACGAGTCGCCATCATTAGCCCGCAGCGAATCTTTGCAGAAAACACAGCAGCGGTAACGACAAGACAGCTGAACAAGCACTGACAAGACCCAAAAGACCAGCGCCGACATCACCCAAAAAGCAACAAAATCAATCGCGGAATACGGCTCAATATAGTTCTCGTAAATCCCGCCGGCAATTACCGGGTCAGTCACGCGAATATGCGCTCCCAGCACAAGAACAAACGAAAAGACAAGGGAAATCACTAAGCAGCAAGCTCTACCAACAACAGACGGAAATGCAAAATCCCTGCACGCAAACTTATTGAAATAAACCAATGATGCGATTATCGCAACACATGCCAAGACAGATGGAAACAGGTCGAAGGAACCACTACAATACGTCACCGTAGCGATGCTTGCTGCAAACAGCAAAACAGCACGTGTCACATCTAATAACCTGAACTCTCGAATCAATGCGCCCATCCTAACCACGAAACAAACGATTCGATTGTACGCGACCAAAGGAACCTTCATGGCCGAGCAAACGATTGCCGTTATTATCCCCTGTTACAACGAGGCAGTCACCATCGGAAAAGTCATCGACGACTTTCACCGCGAACTTCCGCAAGTGACGGTCTACGTATACGACAACAACTCGTCAGATAACACCTCTCACATTGCTGCAGAGCACGGTGCCACGGTGCGTTTTGAGCCGCGTCAGGGAAAAGGCAACGTCTGCCGTCAGATGTTTCGCGACATCGACGCCGATTGTTACCTGATGGTCGACGGCGACGACACCTACCCTGCCGAAGCGGCAAAGGCCCTCTGCGAGCCCATCCTTAACGGCACGGCCGACATGACCGTAGGCGACCGCCTTTCCAATGGAACCTATGCCGAGGAAAACAAGCGAGCCTTCCATGGTTTTGGCAACAACCTAGTTCGCGCCATGATTAAGTGGATCTATGGCTTCAGCTTCGATGACGTTATGACGGGCTATCGCGCAATGAGTCGCCCGTTTGTCAAAACGTTCCCCGTACTTTCCGAGGGATTTCAAATCGAAACCGAGCTCTCCATCCATGCCGTCGATCACCGCTGGCGCATCAAGGACGTGCCCATTGAGTACCGCGATCGCCCCGAAGGATCCGAGTCTAAGCTCAATACCGTCAGTGACGGCATCAAGGTCGTCGCTATGATCGGCACGCTGTTCAAGGACTACCGTCCGCTCAAATTCTTCAGCCTGGTCGCGCTTCTGTTTGCGATTATCGGCCTCGCCCTGGGCATCCCCATCGTCGTCGAATATTTCCAGACCGGCCTCGTCCCCCGCTTTCCCACCGCAATGCTCGCCGCATCTTTCATGTTCCTTTGTGGCCTGAGTCTCGCGACGGGGCTTATCCTTGATTCCGTTGCAAAGGTTGAGCGTAAGCAGTGGGAGGTCAACGTGTATAACACATATAGCTGCAGCATTCCCTCCAGCGCAAATAAAAACGAGAGGTAAGTCGCATGCCGCTCATTTCCATTGTCGTGCCGTGCTACAACGAGCAAGAATCACTTCCGATCTTTCTCAAAGAGCTCGATGGCGTCGTTCGCATCATGGCTCAGCAAGACCCCAGCATCTCCTTTGAAGCCGTCCTCATCGACGATGGCTCAGCGGACAAAACGCTCACCGTCATGAAGGCGGAAGCCGCGGCGGCGCATCCATACGTCATCCACTGGCACTCTTTCTCACGCAACTTTGGCAAGGAGGCGGCACTGTTTGCCGGACTCCAGCATGCAAAGGGTGACTATGTCACCACCATGGACGCCGACATGCAGGACCCGCCCTCGCTCCTGCCGCAAATGTACGAGATCCTGCAAGCCGAAGACTACGACAACGTCGCCACGCGCAGGACCACCCGCGAAGGCGAGCCTCCCATCAGGTCGTTCTGCGCCCGCATGTTCTACAAAATCATCAACCGCATTTCCAAGGCCGACATCGTCGACGGAGCGCGCGATTTTAGGCTCATGAAACGTCCCATGGTCGACGCCATCGTTTCCATGGGCGAATACAACCGATTCTCTAAAGGCATCTACGGATGGGTGGGCTTTAAAACTAAGTGGCTCCCTTATGTAAACGTCAACCGCGTGGCCGGCGAGACCAAATGGAGTTTTTGGTCGCTGCTCCTCTATTCCATCGACGGCATCGTCGCGTTCTCCACGGCGCCACTCTCCCTTGCCGCCCTCACGGGCATCATATTCTGCCTCATCGCCATCCTGGGATTCATTGTTATCCTGGTCAAAACGCTTGTCTGGGGTGACCCTGTCGGCGGATGGCCCTCACTCGCCTGCCTCATTACGCTGTTTGGCGGCATGCAGCTTCTGTGTCTGGGAATTATCGGCGAATACCTGGCAAAGGCCTATCTGGAGACCAAGCGACGCCCCATCTATATCGTTCGCGAGTCCAACGAGGATTCTGATGACACGGTCCAATAACAGCACGCTCAAGAACATTGCGTTCTACGCTGCCTGCTTCACGTTTTCCATCACGCTCTTTGTCGCGCTTGCCATAGCAGGGCATGTCTATCCCTTTGGCGACAATTCGTTTCTCACCAACGACCTCAAATACCAATACATCGACTTCTTTGCGTGGTTCCGGCGCGTTCTTTTGGGCGAAGCGAACCTTCGCTTTTCCTTCTCCCAGGGGCTCGGCATGAACACCTGGGGCCTCTATAGCTACTACCTCGCGAGCCCCTTTAATCTGCTCTGCGTTTTGTTCTCTCAGGACAAGCTAACGCTCTTTGTATTCGTCATCACCGCGCTCAAGCTCGGATGCATCCACATCAGCAGCGCTTGGTATGTGCAAAAGCGCTTTGGCTTATCCAAGCCCGCGGCGTTCCTGCTTTCCGCTTCATTCACGTTTTGCAGCTGGACCGTCAGCAACCTGCGCAACCCGCTCTGGATTGACTGCCTGATCCTGCTTCCCGTTTGCGCCTACGGTTGCTACGAGCTCATCCGCAAGCAGCGTATGATCCGCCTCGTCATCGCCACGGCGCTCAATGTCATGTTCTGCTGGTATACGGCCTACATCAGCATCCTGTTCCTCTGCATCTTCGTACTGGTCGAATTTATCGATTACGTTGCGGAGCAGGGCTTTAGCTGGAAGCTCATGCTCGACCGAGCGCTTCGATTCGCAGGGGCCATCGTGCTTGGGCTACTTCTGTCCGCTTGGACCTTTTTGCCGACCATCCTTGCCATGTCCAAGGGCGGCCCCGTCCTGGCCCTCGGGCCGCTGCTAAAAACCAGCCTCAAGTCGCTCATCAGGGGCTTTCTCCCCGGCATGTGGGAGAACAACGATAGTACACCGCAGTTCTATTGCGGCATCATCATGATGCTGCTCGCGGTGAGCCTACTGTTTAACCGCACAGTTTCGAAAAAGACGCGAATTGCAACGCTCATTGTCACGATAATCCTGGTCGCCAGCTCCGTTTTAAGCCCGCTCGAGTACATCTGGTGCGGCATGCGCGTGCCCAACGGTTTCTATTCCCGCACGGCTTTCTTGCTGAGCTTCTTTGCGCTGTGGGCAGCGGGCTATGCGCTGCAGGCGCTCAAGGATCACCCCAAATTGTGCCGAGCATCTCGTCCGGCAGTATTCCTGCCCCTCTTGGCACTCACGACCATCGAGCTGTTCGCCAACGCCCATAGCATATGGAACCAGCTGTACGTAGGCTATTCCGAGGACAATAACAGTGTCTACGTCGCCACCGCGACAAGCACTGTCAAGGCGATTCAGGACGACGACCCAACGCCGTTCTATCGCATTGACCGCACGACCACACGCGTCGATAGCGCCGCACTCAACGAAGGCTTGGCGCTCGGGTACGATCAGCTGTCTTCGTATTCGTCTGCCAACAACCCACAGGCCATCGCGCTGCTCAACTCCCTTGGATACAGCAGCGTGGGCGAGTTTTCGACCCGTTATGCCGAGCCGATTCTGGCTGTCGACGCGCTGCTGGGGGTCAAGTACGCCATCGCCGAGCAAACACCCGCAGGATACGCGGCACTACCGGAGCTAGGCGGCACGGCAAGCGCCGTGTACGAAAACCCCTATGTGCTCAGCCTTGGCGTTGCGGCCTCCAAAGACATTCAAAACTGCACGCTGGAGGGTGAGAATCCCTTCGAGAAGCAAAACGACCTATATAGCAAAATCCCCGGCCACAGGGTTGAGCTATACACCGAGATTGACGCCGCGAAAACGGCGGACAGCCAGAACGCAAAGCAGTGGAGCGTCACCGTGCCGGCAGGGTCAATCGGCTACCTCTACATCAATAAAGATGCGAATGCCGGCAGCTATTGGCCCGTCGCCCTCACTATTGACCATCGAACGATCAATAACGAAGCCTGGCGATTCGACAACAATATCCGCCAGATTGCAGATGCATCGGATGGTCCAAGCTCGCATACGGTATCGTTGGAGGTCGCAGAGGGCTATACCGATATGCCACAAGACAACGAGCCGGTCTTTTACGCGCTCAATCTGGAAGTCTTTAGGCAGATTATCGACGAGCTTAAGACGAGCGAGTTTGTTCCGACGGTTTTCGAAGACGGCAAGATCGAGGGCGAGTATACCGCCGAGAATGACGGCAACTTGCTGCTGAGCGTCCCATACGATGACGGCTGGAGCGTAACGATTAACGGAGCCGCCGCAGAACTAATGCCCGCTGCCGATAGGGGCATGTCGTGCCTGAGTGTGCAGAAGGGCACGAATAACATCGTGATGACCTATAAGACTCCGGGCGCCCTTGCAGGGCTTGCGGTGAGTCTGGCTACCGCTACCGCCCTAATTGCAGCGGGGCTATACACCAGGCATAAGAAAAGCCGCCGTTAACAAGCGGCGGCTTTTACTCTCGAAAAGTTAATAGCGGCTAGAGCGTCTTGAGGTACTCCCCCAGCTCTTTCTCCCAGTCGGGCATGCGGAAACCGGCAGCCTCGAGCCTGGACAGGTCGAGCGCGGAGTGGACCGGGCGCGGGGCGATGGGGCCCGCGGCGCTCGCGTAGTAGTCGGCGGTCGATACCGGCACGACCTTGTCCCCGTTGCCGTTGGCTGCCTCGAAGACGGCGCGGGCGATGTCGGCCCAGCTCTTCACGGCGCCGGAGCCGGTGCAGTCGTAGGTCCCGTAGGGGGCGTGCGTCCCCAGCACGTGGAAGATGGCGGCGGCCATGTCGCGCGTGAAGGTCAGGCGGCCCAGCTGGTCGTCGACGACCGTGACCTGCGCGAGCCCGTCCTCGGGGTCGGCTACGCGGTCGGAGAGCCCCTTCATGGTCTTGACGAAGTTGCGGCCCTCGCCGATAACCCAGCTGGAGCGCATGATGTAGTGGCGCGGGCACCCGGCCACGGCGATGTCGCCGGCGGCCTTGGTCTGGCCGTAGACGGACAGCGGGGAGAACGGCTCGTCCTCCGTATGGACCTCGGCGGCGCCGTCGAAGACGTAGTCGGAGGACACGTGGACGAGCGTGATGCCGTGCCCGGCGCAGGTGCGTGCGAGAAGCGCCGGCCCGGTCGCGTTGGCCTTCCAGGCGGTGGCGCGGCCCTCGGGGGTCTCGGCCCTGTCCACCGCCGTGTAGGCGCCGCAGTTGATGACGGTGCCGTAGAGCGACCAGTCGTACTGTGCGTAGGCGTCCGGGTCGGACATGTCGAAGGTGTCGATGTCGCAGAAGTCGAAGTCCTTGGCGACGCCGCGCCCCTCGGCCAGCGCG
>JAXJCX010000058.1:0-2603 GCA_036302225.1 Collinsella sp.
AGGCCGGCTGCGACATGCTGCTGGTGACCGGTGATCGCGATATGTATCAGCTCGTGACCGAGCACGTCAACGTGGTCTCGACCCGCAAGGGCCTGTCCGACGTGGCGATCATGACGCCCGAGAGCGTGGACGATCTGTATCACGGCATCACGCCGGCGCTCGTGCCCGACTTTTATGGTCTGAAGGGCGACACGTCCGATAACATCCCCGGCGTGCCGGGCATCGGCCCCAAAAAGGCGAGCGCGCTCATTGCGCAGTACGGTAGCCTGGACGAGGTCATCGCGCATGCCGACGAGGTCAAGGGCAAGATGGGCGAAAACCTGCGCGCACACATCGACGATGCTCTGCTGAGCCGCAAGGTCGCGACCATCCGCACCGATGCGCCCGTTGAACTCGATTTTGAGGCGACGTCCTTCCCGGCGTATTCTGCCGATGAGGTTTCCGCGGCACTGGGTACGCTCGGCATCACCGCCATGCAGAACCGTTTCTTGGCGCTGATCGGTGACGAGGGTGGCGCTGCTGCCGCTGCTAGAACGTTTGAGATGCCCACGATTGAGCGCACCGCTGCCGGCGATGCCGAGGCGCTTGCTGACGTGGCGTCCGAGGTTTCGCGTGCGATCGAGGCGGGCGAGTGGGTCGCCACCGTGGTGGACGATGACAAGGAAGAGGGCGCGCTCTTTGGACTGACGCGCACGCTGTGGTTGGCGACGTCCAAGGGCCTCTTCGCGCTCGAGGAGGGCGACAGCTGCGCGGCGGCTGAGGTTGAGGGCTTCAACTTCGTCCACGGCGTGATTGCTGGCGTGCTCGCGCGTCTGTTTATGGAGGGTCGCGTGGCGAGCCCGGATATGAAGGTGCTGTTGCACGAGCTTTCGCCCATCGATTCTTCTGAGCCCGAGCTCATGGATCCGCTGGCAGTCGATTCTACGCGCATCTTCGATACCGTGGTTGCCGCCTACCTGCTGGATTCCGACCGCTCCGAGTTCGATGAGGCATATCTTGCCGATACGTATCTGCAGATGGCGCTGCCTGCGGCGCGCGGCGCAGAGGGTGCCGGCGAGGACGCTCCGGCACCTGCCGCCCGTACTGCGGCTCTGACGCTGGCGCTCGTGGCGCCGTTGCGCGAGTGCATGGCCCGCGAGAACGCCGCCAACGTGTTCGATGGCATCGAGATGCCGCTCGTTCCGGTACTTGCCAAGATGGAGCGCGCGGGCATGCTCGTGGACCCCGAGCGCCTGCACAGTCTGTCCGAGGGTCTGGCGACCCAGATTGCCGAGGTCGAGCGCAGCATTCGCGACCTGGCGGGTGATGAGACGTTTAACATCGGTAGTCCCATGCAGCTGTCGCACGTGCTCTTTGATGTGATGGGGCTTCCGACCAAGGGCCTCAAGAAGACTAAGCGCGGCTATTATTCGACCAATGCCAAGGTGTTGAGCGATCTTGCCCGCGACCACGAGATCGTGCGCCTGATTTTGGACTGGCGTGAGAAGTCCAAGATCAAGTCAACCTATCTGGACACGCTGGGCCCGCTGCGCCGTGGTGACGGTCGTGTGCACACCACGTACAACCAGACCATCACGGCAACGGGGCGTCTGTCCTCGAGCGACCCGAACCTGCAGAACATCCCGACGCGCTCGGAGCTGGGCCGCACCGTCAAAACGGCGTTTTCGGCAGGCGAGGGAAGCGTCTTTTTGGCGGTGGACTACTCGCAGATCGAGCTGCGTCTGCTGGCGCATCTTTCGGGTGACGAGCACCTGGTGCGCGCCTTTAACGAGGGCGAGGACTTCCATGCCGAGACGGCGGCGCGCGTGTTTGGTGTGCCGGTGTCCGAGGTGACGCCCGACCTGCGCAGCCGCGCCAAGGCCGTGAACTTTGGCATCGTGTACGGCCAGCAGGCCTACGGTCTGTCGCAGTCGCTGCATATCTCGATGGCCGAGGCGCGCGACATGATCGACCGCTACTACGAGGCCTACCCGGGCGTGCGTACGTTCCTCGACAACGTGGTGGCGCGCGCCAAGCAGACGGGCTACGCCGAGACCATGTACGGCCGCCGTCGTCATATTCCGGAGCTCAAGGCCAAAAACCCGCAACTCCGCGGTTTTGGCGAGCGCACGGCCATGAACCATCCCATGCAGGGCACCGCCGCCGACATCATCAAGATCGCCATGGCCCGCGTAAGCCGCCGCCTGGAAGAAGAGGGCTTTGCCGCCCACATGATCTTGCAGGTACACGACGAACTGGACTTTGAGTGCCCCGTCGACGAAGTCGAGCGCCTAACCACCATGGTCCGCGACGTCATGGAACACGTAGTAGACCTCCGCGTACCGTTGATCGCCGAAGCCAGCACCGGTATAACCTGGGCCGACGCGAAATAGGAAAGTAACCACAGTTCCAAAGTAACCAAAAGCAGAAGGGGGCTCCTTGCCAACAAGGAGCCCCCTTCGTTCAATTTAATTCAGCCTAAGTATCTAGACACTCAAGACGCCATCTTGGCGGCAGGTAAGTAAACCTAGGGCCTGGCCGGGCGGCACGGGTTAACTTTTCGTAGATTCCGCACGCAAAGAAAGCCACTTAATGTGGCTTTCGTCTTGCGCAGGACCTGACCG
>JAXJCX010000059.1:0-92799 GCA_036302225.1 Collinsella sp.
ACTGATGAATTTGTCCTGATAGGCGCCCTAGAGCGAGGTTTCGCGGCTACAATAATGCGGTTACAACGACGTAATGCACTCAATGCAAGAAAGGATCCGCATGGCAAGCCTGTCGGATGAAATCTCGTCGCGCCGCACATTCGCGATCATCAGCCACCCGGACGCCGGTAAGACCACACTTACCGAGAAGCTGCTGCTCTATACCGGCAGCATCCAGACCGCCGGCTCGGTCAAGGGCAAGAGCTCGGCCAAGCATGCCGTCTCGGACTGGATGGACATCGAGAAGGAGCGCGGTATCTCCGTTACCTCCTCGGTGCTGCAGTTTACCTACAACGGCGCCTGCGTCAATATTCTCGATACCCCCGGCCACCAGGACTTCTCGGAGGATACCTACCGTACGCTTATGGCCGCCGACGCCGCTGTCATGGTCATCGACGGCGCTAAGGGCGTCGAGGCCCAGACCAAAAAGCTCTTTAAGGTCTGCACGCTGCGCCACATTCCCATCTTCACCTTTGTGAACAAGCTCGACCACGAGGCCCGCGATCCGTTTGAGCTCATGGAAGAGATCGAGAATGTCCTGGGCATCAATACGTATCCCATGAACTGGCCGATCGGCAGCGGCCGCAACTTCCGCGGTGTGTTCGATCGCCAGACCCGTCGCGTTATCGCCTTTGAGGGCGACGGCCACGCTAACGCCACCAAGAAGGTCGCCGAGGTCGAGGCCGAGCTGGGCGACCCCGCTATGGACGAGCTCATCGGCGAGGAGAACCATAAGAACCTGATGGACGACATCGAGCTGCTCGATGGTGCCGGCGACGAGCTCGACTTGGATGCCGTGGCCTGCGGCAAGCTAAGCCCGGCGTTCTTTGGCTCGGCGCTCACCAACTTTGGCGTGGAGCCCTTCCTCAAGGAGTTCCTGCGCCTGGCCCCGACGCCGCGCGCCTATACCGATACGCTCACCAACGAGCCGGTCGATCCCTGTCGCGACGACTTCAGCGGCTTTGTGTTTAAGATCCAGGCCAACATGGACAAGAACCACCGCGACCGCATCGCCTTTGTGCGCATTTGCTCGGGCAAGTTCGAGCGCGGCATGGACGCCTTCCACGTGCAGGGCAACCGCAAGCTCAAGCTTGCCACGGGTACCTCGATGATGGCCGATGACCGCGCCATCGTGGACGAGGCGTATGCGGGCGATATCGTGGGCCTGTTCGACCCGGGTATCTTTAGCATCGGCGACACCGTGTGCTCCGGCAAGCGCCACGTGCAGTATCCGCAGATCCCGACGTTTGCCCCCGAGATGTTCGCTCGCATTACGCAGGTCGATACGCTCAAACGCAAGCAGTTCGTCAAGGGCATGGAGGAGCTTGCCCAGGAGGGAGCTATCCAGATCTTCCGCGAGCTGGGTGCCGGTATGGAGAGCGTCATCGTGGGCGTGGTCGGCGTGCTGCAGTTTGAGGTACTCGAGCGCCGCCTCAAGGCCGAGTACCGTGTTGAGGTTCGTCGCCAGCCGCTGCCCTATACGGACATCCGCTGGATCCAGAACGACCCCGACACCATCGATATCCCGGGCCTTTCGCTCACGCGCGACACCCTGCGCGTCGAGGACATGCGCGGCGGCAAGCTGCTGCTGTTCACGAGTCCGTGGAACGTGGATTGGGCAACCGACCACAACCCCGACCTTATCCTGTCGGAGTTTGGCAACGTAGCGTTTTAACGCATCGGCGCGGTGGCCCTGCGGAGCTGCCGCGCCGTTTGCTTGCCTGATGCCGTGTGAGCGGCTATCATACCCACCGTCGTCTCAAGACCGGGGCGTCCGAGCAGTTCGGGTCCGATATCCTGCTCGTTAAACCTAAAACCAAAGGAGTACATAATGATCAAGAAGGTCATGGAGGACTACAAGGTCCTGTTGCGGAGCATTCCCGCGGCAACGGTTTCGCTGTTTTTCGTGAGTGTCATCATGATGAACCTGCTGGCCAACAAAGAGCTCATCAGCCTGCCGTATCTGGCACTCGATTGCGGCTTTGTGGTGAGCTGGGTTTCGTTTTTGTGCCAGGACATGATCTGCAAACGCTTTGGCGCCAAGGCATCCATCAAAATCTCTATCCTCGCGCTGCTGGTCAACCTGGCCGTGAGCCTGTGCTTTTGGGCATGCTCGCTCACGCCCGGTATGTGGGGCGCCTACTACGACACGGGCATGATCGAGGTTAACACTGCCCTTAACGCTACCATCGGTGGCACCTGGTACGTGGTGCTGGGCTCTTCGCTGGCAATGCTCGTCTCTGCCGTGGTTAACTCCACGCTCAACCAGTCGCTCGGCCGCATGCTCAAAAAGAATAATTTTGCGAGCTTCGCCTTCCGCTCCTATGTGTCCACGGGTGTTGGCCAGTTTATCGACAACCTGGTCTTTGCCATTGTGGTGAGCCACACGTTCTTTGGTTGGACCTGGGTGCAGGTCCTTATGTGTTCGCTGACCGGCGCTGTCGCCGAGCTGCTGTGCGAGGTCTTCCTGAGCCCCGTGGGCTACAAGGTCGTGCGTGGCTGGGAGCGTGAGAATGTGGGCGCCGAGTACCTCGAGCGCCACGCAACCGCCTAAGGAGCGAGTATGCGGGTTTTGATCACGGGCGCTTCGGGCGGTATCGGAGCCGCGTGCGTGCAGCGCTTTTTGGACGAGGGCCACGAGGTCGTGGGTTTTGATCTACTGCCGGTGGCGATCGAACACGAGCGCTACCGCCATCTGATCGTTGATGTCCGCGAGCCGGACTCGTTTCCAGGCGACCTTGAACCCCAGGTAATCGTGAACGTTGCCGGTACGCAGGATTCGGCCGACGATATTGCTGCCAACCTGCGTGGCACCATCAACGTGACCGAGCACTACGCCTTTGTGGGGGAGGGGCTTGCCGCCAAGCCGACACTGGCTATCAAATCCGTGGTCAATGTGGGGTCGGCGAGCGGACATACGGGATCGGAGTTTCCCGCCTATGCTGCCAGCAAGGGCGGCGTTATCGCCTACACCAAGAACCTTGCAAACCGCCTGGCACCGCAGGCCATCGCCAACAGTGTGGACCCGGGCGGCGTTATCACGCCGCTCAACCGTTGCGTGATGGAAGACGAGCACCTGTGGAACCAGATTATGGAGCTCACGCCGCTTAAGCGCTGGGCCACTGCCCAAGAGATCGCCGAGTGGATCTACTTTGTGGGCGTGACCAACCGGTTTATGACCGGGCAGAGCCTGCTAATCGATGGCGGCGAGGCCGGCCGCACACAATTTATTTGGCCTGAATAGGAAACGCGCCCGATGGAAAGCCGTCGGGCGCGTTTTTGATGTATCGATTTTTAGCCGAGGCAAATCCAGTTGACGGGGATCGAGCCATGCTGTTCGAGTAACCGATTGGCAGCGGAGAAGGGGCGCGACCCCATAAAAGCGGGGAGTTCCGCCGTGGCACGATTGGCCGAAAGCGGCGAGGGGTGCGTGGAGGCCAGACAGAACTTGCTGGTTGCCTTACCCGCGCCGGTCGCGGCGAGTTTGCCCTCGACCATCTGCTGGGCAAAGCGACCCCATGCCAAAAAGACGACCGGCTGGGGCAGCTGACAGCAGCGTTCGATAACGTAGTCGGTGAGCGTGCTCCAGCCCAGCTTGGCGTGCGAGTTCGCGGCATGCTCGCGCACGGTGAGCGTGGTGTTGAGGAGCAGGACGCCCTGTTGTGCCCATGGTGTTAGATCTCCCGTGGCGGGAATAGGGCAGCCCAGATCGGCATTGAGTTCCTTGTAAATGTTGCGCAGGCTCGGCGGCAACTTGGCTTGCGTCGCAGGGACCGAAAACGACAGTCCCATGGCCTGGTTGGGTCCGTGATAGGGGTCCTGACCCAAGATGACAACTTTGACCTGGTCGGCCGGCGTATAGGCGAGGGCATTGAGGATGTCGTCTTGTGCCGGGTAGATGATCTGCTCGGCACGCAAAAGGGCGATGCGCTCGAGCAGCTGGTTCGTGGTGTCACGTACCGGCTGCGGCGCATCGCCCAACCAAGTTGCTATGTTGCGGTCGCGAGTTGCGGTGTCCATGGGGCTCCTTTATGGCAGATGCTCTGTTTGCATCTATTGTAAAGGCGCACCGGTTGCCTTTATGCCGCGGCTGCATAAGGAGTGGGGTCTACGAGACGTGCTCGGGCGCTCCTGCCATGCGAGCCTGTCCATGTGCGCGAAGGCGCGGAAGCTCGACAGTTGCCACCATGACGCCGGTGAGGATGAGGGCGGCGCCAAAGAAGGCGATGGGGCTTAGGACCTCGCCGACCAGGAAGAACGAGAAGACGGCGGAGCAGACCGGCTCGAGCGAGAAGGCGAAGCCGGTGGTCTCGGCGGGCACGTGGGGCTGCACGAGCGTCTGGGTGATAAAGCCGTAGGCAGAGCAGATGAGCGCGAGGGCAATGACGACCACGATCTCGCTGGGCGTACTGGGAAGCGTGAAGCCGCCAAAGGCGCATGCGGCGATGCCCGAGAACAGGCCGCCGAAGCCCAGCTGCCAAACGCCCAGGGACAGCGGGTCGACATCTTCGACAAAGCGCTTGGCCACGATAATGTGGCTGGCATAGATAAAGGCCGAGAGCAGCATGATAAGCGCGCCCGGGTTCAGGCTGGTGAAGTCGGCGCCCGAGAGCAGCAACATACCGCAGGTGACGATGGCGGTGCCGACGAGTACTTTGCGCTCGGGGGCGCGACGCAGCAGGGCGGCGTTGGCAAACGGCACGATCACGACCGTCAGGCTCTGCAAAAAGCCGGCAGTGGAGGCAGAAGTGAGGCTGGAGCCCAGGCACATGCAGGTGAGCTCGGTTGCCATGATGGCGCCGATGATGGCGGCGCGGACCATCAGGTCGCGGTTAATGCGGAAAGCGCGCTTATGGAAGAGCAGCAGGCAGGCCACAAAGGCGATAATGCAGCGTAGCGCGACGATGCTCGTGGCGTTCATGCTGTCCATGCTGATCTTCATGAGGGGGTACGAAAAGCCCCATGCGACGGGAACGGAAAATGAGAGCGCGATTGCTTTTTTGCGATCCATGGGACTCCTTTTGTTACGGAACGGTTTCGTAAAAAGGATTCTGCTCTCAGATGTGGATGTAGTAAAGCGAATGTATCTTCAGTATGATTAAGAAATGCTAATGTCATTAGGAAAAGCGCTGGCAAAACGTTTTACGGCTGCATTGATGTGGAGGCACGATGGCATCGCGGTATCAGATTGTTTGTATGGTGGTCGATCGCGGCAGTCTTAAGGGCGCGGCGGACGAGTTGGGCTATACGCAAAGTGCGGTGAGCCAGGCCGTCAAGGCGCTCGAGCGCGAGCTGGGCACCACGCTTATCGAGCGCGGAAAGCAGGGCGTTTCGCTTACGCGCGATGGCAAGCAGTATCTGCCGTACCTGCGCCAGATTGTGACCGCCGAGGCCGAGCTCGAGGGCAAGCGCCAGGAGCTGCTGGGGCTTTCGTCGACCGATATTCGCATCGCGACGTTTACCAACGTGAGCCGTACCGTGCTGCCGCGTGTGATCCGCGACTTTGGTACGCTGCACCCGGGCGTACGCTTTACCCTCAAGCAGGGCGATTACACGCGCAACGCTCAGTGGGTGCACGACGGCGTGGTGGATTTTTGCTTTACGGCGCGCGGGTTTACCGCAGGCCTCGAGAAGCGTGTGGTCTATCACGACGAGTTGGTGGCGCTGCTGCCGGCTGCGCATCCGCTGGCGGCAAAGGAAAAGGTGACGCTCGCCGACCTGGCGTCCGAGCCCTTTGTGCTGCTGGATGAGGGCGAACAGAGCCTGGTGCTCGATGCATTTGCGGCGCATGGCTTGTCGCCGCACGTGACGAGCGAGGTCACCGACGACTACACCATCATGGCGATGGTGGAGGAGGGTCTAGGCGTGAGCATGCTCTACCGTCGTACTGTGGAGGGCATGCGAGCCGATATTCGCGTGCGGCCCATCGTGCACGCTCCCTCGCGTGACGTAGTGGCAGCCTGGCGCAGCTGGGATACCATGCCTATCGCCACGAGGCGCTTTATCGACTATATGAGCTCGCATATTGTCAATTAATGACTGGCGTGGCTTTGAGTGCGGTGTTTAGCGGGCTGTCGCTTTGGCTTGGGTGGCGCGATAGGTGCGTGCCGGGTGGCAAAGTAGTACCGCCACGACCATAAAGAACGCCGTGGTGCCCAGGCTGATGGGGTAGACCATCATGATGTTCGCAAAGGTGCGGAAGTGCGGGAACACGCAGAACACCCAATAGAAGCGGATGCCGCAGACGCAGATCATGGTGATGAGGGCGGGCGTGAGCGAGATACCAAAGCCGCGCAGGTAGCCGGACATGTTTTCGTAGAACATGCTAAAGGCGTACGCCGGGAAGATCGAACACACGCGGATATAGCCGATCGAGACGATGTTGGGATCGCTGTTGAACAGCGACAAGATCTCGCGTCCCAGGCCGACAATAACGATGATCGTGGTGAGTGCAACGATACCGCCTTCGACCAGGCAGACCTTGAGCGTTTTGGTGCAGCGGTCGATCTGGCGGGCACCGTGGTTTTGTCCCACAAAGGTGGTGCAAGCCTGGCTAAAGCTGTTGAGCAGGTTGTAGCATACGTACTCCAAGCTCATAGCGGCGCTCGATGCCGCCATGACCTCGGTGCCCAGGCTGTTGATAGCAGACTGGATGATGATGTTGGCGACGGCAAAGACGGCGCTCTGGATGCCGGCGGGCAGGCCGATCTTGACGATGCGCTTGAGGGCGACGGGGTCGATAGCCAGGTCGCGCGGGGTGACGCGGACGACGGAGTCGGTCTTGAGCAGGCGGATAAAGAGCGTGGCGGCGCTGACAGTGTAGGCGATAGCGGTGGCGATGGCGACGCCCGCGACGCCCCAGTGGAGTATGGGGACAAAGATGAGATCCAGGCCAATGTTGAGGACGGTGGACACGGCAAGTGCCTGCAGCGGCATGCGGGTGATGCCGACGGAGCGGAAGATCGCGGCCTCAAAGTTGTAGAGCAAGATCGAGGGCATGCTGAGCAAAAAGACGCGCAGGTAGAGCGAAGCGAGCGGCATGGTTTCGGCGGGAACATTGAGCGCGGCGAGCATGGGCTCGGCAAAGATCTCGCCCAGCGCAATGACGACAAAGCCCACGAGCGCCATTAAAATCGAGGTATGGACGGCGCGTTTGACCATGTTCTGATCGTTGCGGCCGATAGCGTTGGCGATGACCACGTTAGAGCCAAGCGACATGCCAATAAACAAGTTGAGCATAAGACTGGTAAGCGGAACATTGGAGCCGACCGCCGCCATGGCGAGGGTTCCCTGGTCACCCGAGAAGTTACCGATAATGACCGTGGCGATGAGG
The DNA here is from genome assembly GCA_036302225.1 of Collinsella sp. Lineage (GTDB taxonomy): Bacteria > Actinomycetota > Coriobacteriia > Coriobacteriales > Coriobacteriaceae > Collinsella. The sequence goes on from JAXJCX010000059.1 coordinate 7,373, forward strand.
TTCGACAGCTGCTCCAAGATGCTCGTGGCGGCCACGGGGAAGGCGAACAGGGGAACATTGCGCCACAGCGATCCGGTGGTCATGTCAATGTGCTTAGATACGGTGTCAGCCATACGCTCTCAATCTCTAACATGCTCTTTTGTGCTTATTTGCGCAGACGATGATACTCCTAATCGACTAGTCATTGGGGACGTTCTAAAACGATTACTCATTCAAGAACGTCCCCAATGACTAGGCGGGGAAGGCGTGCGACAATGGTGGGCGTTGTGTTGTTCGCGCTAAGGAGTTGCCATGTTGTTGTGTCCCGTTTGCCATGAGCCGCTGGTGGATGACGAACGCGGTGCTGCATGCGCGGGTGGGCACCGGTTTGACCGTGCGCGCGAGGGCTATCTATATCTCCTGCGCTCGTCCAAGAGCGGCGACTCCATGGGCGATCCCAAGTCGCAGGCACGCAGCCGTCGCGACTTTCTGAACCGCGGTTACTATGCGCCGTTGCGCGATGCGATGGTCGAGCTGGTGCGCGAGCGGGTGTCTGGACGTGCCGCGTCTACGAACTGCCCCATGACGTTGCTCGATATTTGCTGTGGCGAGGGCTATTACACCAGCGCCATGGGTGCGGTGCCGGGCGTGGATGCTTACGGCTTTGACCTGGGCAAAGAGATGGTGCGCCTTGCCGCCAAGCGCGGCGATGCGACCTATTTCGTGGCCAACATGAAGGACATCCCCGTGGCCGATGGCACCTTCGATATGGTGACCGAGCTCTTTGCTCCCTTTAACGAGCGTGAGTTTTCTCGCGTGCTGGCGCCAGAGGGCTCGCTCTACACCGTGGTGCCGGGTGCCCGTCATCTGTTTGGGCTCAAGGAGGTACTCTACGACACGCCGTACCTTAACGATGAGAAGCTGCCGAAGACCACCGAGCTCGAGTTGGTCGGAACGCGGCGGGTGTCTGCGAACATTACGCTCCAAACCCAGGCCGACATCGAGGCGGTGTTCCAGATGACGCCGTACTACTACCGCACGCGCCCTGCCGATAAAGAGCGCCTGGCAAACTTGGACACCCTTCAAACCGACATCGACTTCATCATCGCCGAGTACCGCCACAGCTAACAACCTGCCAAAAAGGGACAGGTTTGTTTTGGTAGGTTTTGTCTGGGCAAACGTAAAGGGCCGACCGCGGAGATGCGCGATCGGCCCTTTTTAGTTGCTTGGCTGCAGAGGTTATGAGAAGCGAGCGCTTACAGGCGGTCCTTGTTCTCGGCCTTAACGGCGTGTGCCTGCTGAACAAAGAACAGGTCGTAGACCACGATGACAAAGGCGACGATATTGACGGAGCTGCCGCCGAGCGCGGGAAGCGTGAGCGCGGCCTGCGCAATCGTGGCGATTGCGGCAACGATGCCGAGCTTAAACGCACCATCCACCTGCGAAGGCTTGTTGGCGCCCTTGATGCCCGCAACGCCCGCGGCGAGATCGATGAGGCCCTTGGCGACCAGCACGACCGCGGCGAGCATGGCGTTCGACCCGTACGTGGAATCGAGGTTGCCGGTCGCGATGCCGACGCCGGCGATGACGAGGCTGGCGATGCCCAAAACAAAGTAGACGAGGGCAAGGATTTTGAGAGTCTTGCGAGCGGAACTCATGACTGGTCCTTTCGATACGAGTACGTCAATCTGACGTACCCCATGTGCTGCACATATGGTGAAGCACATTGTAGTTCAACGCGGCGATGCATGCGCCTGAAAGCGCTTTGACCCCGCGCAGCCTACCCCAACCTTTCAAAAAGGAAAGCTGGACGTAAGCCAAATCGATGGCAGCCCATGTGCGGCGCTGCGATGATGAGGCCGTAACAAGGAGCTGGTCTCAAGGAGGAGTCATGATGTACGGAGCAGGGCAAGTGCGTGAGCCGCGGTCGTTGGGAAGGCGCATGGGTGATTCTGTGATCGCTGCCGTGTGCACGGGATTGATGGCGGTGCTTTGCATTGGGATGCTGTGGGCCATGTCGCATGTGGGACAATAGCGGACGGTTGGGTGCTGGCATGAACGGCGCTCACGTATTCGTTTTGCTTGTTAAGGAGTACCCATGGGTGTCGTCGATCCCTTTCCTGTTGCTCGGGCCGCGGGGCTTGAGCTGACCGGGAAGTCCGAGGGCCTCACGCTCACCGACGGCACGATGGAGCTGCGTGCCGATTTTGGCCGCATGCTGCCGCGACTCAAGCAGGGCCGTCTGCAGCAAGAGCTGTTGGTGAAGGCTGCGCGCACAAAGGGCATCGAGCGACCATGGGCGATTGACGCTACGGCAGGCTTTGGCGAGGATTCGCTGCTGCTGGCGGCCGCGGGCTTTACCGTCGATCTGTATGAGCAGGATTGCGTGATCGCGGCACTCCTCAAGGATGCCTTGGATCGCGCGGCAGATGATCCGGCGCTTGCGGTTGCCGTGTCGCGTATGCGCTTACATGCGGGCGAGGACAGCATTGCCGGCCTTCGCCATACAGCTGAGCTGATCGGGCAGGGCGAGCTTGCCGCTCCCGACGTGGTGTATCTGGACCCCATGTTTCCCGGGCGCACCAAGAGCGCGGCGGTTAAAAAGAAGTTCCAACTCTTGCACCATCTGGAACAGCCGTGCGCCGATGAGGAGACGCTGGTCGAAGCTGCGCTTGCGGTGCATCCGCGCAAGGTGGTTATCAAGCGACCGGTGAAGGGGCCGCTGCTTGCCGGCGTTAAGCCGAGCTATCAACTTGCGGGCAAGGCCGTTCGCTACGATGTTTTGGTGCCGCCGCACCCGTAGCTTGCGCGCGATAGCTGGCGCTCCGTCAGTGCCGTGCCGAAGCGGCGCCTATTTCCAAGGGTGCGACGTCAGGTGCCATCCGCCGCAGTATTCGCATTTGTAGCAGGCCAGCCCGCGGCGTCCGCGGTTTTCGCAGTCGGCCATAACTGCCTCGGCCTCGGCACGCGTGTCGTAACGGTTTTTGCGCTCGCACGACTTGTAGCGCCAGGCTTCATCGCGCTCGGCGTCCAGGGCGTCGCGGCGCTCGTCCTCGCGTGCAAACAGGTCGCTCATATCGCCGCCGGTGGCAGCGCCTAAAAACTCGCTTTTGGCCTTTGACCAGGCGGCTCGCTTTTTGCTTCCCATCTGCTTCGCGCCCTTCTCAAAACGTTGGTATCATTGCTCAATCAAAGTGATACCAATAAACGTGAGGTCGCCGCGTGATGATCAGAAAAACCCTCGATACCGACACTCCCGCCGTCATGGCTATCTATGACGTGGCCCGCGCCTTTATGCGCGCGCATGGCAACGCCACGCAGTGGCCCGAGGGCACGCCTTCGGCCGAGCAACTGGCTGCCGATATTGCCGCTGGTGGCAGTTATGTGTGCGAAGTCGACGGTCGCGTGGTGGCGACGTTTGCCTTTTTACCGGGTCCGGACGAGTGCTATGACGTCATTGAGGACGGTCAATGGCGCAGCGACACTCCGTACGCCGTGCTGCACCGTGTGGCGTCCGATGGCACCGCGCACGGCATCGCGGCTGCGATGTTTGCCTTTGCCAAGGAGCGCGCCAACCACCTGCGTATCGACACGCATCAGGATAACCTGCCCATGCAGGGTGCGAGTATTAAGGCGGGGTTCGAGCGTGCCGGCGTCGTGTATGTGTCGGACGGCACGCCGCGTGTTGCGTTTGACTGGCTGCGCGAGGCATAAGAGCGAGGGCTCATATCAATAATTCGTGCGAACGAAAATGGCCCCGGGTGGGGCTATTTTCGTTCGCTGCACTGTTTTGCAAGCCGGCTTTCGCAAGGCGCGAACCTACGAAAATCGCCGCGCGGCAACGCGGGGCGATGAGCTCGGTCGAGGGATAGGGCCCGCTTCGCCCGCCGGCCCGTAAATTGTATCATCCAGTGTGGAGCGTGAACGCCCGTTGCTGCGTGCGATGGGCTTGTAATAAGAGGAGAGCCATGTCGAAGCAAGCGGTCGTTGGAATCTTGGCGCATGTCGATGCCGGCAAGACCACGTTGGCCGAGGCCATGCTGTTCAACGCGGGTCGCATTCGCAAGCGCGGTCACGTGGACGATGGCGATTCGCATCTGGATACGAACGAGATTGAGCGCGAGCGCGGCATTACGATTTTCTCGTCGCAGGCCGTACTCGACCACGGCGATACCCACGTCATGCTCGTGGATGCACCGGGGCATGTCGATTTTTCTGCCGAGGCGGAGCGCACGTTGCGTGCGCTCGACTACGCGATTTTGGTTGTGGGCGCCAACGATGGCGTGCAGGGGCACACCGAGACCCTGTGGCGCCTGCTTGCGCGCTATGACATCCCGACGTTCATCTTTATCAACAAGATCGATCTTGAGAACCCTGGTCACGATGTACTGCTGGCGCAGCTCGGCCGGCGGCTTTCCGAAGGTTGCCTGGATGCCAACGAACTGCTGACGGGCGGCACCGTTCAGGAGGATGCTGCTGCGTTAGACGAGGCGGCGCTCGAGGAGTTTCTTGAGGCGGGCGAGCTTTCCTCCGCGACGCTGTCGCGCATGGTTGCTGAGCGCAAGCTCTTTCCCTGCTTTGCCGGCTCGGCGCTCAAGGACCAAGGTGTGGACGAGCTGTTGGATGGTATATGCGCGCTGATGCGCGAACAGGCGTGGCTCCCGGAGTTTGCCGCCCGCGTCTACCGTGTGAGCCGCGGGGATCGCGGCGAGCGCTTGGCATGGGTTAAAGTGACCGGCGGCACGCTGCATGCCAAACAGATGATTAGCGGACGTTCCGGTGCCGAGGCATGGGAGCAAAAGATCGACCAGGTGCGCATCTATAACGGCGAGAAATACGAGCTTGCCCAGGAAGTTGCCGCTGGCGGCATCTGCGCCGTGACGGGCCTCGCGCACGTTCGCCCAGGGGACGCCCTGGGCGCGGAACCCGCGTGCGATGCGCCCGTCATTGCGCCGGTCCTCACCTATACGGTACTTCCGGGCGAACACGATGTCCACGCGGTGTTCAAAGCGCTGACTGAGTTGGCGGACGAAGATCCCATGCTCGGCGTAAGCTGGAACACTCATCTTGAGCAGGTTCATTTGCAGTTGATGGGCGCCGTGCAGCTCGAGGTCGTGCAGCGCGTGCTTGCCGATCGTTTTGGCCTTGCGGTCGAGTTTGAACCCGGCGGCATTCTCTATAAGGAGACTATTTCGCAGCCGGTCGAGGGCGTGGGCCACTTTGAGCCACTGCGCCACTATGCCGAGGTGCATCTGCGTCTGGAGCCGTTGTCAGCGGGTTCGGGCGTGCAGTTTGGCACCGTGACCTCGACCGACGAGCTCGATCTTAACTGGCAGCGTTTGGCACTCACCAACGCCATGGAGCGCGATCACCTGGGCGTGCTGACCGGCTCGCCCATCACCGATGTGCGCATTACACTCACGGGCGGCCGCGCGCATGCCAAACACACCGAGGGCGGCGATTTTCGCCAGGCCACGTACCGCGCGATTCGCCAGGGGCTCATGCAGGCACGTGAGGCCGGCGCGGCGGTGCTGTTGGAGCCGTGGTACCGCTTTGAGCTCGAGGTGCCGGGGGAGTGCGTGGGCCGGGCGCTCTCGGATGCCACGCGCATGGGTGCCGAGTACGAGCCGCCGACGATGGCGGGCGACCGAGCGAAGCTTGTGGGTCGCGTGCCGGCATCCGAGGTTCAGGATTATGCGCTGGAGGTGGCTGCCTACACGAGTGGTCGCGGGCATCTGTACCTGGAGTTCGCCGGCTATGCGGCTTGCCATGATGCCGAGCGCGTCATCGAGACGGCCGCCTATGAGCCCGAGGCCGATCTGTCCAACACGCCCGATTCGGTCTTTTGCTCTCACGGCGCTGGCTACACCGTCAAGTGGTACGACGTACCCGCCGCGGCCCACGTAAAGGTCGATCCCACCACCTTCCGCCCCTGGCGAGCAGCAGACGCCGAGTTTTTTGGCCACATGTGACAAGGGGACAGCCCCTTTGTCACCCGCTGTTGGTATAACTCGGTGTAAGTTGGTATAACTATAGGCAGGGTTTGCCAATCCGAGGAGGCCGACATGAATCCAAATCCCTTTAAGCCCACTGCCGGCAAGCGGCCTCCGATGCTCATTGGTCGCGAGTCGGTCATCGAAGATTTCGAGGAAGGGCTCGATAACGGTGCCGGAGCGCCGGGTAGGCTCATGCTCATTACGGGAAACCGCGGCTGCGGCAAAACGGTTCTCCTGCGAGAGCTACAGCGTTTGGCTAGTAAGCGCGGATGGGCGGTTGTCTCCGATTCCGCTTCGCTTGGCTTATGCGACCGATTGGCCGATGCGCTTCGCTCGAATAGGCCGGTTGTGACGTCAATGGAGTTCGGTCCGTCGTTTGGCCGGATGTCGGTCGAGGCGGCGCGAGCAAAGGGCGAGACGTTGCGAGGGCTGGTCAACGAGCGCCTCAAGAAACTCGGGCCGGGAAAGGGCTTGCTGTTTGCGATTGATGAGGCCCAATCTGCGTCTATCGAGGAACTGGCGGCGCTGGCCGTTCTCTATCAGCAGGTGCTCGGAGATCAGGATGCCACGGGCTTGTCCGATAGCGACCAGCGCGGTCTTGCGCTGGTGTTCGCCGGCTTACCCAGTATGGTTGATGACTTGCTCGAAGAGCCGAGCGTGACGTTTTTGCGGCGTGCTCAGCAGCGTACGCTGGGGGCGATTTCTTTGCCCAAAGTGCGCGATTCGTATATCCAGACGGTCAAAGACGCTGGTCTTTACGTTGATGCGGAGACGGCGGACCTTGCGGCGCACAAGAGCATGGGGCATCCCTATATGGTTCAGCTGGTGGGCTATTACATGTGGCGGTCTGCTGTCCGGCGTGGCTCGCAGGTCATTGAAGAGCGCGATGTTGAGGCTGGGCACGCGGATGCCGTCTCCGAGTTCTACGAAGCGGTTGACGCGCCCCTGTATTACGGGCTGCGCAGTCCACAGCGCCTATTTATCGAGGCCATGGCAGTTGACGGGGGCAAGCCGACGCGCATGGCGGACATCATTGAGCGCTGCGACCGCACCCAAAGCTGGGCGAGTAAATATCGCGCAAGCCTGATTCGCGAGCGCGTCATCGAGGCTGCCGGATACGGCCTCGTCCGGTTTACCGTGCCCATGCTGGGCGCGTACATCCGCGAACGCATTTTATGGCACGAGTAGGGTGATAAAGGTGACGGAACAGAAGATGGGCCCGCAGGCTATCGAGGTGCGTGGCGCGCGCGTCCATAACCTCAAGGACATCGATATCGATATTCCGCTGGGAAAGCTCGTGGGTATTGCCGGCGTGTCGGGCTCGGGCAAGAGTTCGCTGGCGCTCGGGGTTCTTTATGCCGAGGGCTCGCGCCGCTATCTGGAGGCGCTCAGCACCTATACCCGCCGTCGCCTGACGCAGGCCGAGCACGCCCAGGTGGTCGAGGTGCTGCACGTGCCAGCGGCGCTCGCATTACATCAGCGTCCCAGCGTGCCGGGCGTGCGTTCCACCTTTGGCACCATGACCGAGCTCAACAATAGTCTGCGTCTGCTCTTTAGCCGCTGCGCCCATCACGTGTGCCCGCATTGCGGGGCGCGTGTGGAGCCGAGCCTTAACGTGGCTGCGGGCCTGTCGCTCACGTGTCCGACATGCGGCCGCGAGTTCTACGCGCCGAGTGCCGAGGATTTGGCTTTCAATAGCGGCGGTGCGTGCCCTACCTGCGGCGGCACCGGTGTTATGCGCGAGGTGGACGAGGCGAGTCTGGTGCCCGACGAGTCAAAGACTATCAGCGAGGGTGCGGTGCTTCCCTGGGGCACGCTCATGTGGGACCTGATGAAACAGGTGGCCGGCGAGATGGGCGTACGCACCGACGTGCCGTTTAACCAGCTCACGCCTCAAGAGCGCGACATCGTGTTCCATGGTCCGGCGGTTAAGAAGCATATTCTCTACGTTCCCAAAAACGGCGAGGGCGCCACGCCGCTCGACTTTACCTATTACAACGCCGTCTATACCGTTGAGAATGCGCTCGCCAAGGTTAAGGACGACAAGGGCCTCAAACGCGTTGCACGCTTTTTGCGCGAGGGGCCATGCCGTGACTGCGGCGGTACGCGTCTCTCCGAGGCGGCACGCCAGCCCCAGGTGCGCGGTATCAATCTGGCACAGGCCGCGGCCATGACGCTTGGTGATGCGATTGAGTGGGTGCGCGGGGTGCCCGCATCCTTGCCGGTCGAGATGCGGCCCATGGCGACGGATATCTGCGATTCGTTTTTGAGCACGGCCCGTCGTCTGGTCGACCTGGGTCTCGATTACCTTTCACTCGACCGCGCCGGCGCCACGCTCTCCACGGGTGAACGCCAGCGCGTACAGCTTGCCCGTGTGGTGCGCAACCGATCGACGGGCGTGCTCTATGTGCTGGACGAGCCCTCGATTGGCTTGCATCCTGCCAATGTCGACGGCCTGGTAGGCGTGATGCGCGATCTGGTGGATGACGGCAACACTGTGGTTGTTGTCGACCACGATACGCGCGTACTGGCGGAAGCCGACTATCTGGTCGAGATGGGCCCCGTTGCCGGAGCAGGCGGCGGCAGTGTAATCGCCGCTGGTACGGTAGACGAGGTCGAGCAATCGCAGGGCAGCCGCATCGCACCGTTTTTGCGCACAGACCCCAAGCGCTTGCGTCCACAGGTGGCTGACGACGAAATGTTCGACCAGGGCCACATCCGCATGGCAACCGATACCATCCATACCGTCAAGCCGCTCGAAGTCGATATTCCGCGCGGCCGCTTGGTCGCGGTTACGGGCGTTTCGGGTTCGGGCAAGACGACGTTGGTGCTCGAGACGCTCATTCCTGCACTTAAGGCGCAGGCAGCTGGCGAGCGCTTGCCGGGGCACGTGCGTTGGGTCGATGCCGAGGGCATTGGCCGCGCAAATCTGATTGACGCTACGCCCATCGGCGCCAACGTACGCTCGACGGTAGCGACCTATGCCGACATTCATGACGAGCTGCGCCGCGCCTTCGCCCGTACGCCCGAGGCCAAGGCAGCCGGCTACAAGGCGGGCGCCTTTAGCTACAACACCGGCGCCTTGCGCTGCCCTACGTGTGACGGCACGGGTTCGATATCGCTCGACGTGCAGTTTTTGCCCGACGTCGAGATCATCTGCCCGGCATGCCGTGGTTCGCGCTACGCCGAGGCCGCCTCGCATATCCATCGCGAGGGCAAGGACGGGAGCTTGCTTACGTTGCCGCAGCTCATGGACATGAGTGTGGACGAGGCCATCGACGCCACACTGGGACTCAAGAAAGTTCAGGCGCGCTTGCAGACCTTGCACGACCTGGGCTTGGGTTATCTCACGCTCGGTGAGCCCACGCCGGCGCTCTCAGGCGGCGAGGCGCAGCGCCTTAAGCTCGCGAGCGAGATGGGCCGCGTGCAGGATGATGCCGTATTCGTATTCGACGAGCCCACGATTGGCCTGCATCCGCTCGATGTTCAGGTGCTGCTGAGCGTGTTTGACGGCCTCGTTGCCAAGGGCGCCACGGTTATCGTGATCGAACACGATCTCGACCTTATTCGCAATGCCGATTACGTAATCGACATGGGCCCGGGCGGTGGCGATGCGGGCGGGCAAATCGTCTGCGCCGGCACGCCGAGCGACATCGCGGCCTGCCCCGCAAGCATCACCGGCCGCTATCTATAGACAATGAGGCAAAGGGACAGCCTCTTTGCCTCATTGATGCCTATTTCACGCATTGAGCCGCGAGATAGTCGCGGAAGAATGGCAATTCAAATGCGACGAGCCCTCGTCCTCGTTCCCCGATGATGCCGGCATCTATCATGCGGCGTCGGTAGCGAGAGACCTGCTGCGGCGAACGCTTAAGGCGCTCGACAAGGTCGGCGGTGGTGGACTCTTCCTCGTCATCGAGCATGGCGATGAGGAATCGCTTGTCCTCTGCAGTGAGTTCCCGATAGGTTGCCGCGAGGATTCGGTCGTCCATCTCGTCGCGCGCGATTTTGATTCCCAGGTCAAAGTCGCGTGACGAGATTTCCTTCGAATCGCTTGTGAGATCCCAGGCACGGTAGCCTACGAGTTGCAATAGGAAGGGAAAACCAGAGATCGAGCGAACGGCTCTATCGATTCCCTCTGCATCTGCCAGGCGATCGTTTTCCTGAATTGTGCGAATCAAGGCCTCGCGCACGTCATAGTCGGCAATGCGACCCAGATGATATTGTTGGGCGCGGCGAAGGAACGAGACCGTCTTGTGGTTCAGTAGCGTCGATACGTTGTTGGGAAGTCCCGCCATGAGCAGGGCGACGCGTTTCCCATCGGTCACAAAGTGCTGATACGTCGCTGCGAGCTGGATCATCTCGTCGAGTGTCGGGTCTACCTCGTCAACCGTGACGAGCAGACCGGTGCCCGCCTCGTTGAGCTGGTCGATGATGTCGCTCATGCGATAACGCCAGGTTGAGGCATCGTGGACACGATTGACCTCGATACTGCCGAGCGGTGCAATTCCTAGGCCGGTGACTTCGAAGTGGTCGGACGAGTCGATGAGATGGGCTGCGGCGCGTTTCGCCCCGAACTCGATTTCCTCAAGCATTCCCGGGAGCGCGGTCGTCTTTACGGCTATCCAGCCGTGGGATTCCGCCCTTGTCGCGAGCGACGACATGAGAGCGGTTTTACCGGTTCCACGCGCGCCCGAGAAGATCGAGGTCAATTCTGGGCGCCTGCGCTGGCTCAAGAAGGCACGGTCCAAATCCCGAATAATCTGTTGTCTGCCAGCGAGATGGGCAGGAACCTCACCAAAACTGGGGGTAAACGGGTTCTCGAGATATTCCACAAGGCTCTCCTTTCACACCGCCGTTTAACTTTATTTTATTCTAGTTAATTCTGATTAAAAGTGAGGGCTCTTTATCTAGAGCATCAATTAGGCGTGTGTATCATCGACGTGGCGCTTGAATGTGACAAAGGGACACTTCCTTTGTCACATTCCCGGAAAGCCTGTTTGGCGCAGAGCTTCGTAGAGGACGATTGCGGCGCTGTTGGAGAGGTTGAGTGCGCTGATGCGGTAGTCATCCGGGTTGACGAAGTTGCCGCAGATATCCTGTTGAAGGATGGCCTCATGGCCGTCCTCGATATGCCCGAGTGATTCCTCGTGGGCTTCCCATGCCTCGGCGTTGTCAAGCGAATCGCAATCGCGCAGCATGGGGATGCGCTCGCAACGCTCGGGCGCCGCGGCAAGCAGTGGCTCGGGAATACCCGAGCTCTCGCTGCCAAAGACCAAATAGTCACCGTCGCGGTAGGTGCTTTGTGCATAGGTGCGGCGCGCCTTTTTGGTCAGCAGATGCAGGCGCTCGTCGGCGGGGGAGAGGCCGTTGCGCGCAAGGAAATCCTCCCAGCCGGCATAGGTCGTCACGTCCAGGTTCTGCCAGTAGCCCAGACCGGCGCGACGCACCGTCTTGTCGTCGAGCGAAAAGCCCAGTGGCTCCACCAGATGCAGACGGGCGCCGGTGACCACGCAGGTGCGGCCGATATTGCCCGTATTGGCCGGAATCTCGGGCGCATACAGCACGATGTTGAACATGAATCTCCTTGGCTCAGAACGAAAAACCACCACGAAGGGACAGGCACCTTCGTGGTGGTTTGGCGGTTACGTAGCGGAAAAATGCCCGCTTGGATAAACCTAGGCGCGGTGCCAGTCGGTCAGGCAGGCATCGAGGGAGGCGATGAGCGCATCCTTGTCCATGTGACGGCCGATGATGCACAGGCTCGTCATACGGTCGCCCGTCTCGTCGTCCCAAATCTGCATGATCTCGGGGGTCTCGTCGATAATTTTCTGCTTCTCGCCCTCGGGCGCCGAGTCGACAAACAGGCCGTTCTCCATCAGGCGCATCTGGTGGCCGGCCTGCTCAAACATGTAGCACATGTCCGGATTGCCGGTCTGCCACAGCGGACCCTTGACGCGGATGACCTCGTCGGGCCACTCCTGCTCAACAAAATCGGTGAACTTCTGCAGGTCAAACGGCTTGCGGCGCGAGTATACAAAGGTCTCGATGTCGTACTCGAGCACCTCGGGGTCGTCGTGCTCCTCGGGATGCTCCATGGCCTCGATCCAGGCGGCGGAGTTGTAGGCGCGCATAAAGTCGAAGCGGTCGGTGTCGAGCAGCTCCTCCATGGGGACCTCGCCGTTTTGGGCCTCGACGATCACGGCGTCTTTCTGCAGGCTGCGCACGATGGCCTTAAGCTCGGCGATCTGCTCAGGGCTCACGGTATCGGTCTTGTTGAGGATCAGCGTGGAGCAGAACTCGATCTGCTGGATGAGCAGGCTCTCGATGTCGTCCTCGTCGATATCCTCGGCCAGCAGGTCGCGACCGCCGTTGAACTCGTCGTACATGCGGGCGCAGTCGACCACGGCCACGATGTTGTCGAGCGCGAGCTTGGGCTCGCCGCCCACCTTGGCCTCGTCGCAGAAGCTCGAGATGGTGTAGGCGATGGGGATAGGCTCGCAAATACCCGATGCCTCGATGATGATGTAATCGAACTTGCCCGAATCGGCGATGCCCTGCAGCTGGTTGGCCAGGTCATCCGAAAGCGTGCAGCAGATGCAGCCGTTGGTGAGCGGGATGAGGTCGTCGGTCTCGGAAAGGCCGCCGTCGGCGATGAGGCTGGCGTCGACGTTGATCTCGCCGATATCGTTGACGATCACGGCGGCGCGGATGCCGCCGTCGTTAGCGAGGATGTGGTTGAGCAGCGTGGTCTTGCCGGCACCGAGGTATCCGGTAAGCATGATGATCTTCACGGGTTTGTTGGGCATGTGCCCTCCTTTGTTAGACATGGCTTACAGTTGAATCTTATGCCAAACGCCTGCTCTTATACCCACGCGCCGGCAAATAACACAAGCTACTCCCAGGCTCCCCATACATCGGGGCAATAACCGACGGTGGCCTTTTTGCCGTTGCGCACGATGGGCTCGGCTAGAACCTGCTGGTTCTCGAGCAGCTTGTCGAAGCGCTGGCTAGGGGTGAGGTGCTGGATGAGTGCGAGCGTCTCCTCGTCCTTGGCTTTGGGGTTGAGCAACTTGTCGATACCGCCGACCGCCTGCATCACGCTCGTGAGCTCGCCCTTGCTCATCTCCTTTTCCTTAAGGTCAATAAACTGCACCTTAATGCGGCGCTCCTTAAAATAGCGTTGGGCCTTCTTGGTATCAAAGGACTTTTTGGTGCCGAAGATTTGAATATTCATGGTCCCGCCGCTCTATCGAATGAAGTTGGTCGTTGCGCGATCTGCCTCGGGTGCGTTGATACCGGCGGCCTGTCCTGCCTCGATACAGCGCAGGAGCCAGGCCATGTTTTTGCCGATGTTTCGCATGGTGGCAAGGCCCTCGGCATCCTGGGCAGCCTCGCCCGGCGCAGCGCCAAACACGTTGTTCCAGTAGGTGGAGGCAACCACGGGCATTTGCTTAATGGTGAAGTACTTGTTGAGCACATCGAACGTGGTTGACGTGCCGCCGCGACGGGCGACGGCGACCGCGGCGCCGGGTTTGTGCTCAAAGGCATGCCCGCCTGCATAGAAGGCGCGATCGAGGGCCGAAAGGATGCGTCCGCTGGGGTGCGCATAGTAGACGGGTGAGCCAAAGACAAAACCATCTGCTTGCTCGGCGGCAGCGATGAGCTCGTTCACCACGTCATCGTCAAAGGTGCAGCGACCGCCAGGTTTGCCGCACTGGCCGCAACCAATGCAATCGCGAATGGGCTTGGCGCCCAGCTGAAACACCTCGGTATCAATGCCTTCGGCATTGAGCTGCTCGGCGACCTCGGCGAGTGCGCGGGCGGTGTTGCCGTTTGCCTTGGGACTGCCGTTGACCAAAAGAACCTTCATCACAAACTCCCTCTGCTTTTGGTGACTTCTGCAGAGGATTATCGCACGATGGGGGAGGCGGTGCGGGCGCGGTGCTAATCCAGTTTGGTACCTGGCACCTGCACGGCTTTCCCGAGCAACGCTTTGAGCTCGTTCAAAATGGAAACGGGCTGTCGGTCGACGCTGTCCAGATGAAGCGTGGCCACGCGAATGGGCGGCTGATATTCAAGCGAGCCGATGAGCACGGGAGAACCCAGGAATCGTTCGATTTCGTTTGCGAGCTCGTCGATTGCCTCGGGGCCGAGCTCATCGAAAAGCGCCACGAACATTGGTCCCGTCGAGCGGAACAGGCGACCCTTGCCGCGCGAACAATCCATGAGGCAGGCGGCGCTTTCGGCGAGCACGCGGTCGCCTGCATCGAATCCAAAGCGGGCATTGACTTCGGCGATATCGTCGACCTTAATGGCAATAAAGCCCGCCTCGCGCGCCATGCGACGCATTTCGCCAATGGCGTTGACCAAGGCGTGGACATCGCCCAGGCCCGTTACCGAGTCGGTCGTATCCGCTAGGCTTCGGTTGACGATAATGCCCACATACATGCTGGGCTCGGTATCGGTGCCGTCCAAGCGGTAGCCCGTGCAGTCGCAAAGCGCGTATTTTCCGGTGGCATCCATTACGCGATACTGCATGTAGTGGAAGTGCCACGTGCCGTTTATCACCATGTCGAGCTCGGCGCGTACGTTGTCGCGGTCCTCGGGATGAACGCGGGCGAGCCACATGTCGAGTGAGTTAAAAGGGTGCTGGGAAGGCAGGTCAAAATCGCGCACGGCGTTAACCGACCATTGCGATTCTCCCGTATCGAGGTTAAGGATGAACGGATAGCGCGTCTCGGAGCTCATGGAGATCGCTTGGAACACCCGGTCGTTGCAAGGAAGCTGATCGACGATTGGGCGTTGCGGCGCGTCATTGTCTTTCGGTTGCTGCACACGATGCATAAGCTTATAGCGATACATCTTGCGATCGGCATCCATCGTCATCTGGCGACGCGTGTCGCCAGCAAGTGGATCGACGCGCGAGCAGCCAAAGCTAAAGCTGCCGATCATGGGCGCCTTGCCGCCTGAGCTCGCTTCGATCAGCCCGGCACGTACCTGCTCCAAGCGCTGCTCGAGTTCAGTCTCGTTTGCGGAGAGCGAGATGAGCACAAACTCGTCTCCACCGATACGGAACAGCATCTCATCGTGCTCCATGGTTTCGGAGAGCGTGCGGCAGATGCTCAGAATATAGCGATTGCCTTCGGCGTGGCCAAACCTATCATTGCAATGTTTGAGATGGTCGATGTCAATATAGGCGCAGGTGAAGGGGTCGCCTTTGTGCCAGAGTTGCTCGACATGACGGTCGAATCCGTTGCGGTTGCCCAAGTTGGTGAGCGGGTCGATATAGGCGTTGCTCTCAAGCAGCCGGCGCTCTTGTTGCAGGATGGCATGCGTCTTTTGCAGTTGCTCGCCAACGGCGCGTAGCTCAGCAGGCAGCGCGGCAACATCGAGCTCGGCGGTCGAGATGCCATTCGCAAGTCGCTGAAGATAGGCAATAATCGATTGCTCGCCCAGGCGATATGACTCGTTCATGATGGATAACCTCCTTGGGCGGAACAATGGTTTGTATCATATCCCCAATTCGGTTTGAATTGGGGATATAAGTCAGCTAATGGAGGCAAATTCCCCCTTCGGCGGTGGCGTTTTGCGCGCGAGCGTATCAGTTGTTATTGCCACCATCGAGCAATGCCTCAAAATCCTTCGCCGGCATGGGGCGGTAGTAGAGGAAGCCCTGAGCGTAGCGGGCGCCCATTTGTCGTAGCATGTTCGCCTGTTCATTTGTCTCGACGCCTTCGACCTCGACGGGCAGATGGAGCGACTGCGCCATTTCGAGCATCGATGAAATGATTTGCGTGCTGCGGCCTTGATCGCGGTCGGTGGGTACAAAGGCGCGGTCGAGCTTGATGACGTCGACGTTGACGTTCTTGAGCATCGCGAGCGTGGACTGACCGGTGCCAAAATCGTCCATATAGGTCGAGAAGCCGCGGGTGTGCAGGTCGGCTGTCAGTTTGTCCACGGCTTCGGATTCTCCCGTATAAGCCGTCTCGGTGATCTCGACACGCATAAGCTCGGGCGGTAGATTGTATTGGGCGGCAAGTGCCCCCATATGTTCGGCAACGTCGCAGGCAAGGATATCCACGCGCGACACATTAAGCGAGACTGGAACCACGCGAAGACCGCGATCGAGACGCTCGCGCAGCCACGAGGCGACACCCTGCCAAATGTACTTGTCGAGCGTCACCACAAAGCCGCTTTCCTCGAGTGCGGGGATAAACGTTGCGGGCGAAATGAGAGAGCCGTCCTTGTCAATCCAGCGGGTGAGTGCTTCGGCGCCAATAATCTCACCGGTTTCCATATCGACCTGGGGCTGCAAGTGGTAGGTAATGCGACCATCTGAGAGCGCGTACTGGAATTCGGTCAGCGTGCGGTGGAACGCGACTTCGCGCTCGTACTCCGCGGGGCAGAAAATGGCAATGCGCTCCTTAAAGTCGTTTTTTGCGCGTCGATTGGTAAACATGGCCTTCGCCTGCGCATCGATGGTGATCTCCTCATTGGAGTCGATGGGGTAAACGCCCATGGACGGCCAAAAACCTACGCCGTCGTTGTGCTTGGCTACAGCTTCGCGCACGCGCGCATAGACACGGTGAACGAAATCGTGCTCAAAGGGTATGAGCAGACAAAAGTCGTCTTGTCCCCAGTACCCCGCGACACCCATGTTGGCGTTCTCGATATCCTTGAGCACCGTGCCCACATCGGCAAGCATACGGTCACCTTCGGCCTGTCCATACCATTCGTTAAATAGGCGCATGTGGCCCATGTCGACGGTGGCGATACACCAAGCGTCGTCGCGCCTTGCCTTGATGATGGCATTGGCACGGCGCATAAACTCGCTGGGTCGGTAGAGACCGGTGAGCATATCGATGCGTTCGGCGATTGCGCTTTTGCGTTCGACCTCGGGTATAGGGAGGCTGTCGTTGGGGACAAGCCCGCCAGCTGTGCGAAGACGACGATCGAGTTCGCCCAAAACAGTCGATGCTTGGGAATCCAGGCGTTCGTAAAAGGTCGGGACGACAAGACAGACGGGAGCAATGGTGTCGCCCGCGATTTGCACAGGAGCGAAAACGGCCTCTTTAAGGTGGTGGGTCAGTTGCTCGAATGCCTCGTGGTCCAAATCGTTGCTGAGCACGACGAACTGGACACTACGTGAACGGTAGACCCTGCTCCTGCCGCGGGTGATCGACAGCATGCGGCCCGCGTATTCGGCAAGCATGTTGTCGACAGCCTCGGCCCCGTAGAGCTCGTTGAGCTTAGTCGTGCCACGAACGCGCACCGCTATAAGCCCTGTCTTGCAACGGTCAAGGCGGCAGGTATCGATGGCATTGACCAGCATGCGCTGCGTTCCGAGGCCTGTGGCGGCGTCGACGGTTTCGGCGAGTGAGTGGTTGACGAGCTCGCCGACATAGAGCGAGGGGACATTTCCGTCGCCGTCGATACGAAACCCGCGAGCACGGCAAAGGACGTAGTCACCCGCGGCATTGCGCATGCGGTACTGCATGACGCGGCGGTGTTTGGAGCCGTTAAAGATCTGGTTGATGTCGTTGGCGTAGGCCTCGAGGTCATCGGGATGGACGCGCGTCTTCCAGAAATCGCGGCAGCTGTCTATGTGCTCCGAAGGAAGACCGAGATCGCGCAAGGCACCTTGCGACCAAAGGGTGCGGTCCTTGTCCAAGTTCTCGATAAAGAAATAACGGCCCTCGTTGAGCATCGAAAAGGCGTCGAAAATACGATCGCTTATTTCGAAGTCGTCGGCGTGGACTTGCGCGATATTACGTCGATCGAGGTGCATGGCATGACGTAGTTTGTAATCGTACATGCGATGGTCGGCATCGAGCGTCATGCGATTGGGGGCTTCGCCCAGGGCGGGGTCGGCATACGACACTCCATAGCTAAACGAGCGGGGCATCTCGGAATCGTTGTTTTTGAGCAGGACCGTTCGGCAGTGTTCCAGACGTTCGGCGAGGTCGTCCTCGGTCGCAATCGTAGATAGGATGGCAAACTCGTCGCCGCCTATGCGAAACGCCGCTTCGTCCACTTTCATATACAGCTTGAGATAGAGGCTTACCTGCAAAATATAGCGGTTGCCCTCGTCATGGCCAAAGACGTCGTTGCAGTGCTTGAGGTTGTCGATATCGACGTACGCCATGGTAACGGGGGTGTCCTGCTCCCAGAGCTCCTCGAGGGAGCGGGCAAAGCCGCCACGGTTGCCAAGCCCGGTAAGCTGGTCGGTAAAGGCAGTCCTAATCAGATCATCCTGGCGCTCGAGAAGGTCGCGAACGGTCTTTTCGAGCGTTTCGGTGTAATTGCTGACAGTATCCATGTCGTAAGCGGCTTTCTGAGGTCGGGCGAATTGCGTCGGGCGAGCTCGTTGTGCACACGCGTTGTTGTTCGGCGCTTTGCGTGTATCCAGGCCCCGCCTCGCTGCGTTGTTGGGTTAATTTACCGGCTAATGTTCGCTGTTGATTACTGCTGAGTAGTATAAACAACAGTGCAGAATTATATATGGGTGCACATGCTGTGGGCGGCTATTATTCGACAAACGGTAGCGCGACGATGCGATGTCCGATAAAAATGCGACTGGGGTGGTATATGTTGACGGGTATACTTGTTCCGGTTTTAAACGCAGGAACGGAGATGGTCGCATGGCACAGCCGGATACGACGCGCACGGTGGGGCTCGCGCTCGAGGGAGGCGGCTACCGCGGTATGTATACGGCGGGCGTGCTCGACGTTTGGATGGAGCACGGTTTGACCTGCGACCATATGGTGGGTGTCTCGGCGGGCGCGGCGTTTGGCTACAACTTTAAATCGCGGCAGATCGGACGCGCCATTCGCTATAACAAGGCCTATTGTGCCGACAAGCGCTATGCGGGTGTAGCAAGCTGGCTGCGGACCGGCGATATGTTCAATGCCGATTTTGCCTATCACGAGGTGCCTATCGAGCGCGATCCCATCGACTTGGAGGCGTATCGCGCCTGCCCCATGCGGTTTACGTGCGTGTGTACCGATATCGAGACGGGCAAGGCTGTCTATCACGATTTGCCTTATGGCGACGAGCGGGATATCGAGTGGATCCGGGCATCGTCGGCGATTCCTGTGGCGACGCGTCCCGTTGCTATTGACGGGCATAAGTATCTGGATGGTGGCGTGGCTGATTCTATTCCCAGTGCATGGCTGTTTGCGCAGGGGTATGACCGCAATATCGTGGTACTCACGCAGCCGGTAGGCTTTGTGAAGCAGCCCAACAGCGTGATGCCCATGCTGCGGCGCGTGTTCCGTCACTACCCGGAGTTTGTCGCAGCGCTTGAGCATCGGCATGAGGTCTACAATGCCACGCTCGATGACCTGGCACGTCGCGAGGCTGCCGGCGAGGTCTTTGTGGTGCGTCCGAGCGAATCGGTGAAGGTGCCGTCGCTGTGCCGCGAACCGGATGAGCTCGAACGCATCTATCAGATCGGCCGCCACGATGCGGAAGCGGCCTTGCCGGCGTTGGAGGCCTACCTAGCGGGGTAGGGCAAACTGCCGTGGACTCGGCGGAAAGCGCATCCCGGAATCGGCGCTAAAAATGGGATGAGGTTTCCCAACGGAGCCGCATGCGGAAAGCGCATCCCGGAATGGAGGTCCAAACTGGGATGCGCTTTCCGTTGCTGAAGATATGAGGCTGCGAATCAACTGCTCGGCTTATGTCTATGCCTGCTGCCAGGTGTCGACGAGCTCCTTGGCCGCGGCGTGGGGGTCGTCGGCACTGCAGACGGCGCTCACCACAAAGAAGCCATCGACGCCGGTGGCCTTGAGCTGCGGCAGGTCGGCCGTCTTGACGCCGCCGCCCACCACGATGGGCACGGGGCTTGCCGCGTGGAGTGCGGCCAGGTCCTCAAAGCTCTTGGTGATGATGGAGCCATCGGCTGCGCGTCCGCAATCGCGTTTGGTCTCGGTCTCGTGGAGTGGGCCGATACCCAGGTAGTCGACCAGGCTCATGTCGGCGGTCTTGACGTACTCGAGCATCTCCTCGCAGCGGGCAGAAAGGCCCACGATGGCATCGGGGCCCAACAGCTTACGGCAGACCTCGACGGGAATATCGCTCTGGCCAACGTGCACGCCGTCAACAGCGATGCCCTGCTCGCGCGCGGCGAGTACGCAGTCCAGGCGGTCGTCGATCAGCAGGGCGACCTGACCGGTCTTGCCGGCCTGTGCGATTGCCTGCGCGGCGTCGCCCGTCAGCGCGATGATCTCGCGGGCGCTTGCCACCTTGGAGCGCACCTGGATGCAGGTAAAGCCTGCGTCGAGCGCCTGGGCCACCACATCGCCCACGGGACGCCCGAGCGTGTTTTCGGGACCGAGTACCAGATAGGCCGAGATATCAAGGTTGTCGCGGATGCTCATCGTGCTTCCTCCTGCTGTTTGATCTGTGCTTCCATGCGCTCGAGCTTGCCGGTCATGGTGTCGGTAAATCCGGGTCGAATATCGGCTTTGAGCACGACTTCGGTACGGATACCCTTACTCGCCAACACAAAGGTTGCGTCGCGCACGACCTGCATGACCTCGTCCCAGTCGCCCTCGATCTCGGTGAACATCGAGGTGGTGCGGTTGGGAAGGCCGCTCTCGCGAATGACGCGCACGACTTCAGCGACCTCGGCGGACAGTTCATCGCCGGTGCCGCACGGGGCGATGGCTACAGCGACGAGCGTGTTCATGCCGGTATTGGTTGCGGGTTCGGACATGGCTTATGCCTCCTCGAGTTCGAGTCGGTTATCGGCGATGTCTTGGGCGGTCGCGCGGTAGAGTTCATCGATAAAGGCGACCTTAAAGCTTGCCGGGGCATCGGCGACGGCGGCGGCACGCGTGCCGGCAACGTTGTAGACGGCGGTGCCACAGATGGCTGCCGTAAACGGGTCGGCGGCGCAGGCGTACACGGCCAGCACGCCGCCCTGCGAGCAACCGCAGCCGGTGATCTTGGACATGAGCGGGCTGCCGCCGTGGGACTTGGCCACGGTCGTGCCGTCGGTAATCAGGTCGACTTCGCCCGAGACCACTACGGCGCCGCCGGTGTAGCGAGCGAGCGCCACGGCGGCATCGCGGGCGGCGTCGACCGTGTCGGTGGTATCGACGCCGCGTACGCGGCTCAGATCGGCCGCCTCGCCCTCAAGACCCCACAGGCCGGCGAGTGCGATGATCTCGGAGGCGTTGCCGCGCACGATGGCGGGCTTATACTGCTTGAGTTCGTTTACCAGCTGGGTGCGCAGGCTACCGATGCCCAGACCCACCGGATCGAGCACCCAGGGCTTGCCAGCGTCGTGTGCCGCCTTGGCCGCGCGGGGAATCGTCTGCTCGTAGATGGGGAAGAGCGTGCCCATGTTGAGATAGATGGCGCCGCCGCCGGCAACGAGCGCCTCGCCCTCGTCGGGCAGATAGACCATGGCGGCCGAACCGCCTACGGCGAGCTGAGCATTGGCGACAAAGTCGATCGTCACCGTGTTGGTGATGGAGCCCGCCATCGGATTGGTGGCACGAATCTCCTCCACGGCCTTGACCACATGTTGCTTAAGCTGTTCCGAATCAATCACTGCACATGCCTCCTTGGCATAGAAAAGGGGCGCTGTGCATAGACAGCGCCCCTGTAAAGGCGGCATGCTCCCTACGCCAGCATTAACTGACAGGTTCAAAGGATTGGGCCCCATGCCCTCTCAGCCTTGTGGTTTGCACCGCCGGCACTCCCGCATCGAATCTGTTGTTCCCTATACTAACGCACCTGCCAAAAAGGGACAGGTTTATTTTGGCAGGTCGTTACAATAGGTAGGACCGATACGAATGGGGACCTCATGATCAAACTTGTGCTGACCGATATGGACGATACGCTGATTCCAGCCGGGCATGACGGCGCCAGCGACTACGCCATCGAGGGTATTCATGCCATGCAAGCGGCGGGTCTGCACTTTGGTCCGGTTTCGGGTCGTCAGCCGTCCGCGATGGGCTGGATGTTCAAAAATCGTTCCGAGTGTTTTTCGACTGGCGCGTTCTGTAACGGCCAGGTGATGTTTGTCGGCGGCGAAGTAGTCGCCTCGCACGCAATCGACAACGATGCTCTGATGCGTTTGGCCGACTATCTGGAGCAAGAGACCGACGATACATTTTTAAAAGTCTATAGCCTGGGCGATGACTTTTGGGGCAACGATGCCTATTGCGTGACGAGTGATCCCGAGCGCGTTCGTCGCGCCATGGAGTCGGGCGGCAACGCATGGCTCAAAGGCGAAGAGGCCCCGTGCCGTCCCGTCGTTGATGAAGTGCCGGTGTTCAAGGCGAATATCTGGAGTGCCCGTTCGCGTGAGGAGCTCGCGGAGCTACGCGAGCGCGTTGCCGTTGAGGTGCCGGAACTCTCGCTTGTGTTTCCCAACAACCGAGTGCGCCTGTTTGACATCCTTCCAGCAGGTTGGGACAAGGGTTGCGCTGCGCTGGAGTTGGCGCGCGCTTTGGACCTGACGCCCGATGAGGTGGCCGTATTTGGCGATTCCGATAACGATCTGCCCATGATCGATGCCGTTCCCAACTCCGTTGCAGTCGCCAATGCCAACGAGGCCGTCACGGCTGCCGCGCGCTGGCATATCGGCGCTGCGGTAGACGATGCGGTTGCCGGGGCTCTGCATCAGATTGCCGCCTGTGCCGCGACGGGGGAGATGCCGCCGTTTATGCGTCAGATGGATACGACGGGTTTCGACGTCACGAACGTCTAGGGAGAAAGCTATGAAGCTCCAACAGCTCAGGTATGTCGTCAAAGTTGCCGAATGCGGCAGCATCACCGAGGCCTCGCGCCGGCTCTTTGTGTCGCAGCCTTCGATTACCGCGTCGATCCGCGATCTCGAAAACGAGATGGGCGTGCACATCTTTGAGCGCACCAACAAGGGCGTCATTGTGTCCGAGGAAGGCGAGACCTTCTTGGGCTACGCGCGCCAGGTACTCGACCAGGCCGACCTGCTCGAGGGCAAATACAAGGGCGCATCCGAGCAGGTGCCGCACTTTAGTGTGAGCTGCCAGCATTATTCCTTTGCCGTTAACGCGTTTGTTGACGTGATCCGCGAGTTCGATGCCGCGCGTTACGACTTCACCCTGCGCGAGGAACAGACTCACGAGATTATCGAGGACGTCGCGCATATGAAAAGCGAACTGGGCATCCTGTACTTATCCGAGCATAACCGCGAGGTTATCGAGCGCATGCTCGCCGCCAACGAGCTCGTATTCGAGGGACTCTTCTGCGCCGCGCCGCATGTCTTTGTATGCGCCGACCATCCACTGGCGGACTGCGCCAGCGTGACGCTCGAGGACTTGGAAGACTACCCGTTCTTGTCCTATGAGCAGGGCAGTTATAACTCGTTCTACTATTCCGAGGAGCTGACCTCGACGTTTGAACGTCGCAAAAATATCCGCGTGCGCGACCGTGCGACGTTGTTCAATTTGGCCATGGGCCTCAACGGCTACACGGTATGCTCGGGCGTGATCAGCCACGAGCTCAACGGCCCCGGCATTATCTCGATTCCGCTCGATGTGGACGAGTACATGGAGGTCGGCATCATTACGCGCAAGAACACGACGCTCACGCGCTACGGCCAAGCCTATATCGACGCGATTCGTCAGCATATTTAGGCTGCTGTGCTCTGCGCGGGTCAAATCTCTTTATGGCAGTCCAGACTGATATAGGAAGCATCTATATCAAACTGTTATAAACGTATATTTTACGATGGCCATATGAGCGCTCATACTCTGTCCCAGTAAAGCAACCAATGCAAAGGGAGATATCTATGAGCACTTCGATTCAACCGAACGCGCCGTTTCGCGCCGATATCGTCGGCAGCTTTCTTCGTCCGCAGGCCGTAAAGGACGCCCGTGCCGCCTACGCCGCGGGCACGCTTGATGCCGAGGGGCTTAAGGTCGTCGAGGACGATGCCATTCGCGATTTGGTGGCAAAGCAGAAGGCCGCCGGCCTGCAGGTCATCACCGATGGTGAGTTTCGCCGCAGCTACTGGCACCTCGATTTTATGTGGGGCCTTAACGGCATTGAACGCCGTACCTCGCGTACGGGTTATATGTTCCACGACGAGGAGACCACAGCCGACACCGCCGTGGTAACCGGCCCCATTAGCGGCGAGAACCATCCGTTCGTCGAGCACTTTAAATTTGTCAAGGCGCTTGAGGGCGAGGGCCAGGTCGCACGGCAAACCATCCCGGCGCCGATCCAGACGTTCTCTGAGGTCACGCTCGATCGCTGCGACGGCCAGCAGGAGAGCCTGCATGCCGTCTATAAGACCGATGAGGAACTTGCCGACGCCATTGCAGCCGCTTATCGCACAGTGATCGCCGACCTGTACGCAGCGGGTTGCCGCAACATCCAGTTTGATGACTGCACCTGGGGCATCTACTGCGATGCCGATTTTGTCGCCAAAACCGGCATGAGCCCGGTCGACCTGCAAAAGGTAAGCGAGCTGGGCGTGGCGCTCAACAATGCCGCCATCGCGGACAAGCCCGACGATCTGGTCATCAACACGCATGTGTGCCGCGGCAACTACCACTCCACCTATGCCTTCGAGGGCGGCTACGACCCCATCGCGCCGTACCTGTTTGCAAACGAGGATGTCGATGCATTTTACCTGGAGTTCGATACGCCGCGCGCCGGCGGTTTTGAGCCGCTCAAGTACGTTGCCCCGGGCAAGAAGGTCGTGCTGGGCTTGGTAACCACCAAGGCGGCAGAGCTCGAGAACGAGGATGTTATCGTCGAGCGCATCCGTGAAGCCGCAAAGTACGTGCCGCTCGAGAACCTGTATCTGTCGCCTCAGTGCGGCTTTGCCAGCTGCGAGATTGGCAACAAGCTGACCGAGGATGAGCAATGGGCAAAGATCGCGCTGGTCAAGCGCATTGCCGAGCGCGTTTGGAAATAGCGCTAGTGTTTGCAGGTGGCGGCGCGTGCGAGGCATAGTGTATCGCGTACAATGGTTCGGATCGTATCGTTCGGGCAGGTTATCCGATATGCCTGATCGCCCTTCCATTCGAAAGGACATCCATGTCCCAGTCCTCGACGCCCGCCCTCAGCGATGCCATCTACGATGCATCGTCGCTCGGCCGCCCGCGCATGTTTTTGCTCGGCCTACATATGCGCGTGGGCACCATTTTTAATGCGTCAGTATCCAGTGGATGCCACGCGCCATTCGTAGATCGGTTTGGGCAAAGTGGTTGCCGGGGTTGAGCTCCAGCGTTGTTGGAATGCCGCGATCGGCAAGCAACGCTTCCATGGCGCGTGTGTCTTCGAGGACGTGTCGCATCATGCGGTTGGGCGTCTTGGTTTCTTTTTTGCCGAGTGACAGGTAGACGGCGCCGGGCGCGTTCGGCATCCTGTGCTCGTGCGCATAGTCGATAAAGCCAGGAAACCAAAGGGACCCCGATGCGCTTGCGGCGCGGTCAAAGGCATCGGTTTGCCAGAGGGCCCAAAGCGAAAAGAGACCCGCCAGCGAATAGCCGGCAATGCCACGCCAAGCAGGTGGATGTGGGAGCGATAATTCGACCTTTGGGATTATCCGGTTCAGCAACTCATCAAGAAAACCGGCAGCTTGGCCGCCGAAAGGCTCGGCATCGCGTACGGTCCCGTCGCATTCCCAAGGGCTCAGCTCGCGATTCCAGTTGAGGCCGCCAATGGCGACAAGGGTAAACGGTGGGCAGTCGAGCTCTCGGCAGCACTTATATACCTCGATGCCGTCACCCATGACCACGGGAAGGTAGATGATCGGTGCGCTTTCGGCATGCATTGAATGAACGGTTATCTGCTTTTGGCACGCTTCCATGACGGGCTTCTCTCGGCGTTGTGATATCGACAGCCCCAATTGTCGCACGCCGACGCATACGCGCTACCGAAAAGAAAAGCGCGGAGCCGCTCGATGCGACTCCGCGCTTTGGTGTTCTGTTTTAGCAGACTATGCCGTTACGCTACGAAGAAGTAGACGAGGAAAGCGAGAGCTGCGATCCACATGAGCGGCTTGATCTTGGAGGCCTCGCCCTTAAAGAGCGCGACGATCACGTAGGCGATAAAGCCTAGGCCAATGCCGGCAGAGATGGAGTAGGTGAAGGGCACGCCGGCGACAATCATGAACGCCGGGAAACCCTGCGACACGTCGGACCAGTCGATCTCGGAGGCCTCGCTCATCATGAGGTAGCCGACGTAGACCAGAGCACCGCAGGTGGCGGCGCTGGAAACGATGGTGACGATGGGGGAGAAGAACGCGGCGAGAATGAACAGCACGCCGGTGGTGACGGAGGTGAGGCCCGTGCGGCCACCGTCGGCGGCGCCAGAAGTGGACTCGACGAAGGTGGTGATGGAGGAGACACCCATGAAACCGCCCACAGCGGCGGCGGCGGAGTCGACGATTAGGATCTCCTTGATATTCTCGACGTTGCCGTCGTCGGTGAGGAACTCGCCCTGCTTGGCTACGGCCATCGCGGTGCCCATGGTGTCGAAGAAGTCACTCATGAGCAGCGAGAACGAGATGACGAGGAGCGCGGGGTCGGTAAGGACCTTGACGATGGCGGGCACGCCGCCGGCGTCGGCGATGGGGCCACCGATGCTCGAGAAGTCGAGCGGGGCGATGATACCGGTCGGAGCCTGGGTCACACCTAGGGGGATACCGGCGATGACGGCGACGACGATGCCGATGAGCAGCGAGCCGGGGACGTTGCGGCAGGCGAGGGCGACCGTCACCAGGATGGAGATGATGCCGACGATGAAGGTGGGGGAGGTGATGTCGCCCAGACCGACGAGTGTACCGGCGCCAGCGGTGATAATGCCGGCATCGCACAGGCCAATCATGGCGATGAACAGGCCCAGACCCACCGAGATGGCGTGACGCAGGACAACCGGGATGGCGTCCATGATGGCCTCGCGCAGGCCACAAAGCACGAGCAGCAAGATGACGATACCCTCGAGGAAGATAACGCTCATGGCCACGTGCCAGTCACCGCCGCAGACGGTGGTGGCGATTCCAGCGATCATCGCGTTGACGCCTAAGCCCGACGCGCAGGCGAGCGGGCGGTTGGCGAAGATGCCCATGCAGATGGTCATGATGCCGGCGCCCAGGCAGGTGGCGCAGGCGAGCGCTCCCGCATCGATGCCGGCGCCCGAGAGCACCGCGGGGTTGACGGCAATGATGTAGGCCATTGCCAGGAACGTTGTCAGTCCAGCGCGAAGTTCGGTCCCGATTGTGGACTTGCGCTCGCTGACGTGAAATAGTTCGTCCATGCATACCCTTTCCTTGTTCGGCCCCGAGTTTAGGCCGATTGACACGAACTCACCCACTATAGCCCCTTTACGACGCTGTTGTTCCTCGCATGTTGATGTTCGGCGCTTTGTAGCAGACGGACGGTATTTTTCGCATGAAAATGTGTGGGTACCGTATACTTAAGCGGTTACAACGACCCCTATGGAGGAACGTATGATTAAAGAGCTCTGCCACGACGAGGCTATTCTGTCTCAGCGTTGCGAGGTCGCGACCGTCGAAGACGAGTCGGTCGCACAGGACCTGATCGATACCATCAAGTCGCTCGACGATGCCGGCTGCCTTGCCGCCAACCAGATCGGCATCACCAAGAAGGTCTGCGTCTACCTGGACGATGCCGGCGAGCCCCATGTGCTCTACAACCCCCGTCTGGTGTTTGGCCTGGGTGCCAGCAAGATGGAGGAGAGCTGCCTGACGCACGAGGAGATCACCAAGTCCACGCGCTACATCAAGTGCAAGGTTGCTTTTGACCAGATCGTCGACGGCAAGATGCGCGAGCGCAAGCAGGACTTCGTCGGCTTCGAGGCACAGATGATCCAGCATATGATCGACCACTGCCTCGGCAAGTTGGTCTAAGGGGATCAAAGCACCGCACCTTGCCGCTCAATCGTCGCTCGCGTACCTTAAGTACGCTTCGCTCCTCTTTCGTGGCAATCTGCGGCACTTTGACCCCTTAGACGACCTGCGGGGTTAACTTGGTTGAGTTTATCCTGCTTGAATAGCCCGGGCGTGACATTGTTGTCATGTCCGGGCTTTTGTGTTTAGCGCCTCTTTGATTGGTGACAATAAGCTTAGAAAGAACGTAAAGCTAGGAGGCGCTATGTGCACGAGCATTCGATTTACCGATAATTCTGGCCACATGTATCTGGGCCGCAACCTCGACTGGAGCTTTGACTACGGCCAACAGGTTCGCGTGATGCCGCGCGGGTTTCACATCCCGTATTCGTTTATCGACGACGCGACGGCGACACACGCGGTGATCGGTATGTGCATCGATTACAAGAACTATCCCATGTTCTTCGACTGCGGCAACGATGCGGGCCTCGCCGTGGCGGGTCTCAATTTCCCGGGTTATGCCGAGTATGCCGAGGACCCTGTCGACGGCAAGACCAATATCGCAGCCTATGAGTTTCCCCTGTGGGTGGCAGCGACGTTCTCGACGGTCGATGAGGTCGAGGCCGCGCTGCGCGACACGGTGATTGTCGCCAAATCTGCCGGAGAGGGGCTGGGCGTGTCGCTGCTCCATTGGATTATCGGCGACAGCCAGCGTAGCATCGTGGTCGAGATGATGGCTGACGGCCTGCATGTATACGACGATCCGGTCGACACCCTTGCCAATCAGCCCACCTTCCCGTGGCACATGGAAAACCTGCGCACCTATATCACGGCCACAAGCGATTTTCCGCAGACGGCGACATGGCGTGGCGCCGAGCTCAAGCCCTATGGTGCGGGTGCCGGCATGCGCGGTATTCCGGGTGACTGCTATTCGCCGAGCCGTTTTGTAAAGGCGGCGTACCTCAATGCCAATTACCCGCAAAAGGAGAGCGAGACCGAAAACGTCGTCCGCATGTTCCGCTCGCTCGAGGGCGTGGTGATGATCGAGGGGGCGTCCAGGATGGGCGATGGCAAGTTCGAGAAGACTATCTACACCGGATGCTTTAGCGCGCGCACGGGCAATTATTACTACGCGATGTATGGGGATCCGTCGATTCGCTACGTGAGCCTGATGGATGCCGAGGGCGCGAGCCCCGATAGGCTCGTGGTTCCCGAGCCGCGTCGTTCGTAGCCGCTAGCTTTACTGCAATACAAGACGGCCCTGCATCTCTCGCGAGGTGCAGGGCCGCTATCGTCGATGGGTGACGGCGCTAGAAGTTGGCGTCGTTGAGCTGTTCGCTCTCGAGGCCGTCGAGCTGTTGCTGTTCGGGCGTATCGGCGACGCTCTCGAGCAGCTCGGTGGGATCGACGTTCATGTCCCTACCGGCCTCGTTGCCATTGACCAAGTCGTCCGAGAAGATGTCGACTTCCATTTCCTCGGCCTCTTCGATCTGAACCTCGAGTGGCACCTGGGTGCGCACAAGTTTGACGGCCGGGCGCATGCGAGCAAAGAGCGGTACGTACTCAATGATGATGGCCGAGTTCTCGAGACCATACCAACGTGCCGGGCTTCCGCAGGCGCGGCGGACGGCGTACTTGATGGCCATGACGCGATGGTCGTTGCGGTTGATGTCCGTTTCGGGGGCAAGCATCTTGCGCAGCATACAAAAACGGAAGTCGCCCACGTTGCCGCGTGTCTCGTAGATGGAGTAGGCGTGATGCTGCGGCGGCAACTCACCCGATGCCATCAGGTCGCCAACGATCTGGCGCAGGTAGGCGTTGATGCGTTGATTGACCTTAAAGCCCAGGTCCAAGCGCACGCGGAATAGGAAGTCTGTGCCAAAGGTCTCGACGGAATACTCGTGCGTATAGGGCTCATCGGTGACATGCACGTTGATGAACCAGTATGCCTTGGCGCGCTTGGGATGCTTATCCAAGATGGAGTAGAGCACGTCGCGGTCGAGCGTGAGCGGGTCGGGACTGTTGGTAAGGAACACCAGATTGTCGGCGAGCACGGGGTAGGTCTCGTCGTTGCGCAGGCGGCCGAGCTGGTCAATGTACTTGGAGACGGGCAGCAGGATCGTCTGCGTGCGCTCGATGGCGGTGCCGCGGCGCCACACGTACATAAGGCCAAACAGCAGCGCGGCCAGGAAGATCATGACGTAGCCGCCGTCAAAGAACATGGTGAGGCACGAAGCGAAGAAGCACAGCTCAATGGCACCAAAGAGCAGGGCGAAGACGCAGGCGCCCAGCTTGTGTTTGAGGATGCCGGCGATGTAGCTCGTCAAAAGCGTCGTGGTCATGAGCATGGTCACGGTAATGGCGAGGCCGTAGGCGCTCTCCATGCGCTCGGAGTTTTGGAACAGCAGCACGATGAAGATACAGCCGACCCACATGATGTTGTTGACGAGCGGAATATAGAGTTGGCCCTTGGTGTCGCTGGGGTAGTGGATGCGCAGATGCGGCATGAGATTGAGACGGGTTGCCTCGGATACCAGCGAGAACGAGCCGGTGATGAGCGCCTGCGAGGCGATGATGGCCGCTACGGCCGAAAGCACGATGGCAAAGGGGCGCAGGGGCTCGGGGAGCATCATATAGAACGGGTTGACGATATCCATCGCGAGCATCTGGGGGTTGGAGTTATTGGCGAGCAGCCAAGCTCCTTGACCCAGATAGTTGAGGATAAGGGCCGCCTTAACAAACGGCCAGGATGCATAGATGTTAGCCTTGCCCACGTGACCCATGTCCGAATAGAGCGCCTCGGCGCCGGTCGTCGACAGGAAGACGAAGCCGAGCACCATGATGCCCGAGTGGTTGATGGGCGAGAACAGGAACATGATGCCGCGGATGGGGTTGAGCGCGCGTAGGATGGACAGGTTGCCGAGCATGTTGAACAGGCCGGCGCCAGCCAAGAACAGGAACCACAGCGTCATGAGCGGCCCGAACAGCTTGCCGATCGACGAGGTGCCGGCGCGCTGCATGGCAAACAGGCCACAGATAATGATGATGGTGATGATGATGACGTTGGTCTGGCCGTCACCCAAAAGCGCATGGCCCCACTCGATAGTGCGCAAGCCCTCGATGGCCGTGGTAACCGTGACGGCGGGGGTGAGGATGCCGTCGGCGAGCAGCGCCGCGCCGCCGATCATGGCGGGAAGGATCAGCCACGGCGCCACTTTGCGCACCAAGCTAAACAGGGCGAAGATGCCGCCCTCGTTGTGGTTATCGGCCTTCATGGCGATAACCACGTACTTGACCGTGGTCACGAGCGTCATGGTCCAGATGACGAGCGAAAGCGCGCCCAGGATCATGTCCTCGCTGACGGTACCGATGCCGCCGTTGTTGGCAACGATTGATTTCATGGTGTACATGGGGCTCGTGCCGATGTCGCCGTAGACGACGCCGAGCGTAACGAGCAGCATGCCAGCGGAGAGGGGAATGGCTCCATGCCCGCCTTGACCACGCTGATCTTGGGGGCTTGCCTCCAGTTTGTTATGTGCCACGTGGACTCCCTTGGACATCCGGTTATCCGTCTAGGACAGATAACCTTTATGCCGTCTTTATACATACAAGAGCAGTTTGGCACATCAGGTTATTTTAGACAATAATCCCCAGCTGAGGATTATTTATGTACGCAGGTAGCATTTCAAAGCAGGGGCTTTTAAGCACGTGCTGTCTGGGCTATGCCAGCCTTGGCGCCTGCGCGTTTGCCGGCGAATTCGCAAAAGAGCGCGCCGCCGATGATAAGTGCGGCGCCCATCAGGCGGACCGGTGTTATGACTTCGCCCAAAAGGACGGCCGAGAACACGACGGCCGAAAGCGGCTCGAGGTAGCCGACGACCGCAACGGTCTGGACGGGCAGCTTGGCGACGGCACTAAAGTAGAGCAGGCAACCGATGCCGGTGTTGACGACGCCGAGCATGACGACGGCGCGCCAATCAATATTGGCGGCGACGCCGGCGGACAGGAACGAGGGGGCGCCCTGCGTGATGAGCGTGAGGACCAGCGCGGTCACAAAGGCGGCGCTCACCTGGAGCGCGGAGTTCTCGAGGCCCTCGATGTGCGGCGCGCCCTTGCTGGCGATGACCATCAGCGCATAGCAAAATGCCGAGGCGATGCCGCAAGCGATACCCGCAATGGGCATATTGCCGCCTAGACCTTGTGCCGCAATGAGAAAAGCACCGCAGGCGACGGCGATAAAGCCGGCGATTTTGCTGCCGGTCAGCTTTTCGCCAAAGATGAGCGGGGAGAGCGCCATGACAATGATGGGGCCGCAGTAGTACAGCAGCGAGGATACGCCGACGCCGATCGTCTGGTAGGCGCGGAACAGAAAAATCCAGCTGGCGCCCAGCGCGGCTCCCGAGAGGAGGAGGGCTGCGGCTTCGCGGGGGCGGGATGGCGCCTGCAGCTTATGGCGTTGGGTGACGGCGAGGATGGTGACAAGCGAGAGTGCGCCCAAGAACGTGCGCAGTAGCACGATATCGGAGCTCGGCAGCGCAATGGCAGCGGCGATGATGCCGTTGGAGCCAAACAATAGCAATGCTGCTAAGTACGTAAACAGTCCGTTGTTCATGCGCTGAAATCCCCTCTATATCCGAGCATGTTCACTATGGGTGAACTGGCTATAGAAGAAAAGCGAATATAATTCATAGATAACATGACAAAAGCTCATGCATATGTGGAGGGGTGCCGTGGAAACGAATGTTCAAAAGATGCAGGTCCTACTCGAGACCGTGCGCGCCGGCAGTTTTACGCGCGCCGCCGAGCGGCTGAGCTATTCGCAGTCGGGCGTGAGCCGTATGGTGGCCGATCTTGAGGCCGACTGGGGCTTTAAAGTGCTTGATAGAAGCCGCGAGGGCGTAGTGCTTTCTGCCGATGGGCGGCAGATCATGCCGGCGGTCGAGGCGTTGTGCGAGGAATTTGTTCGTTTGCAGCGACGGGTGGATGAGATGCGTGGGCTCATGCGCGGCAAAATCTGCATCGGTACGTTTTCGAGCGTGGCGACCCACGTGCTGCCGCCGGTGATTGCGCACTTTCGCGCCGATCACCCGGACGTCGATTACGAGCTGCTGATGGGCGATTACTCAGAGATTGAGCAATGGGTGGCGGAAGGCCGCTGTGACCTGGGCTTTATTCCGCGCGAGCCGCGCGGTGCCGGCATGGCGTCGCGGCCGTTGGTGCAAGACGAGCTGATGGCCGTGGTGCCAGCGGACTCTTCGCTTGCCACCGCGGAGGTCGTTTCCCTTGCCGATTTGGCCAACGAGCAGTTTATTCTGCTGGAACGCGGTAGCGACGACGAAATAACGCCGCTGTTTCGCCGCGCGGGCCTGGCAGTGCGCTCTAAGCTGTCAACCTGGGATGACTATGCGATTATGGCCATGGTCGAGGACGGCCTGGGCGTGAGCATTCTTCCGGCGCTCATCTTGCGCCGCTGCCAGTTCGATGTCGCCGTGCGTCCGCTCGAGGGACATCCTCATCGGCAGATCAATGCGATATATCGCACGGCTGACGTTTCGCTTGCCGCTGCCCGTTTTCTCGAATACCTCTAAACGCGTGCACGTCATTGTCCGCTTTGGGCAAATCTCAGGGTTCGGTACCTTTTCTTATGAAATTGAACTTTCAGATTATGCGCCGCGCTATACTGCTGCCTAAATTGAACTCAGGTTCAATTCGTGTTCTGTAAATTGAACTTTGCCAGCAAGGAGGTTCTAGTGGCCCAAGAGACGTTTGGCGATCGCCTGCGACAGACTATGTCCGATCGCGACGTTCGCCAGTCGGACGTAATCCGCGCATCGGAGATGCTCGGCAAAAAACTCGGCAAGAGTCAGATGAGCCAATATGTGAGCGGCAAGACGATCCCGCGGCGCGATGTGGCAGAGCTACTCGCCCGCATTTTGGAGGTCGATGTTACCTGGCTGCTTGCCAGTGACGCCGATCAAGGCGAGGCATCATCGCCCCGTAACGTTTCCAAGCCCGAACCCCATCCCTCAGCTCAAATTCCAAGGAGCACCACCATGCGTACTTTTTCTAAATCCACTAAGCTTGATAACGTCCTGTATGACGTGCGCGGTCCCGTCGTCGACGAGGCTGCCCGCATGGAGGACGAGGGCGAGCGTATTCTCAAGCTCAATATCGGCAACCCGGCGCCCTTCGGTTTCCGCACGCCCGACGAGGTCATCAAGGACATGCGCCAGCAGCTGCCCGACTGCGAAGGCTATTCCAACTCGCGCGGCCTGTTCTCTGCACGCAAGGCGATTATGCAGTACTCGCAGATCAAGGGCCTGCCCAACGTTCAGATGGAGCACATCTACACGGGCAACGGCGTGTCCGAGCTCATTCAGCTTTCGATGAACGCGCTGCTCGACAACGGCGATGAGATTCTGATCCCCAGCCCCGACTATCCGCTCTGGACGGCGTGCGCAACCCTTGCCGGCGGCCATCCCGTGCACTATCTGTGCGACGAGCAGGCGGATTGGTATCCCGACCTGGAGGATATGGAGTCCAAGATCACGAGCGCGACCAAGGCCCTCGTCATCATCAACCCCAATAACCCCACGGGTTCCGTCTATCCGCGCGAGGTGCTCGAGGGCATCGTTGAGGTTGCGCGCAGGCACCAGCTGATGATCTTTGCCGACGAGATCTACGACCGTCTGTGCATGGACGGCTACGAGCACGTCTCGATTGCCTCGCTCGCCCCCGATCTGCCCTGCGTCACCTTTAGCGGCCTTTCCAAGTCGCACATGATCGCGGGCTATCGCATTGGCTGGATGGTGCTTTCGGGCAACCAGCGCTGCATGAGCGACTTCATCATGGGCGTCAACATGCTCTCTAACATGCGCCTGTGCTCCAACGTGCCGGCTCAGTCGATCGTCCAGACGGCGCTCGGCGGCCATCAGTCGGTTAACGACTACATCCGCCCCGGCGGTCGTGTCTACGAGCAGCGCAACTTTGTGTATGAGGCGCTCAACAAGATCGACGGCATCTCGGTGGTCAAGCCGCGCGCGGCGTTCTACATCTTCCCCAAGATGGATGTGAAGAAGTTCAACATCACCGATGACGAGCAGTTCGCTCTCGACCTGCTGCACGAGAAGAAGATCCTGATCACGCGCGGCGGCGGCTTTAACTGGGCCGAGCCCGACCACTTCCGCATCGTGTATCTGCCGCGCATGGAAGTGCTCAAAGAGTCCCTCGAAGACCTCGCCGACTTCTTCGATCATTACCGCCAGAGCTAGTGGGATAGAAGCTCCGCACTATGAAAAGCTCCCTGCAGTTGTTTTGCTGCGGGGAGCTTTCTTGAATCGGCGGAACTAAATCACTATCCCGTTGCAGTGATCGATTTCGTGTTGGATGATTTCGGCGTTGTAGCCCGAGAAGTTTTTGATGCGGTGGACGAAGTTCTCGTCCAAATACTCAACCTTAATGCGGCGATAGCGGGTACAGGGACGCTCGCCGATCAGCGAGAGGCATCCTTCGCTCGTCTGATAGGCATTGACCTGCTCAAGAATTTGCGGGTTGTACATCAGGAGTGTCCTGTTGCCGTCCTTTACGCAGATGATGCGTTTGCGCACGCCGATCATGTTGGCGGCGAGGCCCACGCACTCGTGCTCATGCTCGTGGAGCGTATCCAGGAGGTCCTGCCCGGTCGCGGCATCGTCGGGTCCCGCGTCTTCGGAAGGCAGGCGTAAAAAGAACTCGGATTTCATGATGGGCTTAATCATGGCGGGCTCCTCATGTCTCATGCTTTCGTGGACTTTTAATAATAGCGCGGAAGGAAAGCCGCGCGTCCGCGTTACAATCTTTCGATGTTGGACCATGTTGCCAGACTCGTCGTGTACGGCGTCTGGCGTAAGTCTAGGGCTCATTTTCGCCCTGGACTGTTCCTCTGGGGCGATGCGACTGTCGTTTCAAGAGGAAGGAAATGCATGGGGACCAAATCCCAAAAGCAAACTCAATCACCGTCGACAACCTCGGCAATTCTCGTCGTAATGTATGTTGCAGCTTTTGTTGTTGCGTTTAACGAGAACATCATTAACGTGGCGTTGCACGACATTATGGCGGCCTTTTCGGTGAGTGCCACCACGGCGCAGTGGCTCGTTTCGGGCTACATGATCGTGACGTCGATCTTTACGGCTATCATGGCCTTTCTGTCCGGCCGTTTCTCGACGCGCAAGCTGCTGTTTTCCGCAAGCGGATGCATGGTCGCCGGCGAAGTCCTGTGCCTGGTCGCTCCGTCGTTTAGCGTTTTGCTGCCGAGCCGTATCCTGCAGGCTGCGGGATCGGGCATCTTGTTTCCGCTCATGATGAACGTGGTACTGTCTTGCGCCCCGCGCGAGAAGCTCGGTTTGTATCTGAGCCTGGGCGGTGCCTGCATTACGCTGGGGCCGGCGTTTGGGCCCGTGATCAGCGGTCTAATGTGCACGTTGTTTGGCTGGAGGGCGGTGTTCGTAGTGCCGCTGGTGGGCGGCATTGTGGTCGCTGCGGCGGGCGTAAAGCTTGTTCAGAATGTCGGAGAGCGTTCGAACACCACGCTTGATATTCTGTCGGTGGTTTTGCTCGCTGCCGGTATTACGGCATTTGTATATTCCGTAGGCGAGTTCTCGACCAATCTGATTGCCGGCATCGCGACGCTCTTCGCCGCCATTGTGCTGCTCGGCCTGTTTGCGGCCCGCCAGCTCAAGCTCGAGCATCCGGTGCTTAACGTGCGTCCCATGGCGAGCGTTCGTTTTTGGCCTGCGTGCTCGCTTGTGGTGGTATCGATGATGACGACGTTCTCGATGAGCGTTTTGTTGCCGCTCTATTTTGAGGGCGCATACGGCATGACCGCACTTGTTGCGGGCTTGCTCATTTTGCCGGCGATTGCCTGCAATGCTGTGACCTCGATTGTGGGCGGACGCGTGATGGACGCCCGTGGCGCATGGCCGCTGCTGCCGGTCGGCTTTGCCCTGATTGCTGTGGGGCAGACTGCAATCTCGATGACGGCCGCAAACATGAACATCGGCCTCGTCGTGGCGCTGACCGTTGTGGTGTATGCCGGAGTCGGTTTGGTGCTGAGCCCCTCGCAAACGGCCGGCTTGGAGACGCTGCCTGTCGCCGAGCATCCTCACGGAACGGCATTGCTCAACACGTGGAACATGATTGCCGCATCGTTTGGCCCGTCGCTGTTTATCGGCCTGCTCTCGAGTTCTGCGGCGACTGCCGGCGCCGCTGGCGTTGCGACCGACGTTGCCCAGGCGATTGGATTTGCGGCAGCCGTGCGTGTGGCGGCTGTAATTGCCGTGGTCGGATTTGTGGTATCGGTTGTGTACGCTCGTCGCGAGTCGCACATGTCGCATTAATGTGTGCACATAGATTCTGCAGCTAGATTGAATGGCGACACCATAAACTAATGGGCGTTTTGCCGAGAGGCATGAATGTTTAAAGCGCAAAGAGTGCGCGACGGGCCCCGCGAATGGGGCGATGATGCCCGAGAGGGCCAAGAAGGAGTCTCATGTCTGAGAACGAAGAGATCATGAACGAGACCGAGAACGAGACCATGGCTGCCGAGGTTGAGGCAGTCGAGACCGTGGAGACCGAAGCTGCCGAGGTTGAGGCTGCTGACGAGGTTTCCGCCGAGGAGGAGGCCGAGGTTGCCGAGGCCGCCGTTGATTACGATGACGAAGAGCTGATGGACAAGATGCAGAAGGCCGCCCGCCTGCTGCGTAGCCGTCGCTTTGCTATTTCCAAGGAGGAGGAGGCCAAGGCCGAGCGCATGGCGAACATCGAGCGCGCCATCAAGCTTCTTGACCTCAAGCCCAAGATGGAGCAGAAGGAAATGTCCGACCTGCTGGGCATGCGCCTTCGTGAGCTCGATGGCCTGATGGCCGAGGCCGAGGCTGCCGATCTGGTCGGCCGCATCGACGACGCCGAGGGCGATATGCGCAAGATCGTCGTCTTCGCTGCCGAGGATGCCGCTGAGGGCCTGGTCGAGCTTGCCAACAAGAAGGAGAAGCTCCTGCCCGAGCTTTCTTACGAGGAGGCCACCGAGCTGATGGCCGCTCTCGATAAGGTTATCGCTCCGCTCGTCGCCATGGGCCTGGACGAGGACCGCGGTCCTCGCGGCGGCCGTGACGATCGCGGTGGCCGTGGCGGCGACCGTGGCGGTCGCGGCGGCTTTGGTGATCGCGGTGGCCGTGGCGGCGACCGTGGCGGTCGCGGTGGCGATCGCGGCGGCCGCGGCGGCTTTGGTGACCGTGGCGGCGACCGTGGCGGTCGCGGCGGCTTTGGCGGCAACCGTGGTGGCTATGGCGACCGCGGCGGCAACCGTGGCGGCTTTGGCGGCAACCGTGGTAACGACCGTGGCGGTCGCGGTGGCGACCGTGGCGGCCGCAACGGTGGCGGCTTCCGCGGCAATCGCTTTTAATTAGTTACGGCGTTTTACCAAACGCCGTAACCGCTTGACGCTGCAAACCCGCCAGAGCGGCAATCTGCCTTTCAACTTCGGCGGCATGACCAGAAGGTCAATGCCGCCTCGTTTCAAGGCACCTTGCTCGCTCTGGCGGGTTTTCGCTGTCGGTACCAAAACATCGGTGTTGTCGAAGTAGTCATTGGGGACGTTCTTAAATGACTACATAGCATGAGAGTGGATAATCTCCCGGTTTGAGCCTGCATTCAAGCTCAAGGTGGGAGATTATCCACTCTCGTTTCGTTTGTTGATTTCGATGCCTACATTTGTAGGAACAGTTCGTGGAGGCGGGTGTCGTCGTCGAGTTCGGGATGGA
Source organism: Collinsella sp. (assembly GCA_036302225.1). Lineage (GTDB taxonomy): Bacteria > Actinomycetota > Coriobacteriia > Coriobacteriales > Coriobacteriaceae > Collinsella. The sequence goes on from JAXJCX010000059.1 coordinate 46,006, forward strand.
AGGTGACACCGAGCTGGTTGCCCTGGCGGGCGGCGACGATGCGCCCGTCGACTTTCGCTAAGGCCTTGGCGTCGCCGTGGACCTCGACGATGCGGGGCGCGCGGATAAACGTCAGCGGCACTTCACCGTCGATGCCGGCTACCTGCCCCTTGGTTCGAAAACTGCCGAGCTGCCTGCCGTAGGCATTGCGCTCGACAAGTACATCCATGGTTGCCAAACGCGGCGTGCCCTTATCGTCATGGGCGGCAAGGTCGTGAGCCAGCAGAATCAGGCCGGCGCAGGTGCCCAGGACGGGCATGCCTTCAGCGATACGGGCGCGAAGCTCCTCGAGCATGCCCAACTCATCAAGCAGCTTCCCTTGAACGGTAGACTCGCCGCCGGGAAGTACCAGACGGTCAAAGTCCTGCTTCAAATCAGCCGCCTGCCTCAGCTCAATACAGTGTGCGCCCAGCTCGGATAGCCTCGCCTCGTGCTCGGCAAAAGCACCTTGGACCGCCAGCACGGCGACCGTCTGGTCTGCGTAATCGCTCATGTGCGATCCTTTCTGCTGGACTAGCGTCCGCGCTCCTCCATGATGATCTCGATCTCGTCGGCGTTGATGCCCACCATGGCCTCGCCTAGGTCCTCCGAAAGCTCGGCGATGAGCTTGGCGTCGGTGAAGTTGGCCACGGCCTTGACGATGGCGGCTGCGCGCTTGGCGGGGTCGCCGCTCTTAAAGATGCCCGAGCCGACAAAGACGCCTTCGGCGCCCAGCTGCATCATCAGCGCGGCGTCGGCGGGGGTCGCTACGCCGCCGGCGGCAAAGTTCACGACGGGAAGCTTGCCCGTGGCATGGACCTCGCGCACGAGCTCGACCGGAACCTGCAGCTGCTTGGCTGCCTCAAAGAGCTCGTCGTCACGCAGGGCAACTATGTCGCGGATCTGCTTTTGGATCTTGCGCATGTGGCGCACGGCTTGGACCACGTCGCCCGTGCCCGGCTCGCCCTTGGTGCGGATCATCGTGGCGCCCTCGGCGACGCGGCGCAGTGCCTCGCCCAGGTCGCGGGCACCGCAGACAAACGGGACGTCAAACTGGGTCTTGTCGATGTGGTAGACGTCGTCGGCGGGGGAGAGAACCTCGGACTCATCGATGTAGTCGATCTCGATGGCTTGAAGGACCTGCGCCTCGACGATGTGACCGATGCGGCACTTGGCCATGACGGGGATGGAGACGGCCTCTTGGATGCCCTTGATCATCTTGGGGTCGCTCATACGCGACACACCGCCTGCGGCGCGGATGTCGGCCGGGATGCGCTCGAGAGCCATGACGGCGCAGGCGCCTGCCTCCTCGGCGATGCGCGCCTGCTCGGGCGTGGTGACGTCCATGATGACGCCGCCCTTGAGCATCTGCGCGAGCTCGCGATTGAGTTTGACGCGATCGGCCTTGCTGGTCTGTTCTGCCATGGTTGCTCCCTTGGTTGGCATGTGCATTGCTTGACGGAACATCCTATCGGGGAGCTGGGTATGGCGAAATACTCAGTTTTCGAGATAATAACAAGGTCAGACTAATACCAGATTGAACGGTTCGATATGGTCAGGTGATAAACTCATGCTTGACTACAATTTGGAAAAACGCGGCGAAGCATCGCTCTATGAGTATGTTTACCAGCAAATTCGAGATGATATCGTAGCTGGACGCATTGCGGCGGGGGAGCATCTTCCGTCTAAGCGCGCCTTTGCCAGTCATCTGGGAATCAGTGTCATTACCATCGAGAATGCATATAGCCAGTTACTTGCCGAGGGCTATATTTGCTCAAAGCCGCGGCGTGGCTACTACGCTTGCGAGCTTCCGGATGCACCGGTTTTGCCTTTGGCTGCGGGGAGCATCGACCGAGATACCGTCTCTGTGGGCCCCAGCGCGCATGATGTCAACGGACGGACCGAGCAATTCGCCCCGCTCTTTCCTTCCGCTTTGGAGGCGGCGCGGCTTTGGCAAAGCGCACTGCGGGCGACGCTGGCATCCGAAGACGAACGCGAAATCTTTTCGACCGCGCCGGCACAGGGCACCGCGCGGCTACGACGCGCTATCGCTCACCATCTGCGTGGGACGAGGGGCATGAATGTCGATCCCGACAACATCGTTATCGGTGCGGGCGCCCAGCTGCTCGATACCATGTTGGTTCAGTTGCTTGGCGCGGACAAGGTGTATGCCGTTGAGGACCCGGGCTATTTGCGTCTGACGCGCATCTATCAGGCTATGAGCTGCAAAGTTCGACATATCCCGTTGGATGATGAGGGCGTGGGCTTGAGCACTCTGCAGAAAAGCGGGACCGATGTCCTTCACCTGATGCCGTCCCATCAGTATCCGACCGGCCTTGTGACGAGCATTGCGCGTCGCTATGCCCTGCTGAGCTGGGCCGCCGAGCAGCCGGGCCGGTATCTCATCGAAGATGACTTTGATTGTGAGTTTCGCCTTGCTGGTAAGCCGATTCCCGCGCTCGCGTCGATCGATGCCGCCCAGTCGGTTATCTACACCAACACGTTTTCGAAGAGCCTGTCATCGGCGCTGCGTCTAGCGTACATGGTGTTGCCCGATGAGCTGATGGAGCGGTTTAGGCGCAGCCTTGGTTTCTACGCCTCGTCGGTGAGTTCTGTTGACCAGGTCGCTTTGGCACGTTTGCTGGAATCGGGTGATTACGAGCGGCATGTGAACCGCGTGCGTGTTCGTGCTCGCGAGGCGCGTGATGGCCTGGCGGCGCTTGTACGGAAAGCGTTTCCGGCAGGGGAGGTCTCGATCGAGCATGCGGACGCGGGCCTTTACTGCACTGTTGTTGCGGAGCGCGGAGCGGGCGGAAGCTCTTTTGCGCGGGCTCTCACGCGCTCGGGTATTCCGTTTATCGATATCAGTGACTGTTATTGGTGTGCCGATGGTGCATTTGTCCCTGAAAACTCAAGTCAAATTCTTGTTCAGTATGACGATCTGAATCCAAAAGTGCTAACTACCTTGGAATTGCAGCTAATGGGGGGCGCTCTGCAATCTAAGTGAGTAGACTTTTGGCATTTTGGCGACCAAGCCGTTTTACCACAAGCTATCTACCTGCACTTTATAAAGCAATTTGGCTGGTCTGCACGGCAAGTTCGAAAAAGTCTACTCACTTGCCGCGCAAAGCTTCTGCATGAGAAAAAAATGGGGTTTTCAACAGTGCTTCGTCCAGCTCTCGACAAGCTTTTGGTCAGTTGGGGAGGGCTGTTGAAAACTTAGCAGTCCGTTCGGTGCCATTTTTGTTGCGTTCGCGCCAATGCGAGACCGATTGGGTTGAAATCCGTGTTTTCCTGTGCCTATGAAGGATCTACTTTGTGACATATCGGCTTTTAGGTACTGGCGTTTGCCTCCTCAAGTCCGCGCTTTGTGTCCGCCGTTTCCACGACCGGAAGAAGACCGGCAGCGATATGATCTCGCCCGCAACCCGACGGCTGCAGTCGCGCTCGGTTTTCCGTTGTATACATTGGTTCGGACGAGAAACAAACGGACCTGCCCTGTCAGCATTAGGCAGCGGCTGTTCCTTGGTGAGCTCCCCAGGGAATCTGTGTTGGAAACGGAGCATGGATTTTTGGTCACGTCTCCTCTACTGACGGCATTTATCATGTCTCGACATCTGACGGATCTCCAGCTTCTTTTTGTGTTGGCGGAGATGTGTGGCTTGTTTGCGGTGTGTGCTCTGCCGGTGGCGCTTGAGGCGGAGCTTTCGCGTGCAATTGATTCGGGCGCGATTTCGACAACGTTCGGTTGGGTGCGCTGCCCGTCCGAGGACGGCGCCACTTCAAATTTATGGCGTCGAGACGCTTTGGTTTTGGGCAGAGACCTTGACCGTTTTTGTTCAGATGTTTGCGGGATGCGTTACGGCAATAGATTTATGGCGGTATCGCAACTCGTCCCATTGGGTGCCGCGTCGCCTTTTGAGGTCGAGGCGTATTTGTTGCTCGGGCTGCCGCGAGCCCTGGGAGGCGAAGGTTTTTGCGGCATAGAGCTCAATGTCGAAGTGACGTTAAGCACAAGTGCTCGAGCGATTGTGGGAAAGTCCCGTGTATATATCGACCTACTACTTTCTTCGCTGGACGGCAGGCGACAGGTGGCCATTGAATGTCAGGGAAAGGCCTCGCACGGACGCGCAGGGGATGGCTTGCGTGACGCCGATCGCATGACGGCCCTTCAGGCCATGGGCTACGATGTACTTCTCCTGACACACAGACAGATATCCGATGAGGATAGATTCCGCGCGATCGTTAAGGCCGTATGCAGGATGCTCGATGCTGAATATCGTGATAAAAGCCCGGATGAGCAAAGGGCTGAGGCATTACTCCGGTCTGAACTATTCGTTGACTGGACAAAATTGGGAGTAATCGACGGAAAGATGCACGTTAGACACAAAACAGCTCGATCGTGGACGGCTGCGGTTTTAAGTGAGTAGACTTTTGGCACTTTGGCGACCAGGCCGTTTTGCAACAAGTCATTTACCTGCGGCTTTATAAAGCAATATGGGTGGTGTGCTCGGCAAGTTCCAAAAAGTCTACTCACTTAGTTTTTGACGAGAAACCGATGCCTAAGGCGGTCTTATTTCAGGGCGTTAACGAGTTCGTGAGGCACGAAAAAGGCCCGAACCGCGCGGTCCGGGCCTTATCGAGCTAGAGATTGTCTCTCAGGCGGCTGGCTTAGCCAAAGTAGCGCTTGAGCAGGCCGGCGAAAGCCTTGCCGTGGCGGGCCTCGTCGCGAGCCATCTCGTGCACGGTGTCGTGGATGGCATCGAGGCCGGCGGCCTTGGCGCGCTTGGCAAGATCGGTCTTGCCGGCGGTGGCGCCGTTCTCGGCCTCAACGCGCATCTCGAGGTTCTTCTTGGTGGAGTCGGTCACGACCTCGCCCAGGAGCTCAGCGAACTTGGCGGCATGCTCCGCCTCCTCGTGGGCAGCCTTCTCCCAGTACAGGCCGATCTCGGGGTAGCCCTCGCGATGAGCGACGCGAGCCATGGCCAGGTACATACCGACCTCGGAGCACTCGCCCTCAAAGTTGGCGCGTAGGTCGGCAACGATGTCCTCGGAGACGCCCTCCATCTTGGCGACGCCCACGACGTGCTCGGCAGCCCACTCGAGCTGGCCCTCCTCCTGCTTCAGGAAACGAGAACCGGGAACGCCGCACTGGGGGCACTTAAAATCCTCGGGCAGCTGGTCGCCGTCGAACTCTTCCACATAACCGCAAACGGGGCAAACAAACTTCATGATTCGATCCTTTCGATCGATGGCGATTGCGCGCTCGTCCGGTCCCGTAAGGGCCCTCTCCGGACGTGCGTCTTGACGAGTTCTATTATCCATAAATGCGACCAAATGTGAAGCCTATTAGGAATGATTTTTAATAAAACAATTTTGAGATATGAAGATGTTGATTGATTAACGATTGGCGGGCCGTCTGCGATCTCCGCTGAGTACAATCGGTCGAGCAAATGTTGACCTATCAACAAATAAGGGAGTTTCCTTTATGCATCTAGCCAGTCGTGCCTGGTGCCGAACATATCAGACGGTTTTTCGCATTGCATTGCCGATCCTGCCCTATACCGAGCCGCGCATTTTGGAGCATGCCGAGGATGTGCCCGCGGTGCTTCAAAAGCGCTCGATCCAGAAGGTCCTTATCGTGACAGACCCTGGTATTGCACGTTTGGGGCTCACGGCATCACTCGAGCGTGCGCTTACGGCTCAGGGGATTGGCGTTACGGTCTATGCCGAAACGCGTATGAACCCCACGGTCTCAAACGTGGAGGAAGCGGCGTCCCTGTATCGAGAGAGCGCCTGCCAGGCCATTATCGGCTTTGGCGGTGGCTCGGCCATGGACTGTGCCAAGGGCGTGGGAGCACGCATCGCGCAGCCAAACAAGCCCATCAACAAGATGCGCGGGCTGCTGCGGATTCATCGTCGCCTGCCGCTGCTCATCGCCGTTCCCACCACGGCAGGCACGGGAAGCGAGGTTACGCTTGCGGCGGTAATTACCGATGATGAGACGCACTACAAGTACCCCATTAACGACTTTGTGCTTATCCCGCGCCTTGCGGTGCACGACCCCGAGTTTACGCGCGGCCTGCCCGCCTCCATTACGGGGCAGACGGGCATGGACGCCCTGACGCATGCTGTCGAGGCCTTTATCGGGCGAAGCACCACGCCCTATACGCGCAAGATGGCGCGACAGGCGGTTCAGCTCATCCACGACAATTTGCTCGAGGCCTATGAGCATGGCGACAACATGCGTGCACGTCGCAATATGCTTTCGGCGGCGTATAAGGCGGGTGTTGCGTTTACCCGCTCCTATGTCGGATATGTGCATGCCATCGCGCACAGTCTGGGCGGCCGATACGGAATTCCGCACGGTTTGGCCAACGCGATCATCCTGCCGCACATGCTTCGCGCTTATGGTGACGCCGCCGCCCCCAAGCTTGCCGACCTCGCTCGCATGGCGGGCATTGCGCCGGCTACCGCACAGGATAGTCTTGCGGCCGAGGCCTTTATCGATTGGGTCGACCGCATGAACGGGGCCCTGGGAATCCCCAAATATGTCTCAGGTATTCGCCGCTCCGACATTCCTGAGATGGCGGCGCATGCCGATGCCGAGGCCAATCCCCTGTACCCCGTTCCGCTTTTGATGGACCGCTTGGAGCTCGAGCATATGTACGAAGTCGTTGCAGGTGGTATGTTTGAGGGCGAGAACTAGGAGGGTCCATGAACACCGGGGAAATTGCGCGCATCGTCGGCGATCAGCGCACCTATTTTAAGACGCACGCTACGTTTGATGTCGATGCTCGACGTCGCGCGCTCGTGAGTTTACGCGATGCGGTCCGGGCGCACGAGGCCGATATTGCCCATGCGCTCAAGACCGATTTGGGAAAGTCGCATGACGAGGCATATATGTGCGAGATCGGCACGTCGCTTTCCGAGATTCGTCATCAGATTGCTCACGTGGTTCGATGGAGTCGTCCGCGCCTGCGTCCGTGCGATCTTGCCAACGCCGTGAGTGTGTGCAAAACGCAAGCCGTGCCCTATGGCGTCACGCTCATCATGGCGCCCTGGAACTACCCGTTTTTGCTGACGCTCGAGCCGCTCGCTGGCGCCCTTGCCGCAGGCAATACCGTCGTCATCAAGCCGAGTGCATATGCTCCGGCATCGAGCGCGGTGCTCAAGCAAATCTGTGAAGAGGCATTTGATCCGCGTCTGGTGACGGTTGTCGAGGGCGGGCGCGCCGAGAACGAAGCGTTGCTCGATGAGTGCTGGGACAAGATTTTCTTTACCGGTAGCGTTCCGGTCGGCAAACTCGTCATGGAGCGCGCAAGTAAAAACCTTGCGCCCGTGACGCTTGAGCTGGGCGGAAAGAGTCCCTGCATCGTGGATGCGACGGCAAACTTGAAGGTTGCGGCACGGCGTATCGCCTTTGGTAAATGGCTCAACGTGGGGCAGACCTGCGTGGCGCCCGACTACCTGCTGGTCGATACGAGCGTGCACGACGAGCTGCTGGGCCTCATCAAGGAAGAGGTCCGTCGCATGTTTGGCGAGCACCCGCTCGATAACGAGGATTACGGGCATATCGTCAACGCCAAACATTTTGCGCGCGTGCGTGGACTGATCGATCCCGATAAGGTCGTGCTTGGAGGTGTCACGCGCGAGGCTTCGCTCAAGATCGAGCCGACGATTTTGGATGGCGTGGCCCCCGATGACGCCGTGATGCAGGAGGAGATCTTCGGCCCCATCTTGCCGGTACTGACGTTTGAGAACTTAGACGAGGCCGAAACGTTTATTACGGATCGTCCGACGCCGCTGGCCCTGTATATCTTTAGCCAGGACCGCGAGGTCCAGCAGCGCTTTGTGCGCTACGTGCCCTTTGGCGGCGGCTGTGTTAACGACACCATCATGCATCTGGCTACGAGCCATATGGGCTTTGGCGGCATGGGCGCGAGCGGCATGGGGCAGTACCATGGCCGCGAGAGCTTCGATGCGTTTAGCCACAAGAAGAGCATCGTGAACAAGGCAACCTGGCTGGACGTGCCGTTTCGGTATGCGCCCTACGCAAGCTGGAAGCACAAATTCGTGCGCATGTTTGTGCATTAGGAAATGGCAGGTAATACGAACAAGTGTTCCTATTACCTGCCATTTACGTTAGACTACTGCCATGGGGTACGGATGGGCCAACTCCCTTTAGAAGGGAATTGGTATGAACGTAAGCGATGTTATTTCGTTACTGGCGTTGTTAATCGCGGCTATCGAACTCGGCCTGTTTATCGGCTGAATGAAATAGCCGCCCCCGCGTAAGCGAAGACGGCCACTTCTCACGATGTAAACGTGCACTGGAGTTGGCAAGACCCGCTGCAACGGGTGCCATCCGTGCCTCTATCTTATCTGCAAGCGCTCTGTCTCGCAAGCGTTGCGGCAACTGGGTGAAAGGCGCGAGCGGGTGAATTCGTGTCCGCACGGGCCCGTAAACTTCTCAGTAAGGTTAAGCGCCGGTTTATCCGGCCGTTAGGGGAGTTGCCATGTACGAGCCTTCACGTGTTCTTTTGTCGTTTCATATCGCAGGATTTCAGTATGCCGACGGTGCCTTGGTCCTGGGCGATCTTAAGGTCGGCGATAAGCTGACGCTGTGTGCCGAGCGCGATAATCCCCATGACCCTGAGGCGGTTGCGATCTATTACGGCAACACCAAGCTCGGCTATGTTCCAGGAAACGAGGTCGGCCCGCTATCCGTGATGATGTATTACGGACACGAGGGTGTATTTGAGGCGCGCGTGCAGCAGGTTGCCCCCGAGCGTAGCCCGTGGCACCAGGTGCGCGTTGGCCTCTACGTGGTGGATGCTCGCTAGTCGGTAAGGGAGGCTGCCATGTTTGATGACGATGGCCTGTTCGATCTGACGGATGACCCGTTTGAGTGGGATATGCTGCTCGACGATGATGAGCTGGAGCAGGACCGTAAGAAGCGGCAGGATAAGAATACCCAGGGTGACGCTTCGAAAAAGCAAGACAAGCGCCGCCGCGGACTGTTCGGCGGGTTCTTTGGATAACCGCCGCATCGCTGCGTCTGTATACTTAGCACGAGTTGAACACGTTGCGAAATGAGGACAGAGACGATGATGTGGTTTACCGCCGATCTGCACCTGGGCGATACGAATATCTTGCACGACATGGACCGGCCGTTTGGCTCGGTCGAGGAGATGAATCGCAAGGCCATCGATGCCATCAATGAGTGCGTGGCTGTGGATGACCGTCTCTACATTCTGGGTGACTTTACCTATCGTTTGCCCCTGGCGGAGGCGGTGCGCCTGCGCGAGCGTATTGCCTGCCAAAACGTGACGCTCATCCGTGGTAACCATGACGGCGATTGGGAAGATCCCGACGTGCCGCAAATTTGGGAAGACGTGCGTGATTATCTGGAGATTGCCCCCGGCTATGCCAAGGGCCATCGTCTGGTTATGAGCCACTACCCCATGCTTAGCTGGAATGGCAAGGCGCGTGGCGCCATCATGCTGCACGGGCATATCCACAGCAGGGGAGACCGCACCAACGCGCGCAACCGCGATCGCGAGCGCCCCATTTACCGCTACGATGTGGGCCTCGACGCCAATGACTACAAGCCCGTAAGCCGCGATCAAATCCTTGGCTTTTTTGGACTGTAATTAGAAGTGCAGGTAGAATGAACGCGCCGTGTGGATGGTCTACACGGCGTGTGTTTGCAGGAACGGTGATTCCATGAGGGCTATCCAGCGCATTAACCACAACGCTGCCATCTGCGAAGATGGTGCGGGGCGCCAGCTTATCGCGTTGGGTCGTGGTATCGGTTTTGGCGACATGCCGCACGAGGTCGATCTTGACGTTATTACGCGTACCTTTTACGGCATCGATCCAAAGTATCTGGCGTTCATCGACGAGGTCGACCCCGAGGTGCTTGAGTTTTCTGCTCAGCTGGCAGATATTGCGACCGGACAGCTTTCGTACGAATTGAGTCCTAACCTTCCCATTACATTGGCAGACCATATTCAGTTTGCCATTAAGCGTGCCCGCGAACACATGGTGGTGTCGTTGCCGCTTGAGCGCGATCTTGAGCAGCTGCATCCCATCGAATACCGCTTGGGCGAGCTGGCTGTTCGCGGTATCCAGAAGAGCTTTCATGTGCGCATGCCCCGAAGCGAGGCCGCAGGCATTGCCATGTCGATTGTTAACGCGTCGGTTAAGCCGAGCGAGCGGCGTGTGCTTGCCGAGCAGCACGAGGAGCGACTGCTCGATATGACGGTCGTGATTATTCAAGAAGAGTTGGGTGTGACGGTCGATCGCTCGTCGTTCGCCTTTACTCGCTTTGCCACTCATGTGCGCTATCTGCTCGACCGCGTGGCAAAGAAGGAGCCGATCGATACCGAAAACTCTGGTCTCTACGGCGTGCTCGTGGAGCAATATCCGGCGGCATCGCGTTGCGCTCATCGTGTCGATGATCTGATTCAAGAGACCTTTGGCGAGCCATTGGCCCAAGAGGAGCTCGTCTATCTGATCATGCATGTGAATCGCGTGGCTTCTGTCCACTCGGATAAATAGGCTCTCTGGTATTTCCTTTCCGTCATGGCGACCGTTCGCGGGTCGTTTGCTACCGTTCGTCGGTAATCTGAGCCGCAACGAACGCATCTGCCGCACATACTCGCCATGTGTTGGGTGTTACTCACGGCGCAGCTCCGAGAGGCACTACCGATTCTGCCGAGGCCATTACTGGGTCTCTGTCGGTTGTGCGCGGGGCTTTTTTCATGTCGATCCACCCGGGAATCACATGCAATGAAATCTCTTGCCAACGGATATCGCGCGCTGCGCAGGCGCGAGCGGAATCGTGCGTCTTGGTGCCGTGAAGCCCCACGGGCCTTTAGTTGGAAGAGAATGGATTCGACATGGCTGTCGATAACAAGAAGATTGCCAAGGATGTGCTTGCTGCCGTCGGCGGCGCCTCCAATGTGACGAACGCGACGCACTGCATGACCCGCTTGCGTCTGAACATCAAGGATCAGTCCGTTCCCAATGACGATGAAGTAAAGAAGATCAAGGGTGTACTGGGTGCACAGTGGTCTGGCGGCCAGTATCAGGTCATCATCGGTCAGAACGTACCGAAGGTCTATGACGCCGCCATTGCGCTGGGCGTTAAGGGCGAAGGCTCCATTGACGAGAACCTCGATGGCGGCGCCAAGGAGCCGCTGACGCTCAAGACCGCGGGCAACAAGATCCTCAACTACCTGTCCAAGACCATGGTCATGACGATCCCCATTATCATGGGCGCCGCCATGTTCCGTACCATTGCCGTACTTTGCGGTGACGGCATGCTCGGTATCTGGCCTGCCGATTCTGACATTTACAACTTCTTCTACAACTGGATTTACAACGCCGGCTATTATTTCCTTCCTGTTTATTTGGGTTGGGCTGCCGCAAAGCAGCTCGGCTGCAGCCAGCCGCTCGGTATGATGCTCGGCGGCGTGCTCATTGCCCCCGAGTTCATGACGCTGGTCAACGCCGCCGCGGATTCGGGTGCTACGACCACGATGGTTTACGGTGTGCTCCCGGCTCAGTTGAATAACTATTCTGCGACCGTGCTTCCCATGGTGTTATCTATGCCGGTGCTGATGGTCGTCGAAAAGTTCATGAAGAAGATCGTTCCCGACATGCTCTCTACGGTGTTTGTGCCCGTCTGCACCATGGCTGTGATGATCCCCGTTTCTCTGTGCGCTCTGGCTCCGATTGGCTCCATTCTGGGTAACCTGGTCGGCAACTTTATGTTCGGCCTTGGTAACGCCGGCGGCATCGTCACGATCCTCTCCCTCGTTGCCATTGCCGCGCTTTGGGAGTTCCTGGTTATGACCGGTATGCATCAGGTTTTGCTTGCCCTTGGCATTGTGCAGCTGCTCACCTCGGGTTCTGACTCCTGCGTTATGGTCGCGGGCGGTATCGCTTCGTTCGCTACGTGGGGTATGGCCTTCGGCGCCTTCCTGCGCCTTAAGGAAACCGACGAAAAGGGCGCCATGCTTGGTTTCTCGCTCTCTGGCATTGTCGGTGGCGTGACGGAGCCCGCGTTGTATGGCTGCGGCTTTAAGTACACTCGCTGCCTGGGCGCCATGGTTGCCGGCGGTGCTATCGGCGGTCTGATTGCAGCCCTCACCAATGTGACGACGTATGTTTTGGGCGCGACCAATATTCTGAGCGTCACTGGATTTGTTGCCGGTGGAACTGCTAATCTCGTTTGGGGATGCGTTGCATCGGGCGCTGCGTTTGTTTCCGCAGCCGTCATCGCTTACCTCTTTGGCTTTACCAAGGAGCAGCTCGATGAGGACGCTGCTGCCGCCAAGGCCTAAAGCATCCGTTTGGTAGGACAATTATCTGGGGCACTTGGCTACGCTTCAAGTGCCCCTTTCCGTAGATGGGAGTCAATATGAAGCAATTGCTCATTCGTGCCGACGATATCGGTTATTCGTATGCTGTTGACCTGGGGATTGCCCGAAGCGTCAACGAGGGCCTGGTGCGCTCGGCGGGCCTTATGCCTAATATGCCCGAGGCCGAGCGTGGGTGGTCGCTCGTGGCGGATGCCGATATTGCAGTGGGCCAGCATACCAACGTGTGCCTGGGCAAGCCGTGCGCCGATCCGGCGCTCATCCCGAGCATGCTCAACGAGAGCGGCGAGTTCCATAGCAGCCGTACCTTCCGTGAGCATTTTAAGCGCGGTGAGGAGCTGATAGACTTCGACGAGGCCTGCATCGAGATCCGCGCACAGCACGACCGTTTTGTCGAGATTGTGGGCCGCGAGCCCGATTACTTTGAGGCCCATGCCGTCATGAGCGAAAACCTTAACCGAGCGATCTCGGCGGTTGCCCAGGAGCTGGGCCTTAAGGAGCAAAAGGCAAGCTTCGACCCCACGGCGGTGGTGCATTGCGGAGATACCGACCTGCGCATGGTGATGCATTCGATGGAGCCGGGCTACGAACCCAAGGACTCGATTATGCAGACGGTTCGCGAGATATCCGACGGCGAGACGGTCGTCTTTGTGTGCCACCCGGGCTATCTCGATCGGTTTATCCTCGAGAACAGCTCGCTTACGACCGATCGTACCAAGGAAGTCGACGCGCTGATCGACCCTGAGCTGCGCGCTTGGCTCGGGTCTCAACCTGATCTTCGCCTGGTCGACTATCGCGACCTGTAGTGACCCATGCCACCACAAAGGGGACAGGCACCTTTGTGGTGGTTCTGGCGCTGTTGCCATTATGGCGGCGGCGTCTTTTTTGTCCGTGCAGCGCGGTAGAGTGTAGGCGGTTGAAATTTGCGTCCATTGAGGAGCTGCTATGAACGAGATCAAGTGCCCGCATTGCGGCGAAGTCTTTAAGGTCGATGCGTCCGGCTATGCGGATATCGTCAAGCAAGTGCGCGATGCCGAGTTTTCGCGCGACCTGGATGAGCGTGTGAAGGCAGTCCAGCGCGAGGGCGAGCAGGCGCTGGAGCTTGAACGCTCACGTTCGTCGGCTGCTTTGCAGGAGGCAGAGTCTCAGCGCAACGCTCAGCTTGTCGAGCAGAAGAACGCTGCAGCTCAGCAGCTGGCACAAGAAGTCGCCAAGCGCGATGCTGAGCTCGCCGAGCTGCGCGCCAAGCTCGAGGGCGCTGCCGCAGAGCGCGAGAGTGCAAGCCAGCGCGCGGCTGTTGAGGCTCGTGCCGATGCACAGAAAGAGAATGCCGAGCTCCAGCGTGAGATTGACAGTCTGCGTGCACAGCTTGGACGCAAGGATGACGAAGCCAAGCTCGCCGAGGCGGCGGCGCGTAACGCCGCCCAAAACGACCTGTCCGCACGCGACGCTCAGATTGCCGAGCTGCAGGCAAAGCTCTCCGCGGCGGATAAGGCCCAGGAGATGGCGCTTGCCGCCGCTGCGGCTGAGTCGCAGCGCGAGCTCGATGCCGCTCGCAGCGAGGCCGAGCGCGCGCTTACTGACTATCGCGCGACGGTACAAGAGAAGTTTTCCGCCGCTAAGGCACAGTCCGAGCAAGAGGCCGAGGGTCTGCGCGCCCAGCTGCGCGAGCAGGAACTGATGGCAAAAATGAACCTGTCGGAGGCGGTTGCCGCGGCGGAGCGAGAGCGCGATGAGGCGCGTGCCAAACTGACGAGCGAGCTGGCGGTGCGCGATTCTCGCGAGGAACAGGTCAAGGCGGCACACGAGCTCGAGCTTGCGCAGGCCAAGCGCGCGAGCGATGACCTGATTCGCTACAAGGACGAAGAGATTGAGCGCCTTAAGGACATGAAGGTCCGCCTGTCCACCAAGATGGTGGGCGAGTCGCTCGAGCAGCACTGCGAGACCGAGTTTAACCGTTTGCGCATGACGGCGTTTCCTAACGCGTACTTCGAGAAGGATAACGATGCGTCCGAGGGCACCAAGGGCGACTTTATCTTCCGCGAGTGCGACGCAAGCGGTAACGAGGTCATTTCGATTATGTTCGAGATGAAAAACGAGAACGACGAGACCGCGACCAAGCATAAAAACGAGGACTTCTTTAAGAAACTCGATCACGATCGTCGCCAGAAAGGCTGCGAGTATGCGGTGCTCTGCACCCTGCTGGAGCCCGAGAGCGAGCTCTATAACGCAGGGATAGTCGACGTGAGCTACCGCTATGAGAAGATGTACGTGATCCGCCCGCAGTTCTTCATTCCCATGATCACGCTGCTGCGCAACGCCGCCATGGGTTCGCTGCGCTATAAGCAGGAGCTGGCGGAGTACAAGCAACAGAACATCGACGTCACGAACTTCGAGGCCAAGATGGAGAAGTTCAAGAACGACTTCGGCCGCAACTATGAGCTTGCGAGCCGTAAGTTCCAGACGGCGATCGAGGAGATTGACAAGACGATTAGCCATCTGCAGAAAACCAAGGAGGCATTGCTGTCCTCCGAGAACAATTTACGTCTAGCCAACAAGAAGGCCGACGATCTTACCATTCGCAAGCTCACCTGGGGCAACAAGACCATGAAGGCGGCGTTTGACGAGGCGCGCGGGGCTGCGCCAGAGACAAACGATGAGCCCGCCGAGGCGGATTCGTATGAGGTCGAGGATGCCGAGTAGGGGATAGCGTATAGTGCAAAAGCGGGGCCGCTGGCGATATTGCCAACGGCCCCGCTTCGTTCCAGTATGTACGGCTAGTCCTCGAGCAGGTCCTCGATAAAGCCGACGCGGTAGTTTTTGAAGATGACCTCGCCGCCGTCTTGCGTGGCGTCCAGATCGACATCGCCCCTGATGCCAAAATCGTGGTCGCCATCCTCGTCGGCAAAGATCTGGTGCACGTGCCATACGTGCGCGGTCTTCTCGTCGGACTCGTCGATGGAAAACATCGCGGCGCTGCGGGCATCTCCGTCGGTGAGGATTTCCTCGTGCTGCTCGTGGTAAGCGTCGAGTGTTTTTTGCCAGCGGATCTCGCTCATGCCCCAGTCGTCGTCGAGCTCGCCCAGGTCGCGAACGTGCTCGCGGGCGGCAAGGGTCACGCGGCGGAAGAGCGCGTTGCGCACCAATAGCGTGCAGCCGCGACGGTCCGCCACGACCTCGTCGATGCCCTGCGGCGGCGCGGCGTCGAGGGCTGCCGGGTTGCCGGCGTTCTCCCACTCGTCCACCAGGCTCGAGTCCACCGAGCGCACCACAAAGCCCAGCCACGAGATAATGTCGCGCAGGCGCTCGTCGCGCTTCTCGATGGGCACGGTACGGTCGAGCGAACGGTAGGCCTCTGCCAGGTAGCGCAGTAAAATGCCCTCGGAGCGGGCGATGCCGAGCTTTTGAATGTAGCCCTTAAAGTCGCTCGCGCTCTCCAGCATGTCGCGCAGGACGCTCTTGGGCGAGAGCTGGTAGTCGTTGGCCCAAGGTACTTCCTGGCAGTACTTGTCGAAGGCGGCATCGAGCAAGTCCTCGAGCGGCTTTTCGTAGGTGACATCCTGGATGCGCTCCAGGCGTTCCTCATATTCGACGCCGTCAGCCTTCATTTCGGCCATCGCGCGGTCGCGCGCGGCGCGCTCCTGTGCACGCAGCACCTGCTTGGGGTCCTCGAGCGTAGCCTCGACCATCGAGATCAGATCCATGGTATAGGTCTCACTCTCGGGGTCGAGCAGCTCCAGGGCGGCAAGCAAAAACGGCGAGAGCGGCTGATCGAGCGCAAAGTCCTCGGGCAGGTCGACCGTCAGCGCGTAGTCGATGTCCGGCGCGGCGTCAGCCGGAGCGTCAGGCGCGGGCGGCACCTCGGTGCGCACGACGACGCCGGAGTCGATGAGCGTGGCGAAGATCTCGTCGGCACGAACCTCGAGCTTTGCCTTTTCCTCGGGCGTTTGCAGGCTTGTCTCGATGAGGTCGTGTACGCGGGCTCGGGCATCGCCACCCTGCTCGACCACGCTAATCACCATGGAGTGCGTGATGCGAAGGCGCGGCTTGAGCGTTTCGGGCTGCGTCTCGATCAGACGCTCAAAGGTCTGCTTGTTCCAGGTGACAAAGCCCTCGGGGGCCTTTTTCTTTTTAATCTTACGGAGTTTTTTGGGGTCGTCGCCCGCTTTGGCCATAAGCTTGGCATTCTCGATCTCGTGCTCGGGTGCCTCGGCAATTACCATGCCCTCGGTATCAAAGCCAGAGCGACCGGCGCGACCGGCGATCTGATGGAACTCGCGGGCGCGCAGGCGACGCATCTTGTAGCCGTCGAACTTGGTGAGCGCGGTGAGCACCACAGTATGGATGGGTACGTTGATGCCGACGCCGAGTGTGTCGGTGCCGCAAATGACGGGCAACAGGCCCTGCTGCGCCAGGCGCTCGACCAGTAGGCGATAGCGCGGCAACATGCCAGCATGGTGCACGCCGACGCCGCAGCCGAGCAAGCGCTTGAGAATCTTGCCGAAGGCCGTCGAGAAGCTCGTGCCCTTGGCCGCCTCCTTGATGGCCTCGCGCTGCTCCTTGCTGGCAATGCCAAAGTTGGCGAGCGACTGTGCCGTCGCAAGGGCGGCATCCTGGCTAAAGTGCACGATATAGAGCGGGGCCTCTCCACGGCGCATGGCGAGCTCGACGGTGCCCTCGAGCGAGGTCGTCACGTAGTCGTAGCTCAGCGGCACGGGGCGCGGGGCATCGACGACTAAGTCGCAGGTAGCGCCGGTGTGTTCCTCGAGTGAGGCGGCGATGGCAGTGACATCGCCGAGCGTGGCGCTCATGAGCATGAATTGCGTGTGAGGCAGGGTGAGCAGCGGCACCTGCCAGGCCCAACCGCGATCGGGGTCGGCAAAGTAGTGGAACTCGTCCATGGCCACGCAGCCCACGTCGGCGCCCTCGCCCTCGCGCAGTGCATCGTTGGCAAGGATTTCGGCCGTGCAGCAGATGACGGGCGCCTTGGTATTGATATGCGTGTCGCCGGTGATCATGCCGACGTTATCGCGGCCGAGCACCTGTACCAGGTCGAAAAACTTCTCGCTGACCAGAGCCTTGATAGGTGCTGTGTAATAGCAACGCTTGCCCTGCGCCATGCCCATAAAGAGCATGCCCAGCGCGACGAGCGATTTACCCGATCCGGTCGGTGTGCCCAAAATGACGTGATCGCCGGCAGCCAGATCCATGAGGGCTTCTTCTTGGTGGTCCCACAGCTCAATGCCGCGATCGCTCGTCCATTCAAAGAAGCGCTCGAATGCCTGATCAGGCGTGAGCCATGGTTCGGGCTCGCTGCCGTCCTCGGGCTCCCACCAGGTGGGGGAGAGCGCGCCGAGCGAGCCGAACTCGGCTTCGGTTCCCGTGCCTCCCGAGAATGAGCTGGCGGCGCCGGCGCCGGAGACGGTGCTGGCGGAAGTGTCTGTCGCGGTCTGTGCCATTTGGTTGCTTTCTCTCGCGTTTGTCCGCCATCCATTATGGCGTAGCGGCGGCGTGGGGCGCCAGCGCGAAAGAAAATGCAGGAAATGGGCGTTCTACTCAGCCGTTTGGTGCAGTTGCCAGCTAAGTGAGTAGACTTTTTGCAATATCGCGAGCACATGGCTTTTGCGCAAGGGTTCTACCTGAGGTTTTATGTTTCGCTATGCGGGCTGTGCTTGGCTATTGCAAAAAAGTCTACTCACTTAGGTTTGAGGGCCGTTCGCTGGCGCCTATTTGCGCTTGTTTGCCGACGCCGCGACCATCAGAAGCCCCTAGGACTCTTGTGGCAGGCGCTTCTTGCCTTTGCGGGCGCGGTTTCTAAAATTCTCGACGGCCTCTTCCATGCCGAGGGGCACGTAGGTGAGCTCGTCGAGGTTATCTGGCAGGTAGCACGCAAGGCTTTGCTCCTGCTCTCGGCCTGCTGCGAGTTGCTCTTCGGTAGGCTTCTCGCCGGGTGTGGCGCAAATGCCATAGACGGCGGCACCCATCTCGCGCGTGCGGCATTCATATTCGGTCTCGGGATGCTCGGGATGGTCGCGGCGTACGTCGTCACTTACCCAAAGCGTGTCGTAGCCGGCCGCGGCAAACTGCCCCAGGGCGTAGTCGCGCAATGGCTTGCTGTCGGTTCGCAGCGTGACGGTAGCGCCGGCTGAAAAGAGCGGGCGGTAGAGCATCAGATGGTCGACATGGACGAGTCGTTTTTTGGCGTACTTGGCCTTGGGCTGCGGCGTAGGAAAGTTAATGGTGATGGAGTCGAGCTCGCCTGCGGCAAATAGCTGCGGCAGCGATGCGGCGCCTCGGGGCAGGACGAGTGCGTTGGATAGCTCCTGCTCACAGATTTTCTGCGCGGCATAGGCAATGCAGATGGGCTCCTGGTCCATACCGATAAAGAGGGTGTTGGGCTCGCGGTGGGCGCGCTCGACCAGATAGGTTCCTTTGCCACAGCCCAGATCCAGGTGAAGGTGCTCGAAGGGCTTGCTGCCAACCGGCGCACAGGCCTCGCGCCAATCTCCGGCATAGGCCTCGGGGTTCGTCTCAATAGCATCGGCGTAGCGCTCCAGGCGCTCCTCGAGCACAAAGTTCTTAGGCGTGCGAACGTGGACGGCTCCCATGAGGCTCCTTGGTCATAAGTATGGAACGCATGGCCGCGCGTTCCGTCAATGGGTTGAAAAAGGGGTGGGCTTAGTTTGCCCGAAAGACGCGGTGCGGCTCGACGGCGAGTCGTCGGTGCCTACAGGCGCTTGAGAATCACATAGCGGTTGAGCTCGCCGCTGCGACCGTCAGCATGGAAGCGCTCAAGCTCGCGCACGGGGACCTCGCCGCTCTTGTAGAACGTACGGACGCCGCGCACCAGGTCGGTAATCTGCTGATCGTCAAAGTGATGGCAATAGCGGTAGGCGTGGCGGTCGTTTTGCCAGCCAATGAGGTGGTCGCCGGCTTCAAACTGCGCGGAATCGTAACCCTCAAACGGCGGGGTGAGCTCGGCGCGGGCCTCGGCGCGAACAGCCTTGCGCGCCATGCGCTCGTCGTTCATAAACTCCCAAAAGCTGATGGCGATGATGCCGCCTGGGCGCGTCTGGCGCACCAGGGCGTCGAGCACGCGTACGCGGTACTCGCACGACGGCACGTGGTGCATAAAGCCAAAGCAGACCGAGATGTCGGCGAGCGGTGCGTCGAAAAGCACATCGGGCGTCTCGGCGGGGTTGAGCTTCATGAGGGCATCGAGCACGTCGAGTTCCTGGAAGTGCAGGTTGGGGATGCGCAGGGCGTGACCGCGCGCATCGATAGCCAAATCCTGGCACGAGTCGACACCATAGAACTCAAACGGGCAGCTGGCATCTGCCGAGGGGTTTGCGCCGTCGACACCCTTGGCGGCAAGTGCGCCGCCGGCGGCAAAGTTCTCGAATCGCATATTGCCGCAGGCGAGATCGAAGACGCGGACGGGATGCTCGATTGTGGCGACGTCGAGCTGTTCGAGTGCGATGTCCATGGTGCGCACCCAGCCGGGCCACGGGGCCTGGCGCGTATCGGAGAAGGAGGCGGAGTGCTCGCGATAGAACGTGTTGTTGAGCTGGATGAGCGATGAGGCGAAATCGCGGTTCACGGCGCGGAACTCCCTCCGTTGGCGGTGCGGAATAAACAGTACGACCATACTACCGTTAACGCCGCAACGGGGACAACCGAGCTGCGGGTCATTGCTTTGTTTGGACACATTTCCGCAGCTCATATGCACCCGCAACCGACGGTTGTCAAAAATCTCACTAGAATAGGTGGCATGCTTTTGGCGGTGGCGGATAGATTTTTAACTGTGCAAGGCGCCTTAAGAACAAAAACGGTCCGGCGGCACGGCTGGCATCACATAGGAGGAACCATGAATGTAGAAACTGCGCAGCGGCTCGCCGACCTTCGTCGCAGCAAAGGCTTTAGCCAAGAAGGGCTGGCGCGAAAGTTAGGGCTGTCGCGCCAGGCGGTCAGTAAGTGGGAGCGCGCGGAGAGCTCGCCCGATACCGAGAACCTGATCTCGCTCGCCAAACTCTATGGCGTGAGCCTGGACGAGCTGCTCAATCCGAGCGACGAGATCGAGGACGATATCGAGTTTGAGAACGAGGACCGCGCTCGTCAGCGCGAGGCCGAGGCGGCAGAGCGCGCACGCACCCATGAGGCGGCGGCACGTGCCACCGAGGCGGCAACGCAGGCGAGTGACGCCGCCGCCAAGGCGGCGCAGGCGGCAAGCTGGAGTGCGCAGGCTGCCAATGCGGCGACGGCTCAGGCGACGAGTGGCGGTGCGGTTGGCTCGACTCCGGTGAAGGGCCCGTTCCAGTCGTTCCCGTATTGGGCCGTGTGTTGGCTGCTGTTCTTTTTGCTGATGTTCCTGTTTGGTGCCGGCCCCTTTGCTGCGCTGATCTTCTTTACGATTCCCATCTATCACTGGGTGGCGCGTGCACTCGATGGTGATTGGGCGCGCGGGGATATTCAGGTTGGTCCGGCGTCGGTGGCAGCTAGGGCTCAGAATGTTTCCGCTGCGGTTGACGCTGGCGTGGCCACCGCTGAGCCGATTTCCAAAGAGGGTGATGAATGATGAAGCTTTCGCATGAATCCAAGGTACGCTTGGGCGTTGGCATCGGAGCGTTTGTGCTCATCATCGGACTTATATTTGGTGCTTCGCGGCTACTGGCTCATTCCAATATGGTGCGAACGACCGGTATTCTATCTGGCCATTTGTTTGATTTTGACGATATGTTTGACGAGGACGATTCCTTGAATAGCGGTAGCTATTCCGCTCAGCCTCAGCAACTTTCGAGTGCGACCTTTGATGCCGATGAGTTCCGCTACCTCGATTTCGATATCGATGCGGCTACGGTGGACGTCAAGGTTGTTGATGGCAACAAGGCTCGCGTTATCGAGCGGGGACGCGTTGCCAATGGTATGGATGTCTCCAAGGCCGCGACGCAGAACATCGCATCCGTCGAGGACTCGACGCTCAAGGTTTCTCAGTTTGGAAGTGATGACGGTAAGGCAATTGACCGCTCGGTTACGGTTGAGCTGCCGCGCCGTGTTGCCGAACATCTGAAGGGAATCAACGCGCACGTGGGCTCGGGTGATCTGCAGATTGCCGGTGTCACCTGTGATGGTTTCGACCTTTTCCTGGGTGCGGGAGATGTAGAGTTTGCGGGCAGCGTGATTGATGCGCTTAGTGCAGAGGTCGGGTCGGGCGATGTAACGTTCGAGCTCTACCAGGCCCCCGCGAAGTCGATGGACGTGAGTGTGGGCTCGGGCGATGTGGAGATGACGGTTCCGAACTCGACGGGCTTTAAGGCGAGCCTCACCTTGGGCAGCGGCGACTTCGAGAGCGATTTCCTTCCGCTTGGCTACGACGGCGAGACCATTTTGAATCTTGAATTCGATAACGGTGACAAGTCTGCCACGTATCGTTTTGAGGTTGGTTCGGGCGACATGTCGTTTGATTCGGAGTAGTGAGGCAGACGAAAGCCTAGGCGAAGATATAGACGCGCTGTTTGATGAAGGCGCCGAAGCCGAGATTGGCTCCGGCGCCTTTGCCTTTACAATGGGGGCATGGAACAGATTATCTTGAACATACTCGAGGCTCTGCGTCGCGGCGAGACCGTGGACGACAAAGCGCTCGTCAAACTGATACATGCCGAGGCGCGTCGTGAGGGTGCCGACAAACGCGATTTGGCCAAGCGCCGCCTGCTGCCGTTTTACCAGCGGGTGAAGCGCGAGGAGCCGGCACGTTGGGCTGGGTGGAACGTCGATTCCGATCTGGAGCGTCAACTGCTGCAGGTGTTGCGCATGAAGCCGCGCCGCACGGCTTCGGGCGTGGCGACCATTACCGTCATCACCAAGCCGTGGCCGTGCTCGGGCGATTGCCTGTTTTGCCCCAACGACCTGCGCATGCCCAAGAGCTATCTGCACGCTGAGCCGGCGTGTGCCCGTGCGGAGCAAAATTGCTTCGATCCGTATCTGCAGGTGAGTGCCCGTTTGACGGCGCTTTCGCAGATGGGGCATGCGACCGACAAGATAGAGCTCATCGTGCTCGGTGGCACCTGGAGCGACTATCCGCAAGGGTATCAGACGTGGTTTATGTCGGAACTTTTCCGTGCGCTCAATGACGATGCCGTCGCCGGCGTGGCGGCCAACCCCATGTTGGCGCGTCCGGGCATCAGCCGTGCCGAGGCGGGGCGCCTGCTCGATGACGCTCCCGCTGATGCCCTGCCGCCGGTGGTAACAGAGCGCCGCGAGCGCTATCGGGCTGCCGGCATTGCGACAGACGAGGTCGAGCTTGCAGCAGGTGTTGCCGGCGAGCAGGGGCGTGTGGATGCTGCCGTGGGCGGCTATAACCGTGCGGTGCGTCGTCTGTACGGCCCTGGTACGCCGTGGGGCGAGGTCGCCGAGTGGCAGACGGCCACGATGGAAGAGCTTGAGCGCCAGCAGCGCATCAACGAGACGGCGAAGCATCGCGTGGTGGGGCTCGTCATCGAGACGCGCCCCGATGCTGTAACGCCGCAGGCGCTTACGCTTATCCGCCGCCTGGGCTGCACCAAGATCCAGATGGGCATCCAGAGCCTCGACCAGCACCTGCTCGATATCAACGAGCGTCGCATTTCGGTGGCGCAGATTGAGCGGGCGTTTTCGCTTGCACGCCTGTTTGGCTTTAAGATCCACGCGCATTTTATGCTCAACTTGCTGGGCGCCACGCCCGAGGGGGACAAGCGTGACTACGAGTGCTTTATGACCGAGGGGGCCTTTATGCCCGACGAGGTCAAGGTCTACCCGTGTGCGCTCATCGAGGGCTCGCGTCTGGTGGGTTGCTATGAGCGCGGCGAGTGGCGTCCCTATACCGAGGAAGAGCTGCTCGATGTGCTGGCCGACGACATCGTGGTGACACCGGCGTTCTGCCGCATCAGTCGCATGATCCGCGACTTTAGCTCCGACGACATCATGGTGGGCAACAAGAAGCCCAACCTGCGCCAGCTCGTTGAGAACCGCCTGGCTGCTCGGGGTGATGGTGCGACGGTGCGTGAGATTCGCTATCGCGAGATCAGCACGGCGGGTGCCGACCTGGACGAGTTGACCCTTGACGAGGAAGTGGCGTACGAGACGCCGGTGACGCGCGAGCGCTTTTTGCAGTGGGTGACGCCGCAGGGCAAGATCGCGGGCTTTTTGCGGTTGTCGCTGCCCGATCGCGCTTTTGTTGCCGCACATGCGGACGAGTTGCCGACGATGCCGGACGAGGCGATGATTCGCGAGGTACACGTGTATGGCATGGCGGCGCGCGTGGGGGATCAAGGCCAGGCGGCCCAGCACCATGGATTGGGACGGTCGCTGGTGGAGCGTGCGTGCCATATTGCTCGGGACGCGGGCTATGCGCGCATCAACGTGATTAGCGCGATTGGCACACGCGAGTACTATCGCCATCTTGGATTTTATGACCATGGCCTTTATCTGCAAAAGGAGCTCTAGATGAACAAGCCGAGTGTTTCTGCCGGCGTCGTTGCCGGCGTTGCTCTGGGAGCCGCGGCGCTTGGTGCGGCTGCTGTCGCTGTTCGTGCTGCCTGTCTGCAGGTTGCGCGAACCCGCAATGGGTTGGCGCGTGTGAAACGCGTGCACAATGAGAGCGACGATGAGATTCGCGTCTTGGTGCAAGGCGGCGTCTACCAAAGCGCAAGCTACGTTGGCGAGCGTTGGGCGGAGCCGGTCTTTGCGTACTATCGCGCATTTGACGATGTGTTTGAGGCCGAGGACGCAATGCGTGATGCTTGCGGGCATGGTATCGACCGCATGCTTATGCTGGGCGGCGGCGGGTTTGCCTATCCCAAGTTTGCGCTGATGTCGCACGAGGGCTTGCGCATGGACGTCATCGAGTATGACGGAGAGATTACGCGCCTGGCGCGCCGCTGGTTCTACCTAGACGAGCTGGAGCGTACGGTTGGCGATCGCCTGCGGGTAATCACTGCCGAGGCTCGCTCGTATCTGGGTGTGACGAGCGTGGGGCATCGTCGCTACGACGTGATCGTGAGCGATTGCTTTGGTGGTGCCGAGCCCGTGCGCGAGCTAGCAACCGTTGAGGCGCTGCGTCTGGCGCGGGGTAGCTTGAATACCGGTGGCGTCTATGTTGCCAATATCGTGAGCGCAAGCGAGGGGAGCGATGTGACGTTCCTTCGCGATTGCGTTGCCACGGCACTCGAGGTATTCGCCCACGCCTGGGTGGTCCCATGTGGCGATACAGAGTTCGGCGGCGAGGAAAACTACCTGCTCATCGCCAGCGACGGCGACTATGTCTTTGCCGAAGCCGTGCCCTTCGACGCCGACTTCCTCGGCGCCGCCCTCCACGACAAGTAAGTCTCCCCGTCCCAAAAAGACTGGTCTTAGGTGTGGTCGCGCCAGCTGCGGACGCGCTGCCTCATGCCCTCTATGTCGAGCACGCCTTCGGCGAAGCCTTTGCGCACGAGCTCTTCGGGAACAAACTCGTCGTAGCGATCAAAATAAGGCACCTCGCCGGGATAGACGAGCTCGATGGGATCGAAGTCCTTCTCGGCCTCGGCGGCGAGCACCTCAAAGAACGTCTCTTCGTCGGCCTTCATCTTAAACTGCATAAAGTACGGGCGTGAAGGGCCGAGTCCGCGAAGGCCCAGCTCCGCGGCACATTTAATCTTGAGCATGCGCTCGAGTGCCAAAAAGGCGTAGCTGCCCAACCAGGGGAAGAGCACCCAGGTGTCGCCACCCAGGTTGATGAGCGGCTTGGTTCCCGCGCCCGAAATCTCGGCCGTATGACGAGCCTGCGCCAAGCGGGCCCGTGCGTTACCCATAAGGTACGGATATGCTGTGTGCTCGTTGAGCGCCTTGCGCATACGCTCGAGTACATGTGTGTTGATGTCACCGGGGCAGTCGCCAAAGTAGGCCGGCACACGGCCCTTGACCTGCGTGGCAAAGACGGTGTGACGCTTCCAGTCCACTTCTTCGACAATCCAGCAATGTCCGGCGATGGCGATGCGCTCACCGGGCGGTGGCGGGTTGACAATCGTGCCCAGCTCGGCCGATTCACTGCGAACGGTAAACTCCTCGTTTTCCTGGAACACAGCGTAGAACTTAAAGTTGTTGATGATGCGCTCGCCCGCGAGGCCCACGATGAGTCCGCCGCCCTCGGTGACCTGGATATGGTCGATCTTAATGAGGTGACGCAGCAGTACACGATAGTCATCGGCCGAGATGCGATGGAAATAGCTGAGCGTGAGCACGCGCTGGGCAAGTTCGGCCGGTGTGAGCTCTCCGGTGCTGGCGAGGGTCGACATGGTCTGGTGATAGAGCAGGCTGTAGGGGAGTCGATCGAGCTCGGGCGGCTCGACCCACTTTTCTTCGCGATAGAGTTGTACGAGTGCGATTCCCTGCAGGAGCTTCCAGGGTATCGTTTCGGGCATCATCGTGCGCGGCTCGGGTTCTTCCTCGCGCATGACAAACCACATCTCGGGCGGAAGATCGCGGCGTCCCGTGCGGCCCATACGCTGCAAAAAGGAGCTGACGGTAAACGGCGCATCGATTTGGAAGGCGCGCTCTAGACGGCCGATATCGATGCCAAGCTCAAGCGTAGAGGTGGTGACGGTTGTCTGCGCCTGTTCCTCGTCACGCATGAGTTCCTCGGCCGTCTCGCGCAGCGATGCCGAGAGGTTGCCATGATGGATAAGGAAGCGGTCTGGCTCGTGCCGGTTTTCGCAGTAGCTGCGCAGCATGGAGCATACGGCCTCTGCCTCCTCGCGCGAGTTGGCAAAGACCAGGCACTTGCGGCCGCGGGTATGTTCAAAGATGTAGCCCATGCCGGGGTCGGCGTTGTCGGGTGCGGTGTCGGTGGGGTTGAGCAGTGCCTGTTCGGCTGCCTGCGGGATGTCGACTTCGCCCTCGGGGGCTGAGGATGTGCGGTGGTCTTTGGGAGCAGCCTTGCCCTGCGCCTGCTTGCGACGTTGACGGCGTTCTTCCTGTGTAAGCTGTCCGCTGTGGCGCATGTCATGGCCGCCGGCGGGTAGCGCCATGGGTGCCGCCGCCTCGATGCGCTCGCATGCAAGCACATCGGCCTCTTGAGGACCCGTGCTCGTGAATCCTCGCTGCTGCGCCTGGGGGCCCGAGTTGTAGAAGTGCTCCATGGAGATACGCCACACGCGGCGTGGTTCCTCAAAACGGGGGATAACGCAGTCGCGCCCCGTTCCCTGAGAGAGAAAAGCGCCCGTGCGCTCGGGGTCGCCGATGGTAGCCGAAAGGCCAATTCGGCGAGGCTGCACGCCAGCCATGCGCGAGAGACGTTCGATAAGGCAGAGCGTCTGCCCGCCACGGTCGCCGCGCATGAGCGAGTGGACCTCATCGATGACCACATAGCGCAGGTCGCAGAACATACGCGGGATTGCCATGTGCTTGTGGATCAGGAGTGCCTCGAGTGATTCGGGCGTAATCTGTAGGATACCGCTCGGCTTTTTGATGAGCTTTGCCTTGTGCGACTGCGAGACATCGCCGTGCCAGTGCCAGACCGGGATATCGGCCTCTTCGCATAGATCGTTGAGGCGAACAAACTGGTCGTTGATGAGTGCTTTGAGGGGGCCAATGTAGAGGGCGCCCACGCTCGCGGGCGGGTTCTCCCAAAACTCGGTCAGGATGGGAAAGAAGGCCGCCTCGGTTTTGCCAGATGCCGTGGATGCCGTCAGGAGCACATTGTCTTGCGTGTTGAAGATGGCATCTGCCGCCGCAACCTGGATGGAGCGCAGACTCTCCCAATCGTGGGAGTAAATGAAATCCTGGATAAACGGGGCGTAGCGGTCAAAGGCGTTCACGGGGCCTCCTCTCAAAAACGAATCTCTCAACGCGGCTGGCAATGGTTTGCTGCATTGCCGTCTCAACGTTTGTGCAGATAAAAGCTGCCAAAATAGACCTGTCCCTTTTTGGCAGGTTAGATGGTGAATTCGGCGAAGTTGCGGTCGCCGTCTGCGGTGCCGGTGTCGCCTGTTGCGGCTGCCGGTGCCAGCGCGTCGCCGCCGACGCTTTGCAGCAACTCGGCCACGTTTGCATCGGGGTTCTGGCACAGGATATCGAGCAGCTCGATAAAGTCACGGATGACCTCACGCGGCGTCAGGTGCGTATCGGCTCCCACGCGGCCAAACTCAATCTTGAGAAAGTCTACCAAGTCGTTCTCGGTAAGCGTGGGCGTCCAGCCAAAGTATCCGGCATGGATCTGCATGAGTTTTTCGATCAGCACCAGCAATTCCTCGTAGGTGAGTGGCTGCAGGCGGATGATGGGCGCGAGCATGTCCTTAAGGTCCTCGCGTGCAAAGCGGCCCTGAGCGAGTCGACTTCGCAGGGCCTCGTAGGAGAACACGCCACGGCGGCGGTCTTCGATGGAGGTTGGCGTGCCGCCCATGATCATGCCCAGGTACTGCGCCTTGCCCTGGAGCGTGTCGTTGTACATGGTCAGGATCTTCTCGTAGTTGTATTGGCGCGTGATGGCGTTGGGAATCTTATACAGATTCACGAGCTCGTCGATGAGCACCAGCATGCCCTTGTAGCCGCTGCAGACCAAAAAGCGCGCAATGAGCTTAACGTAGTCGTACCAGTCGTCATCGCTGATGATGGTCGAGGAGCCCAGCTCGGCGCGTGCCTCACTCTTGGTGCGGTACTCGCCGCGAATCCATTTGGTCACGCGGCTCATAGCTTCTTCGTCGCCCTCAGATACGGCCGTGCGGTAGCGGCGGAGCATGCGGGCGAAGTCGAAGCCGTGGACCATTTCCTCGAGCGGGGCCAGTTGGGCATTGACGGCAGACTCGTCGGCATCGGTACACGAGGCGACCCAGCGATCCAGGATAAGGTTGAGCGCACCGCCCTCGGGGCGCGTCTTGGTCGATATGTTGCGGATGAGCTCGCGGTAGGTGGCAAGGCCCTGTCCCTGGCCGCCCTGCAGGCGGCGCTCAGGGGATAGGTCGGCATCGGCGACGACGAATCCCTCGCCCATGGCGTGCGTGCGGATGGTCTGGAGCAAAAAGCTCTTGCCGGCGCCGTAACGACCGACCAGAAAGCGGAAGCTCGCGCCGCCGTCGGCGATGAGACTCAGATCGGTGAGCAGGGCGCGGATTTCGACCTCGCGCCCTACGGTGATGTAAGGAAGGCCGATGCGCGGGACAACGCCGCCCTTGAGCGAGTTGAGAATGACGGCGGCGACGCGCTTGGGCACGCGGGGCGCTGTGGATGCGGTATCACTCATGGTCTAGGTATCCTCTCACGTCTGCTTCGTAGTCCTCGATAATCTGCGGTCCTGCTGAGCCAAATTCAATAACGGTGTCGCCCACCAGGTCAAAGAGCGCTTCGTTGATGCTATCGACGAGCATGTCCTCACTCTTGCCCGACTGTGCCACCGCCAATGTGGCCTGCGCCGTGTTCCGCTCGAGGAGCGCGCGAAGGAAGGCATCTGCGGCGGGCGCGAGTTTGTTCGCAGCTTCGGCAGACGCGGGCGTTACGGGCGCGGGCATAGACACGAGGAGCGGTGCCACGACGCCAAACTCTTCGGTGGAGACAGTCGGCTCGTCGGGTTCGTCTTGCCGTGTGGCCATCTCGCCAGGTCCGGCGGTCATGCTGGGCGCAGACTCGGTGTTCGGTTGCTCGACAAGCGTCGCCTCGGCTTCCATAGGTACATCATCCTCGCGCTCCTCATCAATCAAAAGCGCTTCACGCGTTTGTGCGGCGGCGCTCCGAATGTGCCCCAGCTGGCTCAGGTCGATATCGATCTTGACGGGCTGATGCGCGGCATCCCATGAAAGCCATGCCGTGATCTCGTCGTCGATAATCTTAGCCAGATATTTGGGAACCTTCTCTTCCTTAAGGGGATGGCCGGGATCCAGTGCCAAGCGCAGGCGCTGATCACAAGCGCGCATCATCTCGCCGAGCTTGCTGCTCTTTTGCCTGCTGCCGTGAATCCGCATGCATTCCCAAAAGCCATTCTGGCAGCGGTAGATGTGAATGGGGTCTAGGCGATATTCGCAGTCCTCGTGGCGCTCGGGCGCAAAGAACACGGCCGAGGCAAACATGGTGTAGGGCATGGCCGTCTCCTCCCCAAACAAGCTCGCTACGATGCCAGTCTTTCGGTGCGTGTCATAGTAGCGCGCCATACGGACATACACGGCGCATGCCACGTGGCGCAGGTCGCGATGGTGGGAACGGTCGAGCCGTGAGTTATTCAGGTTGTACGTCGAGAGTGCGTCGATGGCAGCCATGAGCCGCTCCTCATGCGCCCCATCGGGCGGAAGGGGAAGCGTGGGCTCGGAGGTCTTACGACGCGCAGGCGGCAGGTCCGACGGCGCCGGTGCGGGTACAAGGTCTTGCGCTGCGCGGCGCAGCTCGATGAGGGCGTTGTCGAATGCGACGGTTTTAGAGTCGCGAAGCAGCTTGGGGTCGAGCTCATGGAACACGGCGTAGTCCTGCAGCCACACGCGTGCGAACCGATCGATGCCGGGTTCAAAGGCGCGATAGGCATCCCAAAAGGCCTTGATCTTGCTAAAGCCATCGAGCGGGTCATCAACGCCAATGCCGCAGATCAATTCGTAAAGATAAAGAAAAGCAAACGAGGTCGATGTCTCCTCGATATTGCCGCGGCGCACTTGGGCACGCCAGGTAAAGTAGCCGCGCAACTGTCGATCGCTCATGGCATTGTAGGTGGGAAAGTACGACTTAAAGGTGCCGTTGTAGGGGCAATCGTCCTCGAAGTCGGCCATCAGCAGGCCTTGGCGGTAAAAGAGCTCCGCCTCCGATAGCCAACGTCCCGCGCCGCCTTTGGGATCCTCTTGCCAGCGTGATATCTCGCGCATCTTGCGGTACTGGTCGGGGAGGAAGTTCTGCATCTGACGACCGGTCTTGAGAATCGGCTCGTCAGCATAGATTTCGTTTGAGAAGCGGGCGGACTGATGGGTCCGGGCCTCGGCCATAATGCGCTCGATGAGCATCTTGACGTCCTGGTCGGCCACCGCTCCTCCTCTCGAACGCAGCTACGGTGACCTCATATCATAGCACAGCATCAAACAGATGTTCGAGATTCCACTGCGTAGATAGATTTAGAACAGGAGGGCGTAGATGACCGCCACGACGACGGAGGGGAGCATGTTGGCCGTGCGGAAGGTCTGAGGCCGAATAAGGTTAACGCCGACGCAGAAGATGAGCATGGAGCCCACAAGCGAAAGGCTGTCGAGGGCTGCGGTGGTCATGATGGGGGAGAGTGTGCCGGCAAAAAGCGTGATCGTGCCCTGGAATACGGCAACGGGCAGGGCCGAGAAGATGCAGCCGCGGCCAAGCGAGGCTGTCATAGTGCAGACGATGATGCAGTCCAGCGCGCCCTTCAGGGCAAGCGTGGACCAGTCGCCGAGCAGACCGTCCTGAATCGATCCTACGATGGCCATGGCGCCGATACACACGGTGAGCGATGTCGAGACAAAGGCATTGGTGAACTCGTTGTCACCCTCGCTGCCGGTTTTGCGCTTGAGCCATTCGCCGAGGTTCTCGATGGCGGCCTCCAGGTTGATGGCCTCGCCGATGAGCGAACCGAGGGCAAATGAGACGATAAGCATGGTGGTGCCGGTGGTCGCCAATGCCTCCCCATCGATAACGAGCATCTTTTGCATGGTGCCGCCCAGGCCGATAAACAGAACGCACAACCCCGACGCCTTCATGAGCGTGTCTTGGATGCGGGGCGTAATGAAGCGCCCACCCATGAGGCCCAGCAGACCGCCCGCGATCAAAAGCGCGACGTTGATGATCGTTCCTAAACCCGGCATGAACCCTCCTGTAATTGATGCCAACGCGGCAATCGTAGCAGAACGGGGAGGGGAGCGCTCAGTATCCGAGCCAAGCGGCGGTTAGCGGTCTAGGACAGGACGGGGCTAAAGTCGAAGCGCAGCGTCATAAGGTGCTGCGGGGATGCGATGGCTGCGGCAATGATGTCGGCATCTCGTGCACGATCGAACCCTTCAAGTTCCATTTGATAGGGGAAGTCTTCTTGGATACCGATGCGACGCGGAACCAAAAGCTTGGTTCCGTCGAATTCTTCGGTTCGCGTTCCGTCTGCTGCAACGGAATAAAGGTGTAGCTTGGCGGTCGTTGTGGCATCAAGTGCCGAGATAGCTTGGATATCGTTCGATGCGCTCCTTGCTCCCACTGCTGTAAGTGCCGTAGGCGCGACGACTTCACCCGAAGGCAAAAAGACGAGCTCGACGGTATTGGGGAACGCGATGAGGATATTTTTGCGGCGGGGCGCATTGGCAGCGACTGGCTCAATGCTTGCGGCATCGACGGTTTCCGTGTGGTCGAGCGCGACCATCATGCAACAGTTGCCTTCGTCGACATCTGGGGGAGCGGCAAAGTCCAGGCCGTCTTTCGGTTGGGGATTGCCTAGTTCGGTGGCGGTGCCGCCTGGCTTCTCGAGAGGAGCCGTAGCGTTGTCTTCTGATGGCGCGTCGTCTGCATCGTCAACATGCGCCGGTGCGTCTGCGATCTCGTCTTTGGGGGATTTGTCATTATCGCTCGATATGGGAGCAGCAATCCCGACGGACCCCACTCCGTGCCATGTCATTTGGAGCAGCGCCGGATCGGCGAGAATGCGCTGCACGCCCGGCTCCTGGGTATCGATATTGATGGGGGCGGGTTCTGATCCGCGCGTGAGGTTAAGCGAACCCTTCTGTCCATTGCTTTGAGCCTCTTGGTCGTCCGCGTCGCCAGCGTAGAACAGCAAAGGCACATCTCCCGTTGCGATGGCTTCGGTGTCCGCCTTGGTCAGTCGCAGCGACGCCGTAAAGGAGATGATGGGCTGCGCGCCATCGACATTCGAGGGAACGCAGCCCAGGCATACACCTCCTCCTTCTTCTTCATAGGCCGCGCTGTCGAAGGCGACCTTCGCCCCGTTCGCCGAGTCATCGACCGAGTCAATATCGATGCGCAGCTCGAGGTCGCATGGGTCGCCATCGGCGTCGACTGCAGCCGATTTCCATGTGCAGATGGCATAACCTGTCTGGGGGCCGTTCTCCTTGTTCGGTCGCTTGATATCCACGACTATCGCGTCGACCGTATTGCGGTGAAGGCATCCCGAGGTTCGGACCGTGGCGTGTGCGAGCGAAAAACGTTGGCAGGCGACGATACCCGACGAATCCGTCACGGGGTTCAGAGCTTGCGGTAAGGAGTTTGCCGTGGCGGGCGTCGCCCAAGCGGCGAGAGGCATACCGCTCGCCAGTGCGCTGCAGAGCGCGGCAACGGGCAAAAGGTTTTTGGGTGCCATGGTTCTCCTATCTATTCCGCGTACTCCGGTTATGCTTGGCTATTGGTTGCGTTTGATGTGCAGGCCAAGGCACGTCAGTCCTGCTCCCACCGTGGCGGCGCCCACCGCAATGAGTTGCCGGGTGTCGCTCGTCTGAGCGAGCGGCTCGTGACGGCTGCCGCGATTAAGGCCCGAAAGGTCGACGGTCACTTCTGTGGCCGCCTGCGCTTGCTCTTGTTGAGCAAAGGCCATGGCAGGTGCGGACGCCAAGATGCCGACGATGGCGGCCAGTGCAAGCGCCTTAGGACGTGGCGTGCGCACCGGGCTCGACCGTCCAGGTGATGCTTGCCACTTGATCTCCCGTGCCGGTGGCGTGGTAGATGTCACGCGTGACGCGGGCGACGTGGCCGCTCACATTGAGCTTGATTTTGTCCGTTCCATCGGCAATGCCCTGGTACTTCATGTCGAAGCTTACGTCCTTGGAAAGATCGAGGCCTGTAGTCTGAGTCGCCGAGCTGGCATCCTTTTCTGCCTTATCGGGGCCAAGCTTAAAATCGATGGAGTTCTGGGCCGAGCCCGTCTTTGCGTCTGCAACGATTGTCCAGTCGTTCTTGGCCGTGACCTTCATGTTAGTGACGTGGATGCCATATGCCGAGAGGTTGTCGATGGTAATCGTCTTGTCGGAGGGTCCTACAAGCGTTCCGTCGGCGTTGGCGGCAAAGGGGATGACCGTTGGCGCCTTAAACGAAACATTGCTAATGTCGGCCTTCACCGTCACATCGGTGGTTCCAACGCGCACATCTGCCATGGCTGCCGTTGGCGCGGCGCCCATCGCAAGTGCGAGCGTAAGCCCTGCGCCCACGGCGAATGCCCTGGCTCCGCTCAGGTTCATGGGTGTGTTCATAATCGATCCTTTCTACTCGTCACGGACTGTTTCCGTGATGGTTGGACGAATGGGGACAGGGTGCGGCCCCTGCGAGCGCGTCGGCCACTAGCCTTCTGCCTGGGCCACCCGCACTTTGACGCGCGTCGGATTGCCGTGGGTGTCGTAGGTCTTGGCATCGAGTGCCTGAATCTCGATATATGCCTCGCCTTCTTGGATATCGCCGGCGGGGCAGGTCTCAACCGTCTTGCCGGCTTCGACCACACCGGACTCATAGATGGTCTCGTCGTTTTGAATTACGCGGAAGCGCTGGGGAAACTTGTTGTCTTGGACGTTTTGCACGTTGACGCGCAACTTGCCGCCTTCCTGCAGCTGTGCGACCGGCGCGACCGAGATCGTCATCATGTTGTCGCGGACGATGGCATCGAGCTCATCCTGGATTTCTTGGCGCGATTTACCCTCTGCCGTCGTGACTGAGGCGCCTGCTTCGGGCACGGGCTGCGACTGCCAGGCGTATAGCCCTACGGCGATGAGGGCGCAGACGATAGCCAGGCAGACAACGACGAGCTTCTTGCGACGCCCCAGTCCTGCAAGGCGGGGCGGCTTCTTTGCACTCATGCGGCGTCCTTGGTGGTGTAGACGCGTGCGAACGTGGACGGGTCCGCTCCAAAGAGCATGTGAAGCATCAGGCGGCGCGAGTAGATGAGCTCGTCGAAGTCGTGAGGGAGCTCGATGTTGTGGATACGCGCGATGTGGTGGGCGAGCGCCGAGAACGACTCGGGGTCGCAGATAACATCGGTGGTGACGTGGTAGACCGCCGTATCGGGGAACGCCTCTTCGTCGAAAGGCAGGAGATAGGGATCGTCGTCGACCTCGATGGCGACGCCGTACTGGGGCCAGTAATATGCCATGGGAACCTCCCTGCTTCTGGGGCCAAAACTTCCATTGGTTTTGGCTGTCGATGCCGACCGTATCAGTCACTACTTGACCAATTTCTGACCAAATGCTTGACGGATTGACATCTCCGCAGGTAAAAGATGGCAAAAATAACTTCAACTTTTTTCGAGCGACAATTGCGTGGTCGCTGGCGGTAAAGCGACATGTGTCAAAAGCATCGTCTGCCGAGGAAACCTTGCCGCTCGCCGAATTGCACGAACGTAAAAATCGCCAATTATGGAGACGGTCTCGAACACGTCGACGAAACGATGCGGTAACATCTCCCTGCAAATACTGTAGTTAGCTAAAGGGGGGGGGTTCGCGTGTCGGCAACTATCAAACCCTTCACCGACGAGTTCGAAGAGTATGGCCGCGATGAGTCTCGCACATCGGGCGAGGCCTCGAGCATCTCGTTTCCGACAACGGAGGAAGAGGTCCGCGCCATTTTGAAAAAGCTCCATGCCGAGCGTGTCCCGGTGACGGTTCAGGGCGCCCGGACCGGTCTTGCCGCCGGCGCCGTGCCTCATGGCGGTCACATTCTCAATACTTCCCGTATGAATCGCTACCTAGGCATTCGCCGCGATGAGCAGGGCCGCTTTCTTTTGCGTGTGGCGCCCGGCGTCGTGCTGTCTGAGCTACGCAAGCAACTGGGCAAGAAAGTGCTGCCGACTGCCGGCTGGGACCAGACATCGCTTGAGGCCTACGAGGAGTTCCAGGAAGCCCCCGAGCAATTCTTTCCTACCGATCCCACCGAGGCATCTGCCTGTCTGGGCGGCATGGCGGCATGCAACGCTTCCGGCGCCCGTAGCTACGCTTACGGCCCCATGCGCCCTCACGTCACGGGCCTTCATGTCGTGCTGGCCGATGGCGACCTGCTCGAGCTTCACCGCGGCGAGGTTTTTGCACAGGGTCGTCGCCTTTCGCTCGTCACGGTGCAGGGCCGCACGCTCGAGCTCGACCTTCCCGACTACACCATGCCCAAGACCAAAAATGCTTCGGGCTATTTCGTCGCTGACGATATGGATGCCATCGATCTGTTTATCGGTGCGTGTGGCACACTCGGCGTCATCACCGAGCTCGAGATTGCCCTGCAGGCGGCGCCTGCGGTCGTTTGGGGTGTGAGCTGCTTTTTCGATAGCGAAGACAAGGCCGTGTCCTTTACCGATTCCGTGCGTCCCGTCCTGTCCCATGCGGC
Organism: Collinsella sp.; assembly: GCA_036302225.1. Classification (GTDB taxonomy): domain Bacteria; phylum Actinomycetota; class Coriobacteriia; order Coriobacteriales; family Coriobacteriaceae; genus Collinsella. The sequence continues at coordinate 81,708 of JAXJCX010000059.1, forward strand.
TGCCATCGAGTACTTCGACGCTGGCGCCCTGGATATTCTACGTCGCCAGCGCGAGCAGTCGACGGCGTTTGCCTCGCTGCCGGCGCTCGACAAAGAGGCCAAGGTCTGTGTGTACGTGGAGCTCGACTGCGATGACGAGGCCCAGGCGACCGAGGAACTGTACCACCTGGGATGGGTGCTCGAGTTTGCGGGTGGCCGCGACGATGCGACATGGGTCGCGCGCACCGAGGTTGATCGCGAGTGCCAGCGGTTCTTCCGCCATGCGGTCCCCGAGAGCGTCAATATGCTTATCGACGAGCGTCGCCGCACGGATCCCACCATCACCAAACTGGGCTCGGACATGTCGGTGCCCAACGCACGCTTGGCCGATGTCATCGCCCTTTATCGCCGCACGTTGGCCGAAAGCGGGCTTGAATCTGCCGCCTGGGGGCACATCGGTAACAACCATCTGCATGTGAACATTCTGCCGCGCGATGCGCAGGATTACCGCCGTGGCGGAGAACTCTTTGCCCAGTGGGCTTCCGAGGTCACGGCCATGGGCGGCGCCGTCTCCGCCGAACACGGCGTCGGCAAGATCAAGGCGGACTTCTTGGAGACGATGTACGGTCACGAGGCCATGGTCGAGTCGGCGCGGCTCAAGCTCCAGCTCGATCCTGCCGGGCAGTTGGGCCGCGGTAACCTGTTTTCGGAGAAGCTCTTGGATGAGCTCGTCCAGAAAGGGGGCGCGTGAAGATGAGCGATTTCCATATGGTGGTGTGCGTCAAGGCGGTGCCGGGCAGCACTGAGGTCAAGATGGACCCCAAGACCAATACCATCGTGCGCGATGGCAAGCAGGCGGTCATTAATCCCTTTGACGCGAGCGCTTTGGAATGCGCGCTGGCGCTGAAGGACGACTTTATCGGCTTTGGCATGGACGTGCGCGTAACGGTGGTGTCGATGGGCATCCCCGCGACCGAATCGCTATTGCGCGACTGCATCGCCCGAGGCGCCGATGACGCACTGCTGCTAACCGATCGCGCCTTTGCGGGTGCCGATACCCTGGCAACCACCTATGCCCTCAAGTGCGGCATCGAGGCACTCGACGAGGACTTCGACCTGCTCATCTGCGGCAAGATGGCGGTGGACGGCGATACGGCCCAGATTGGTCCCGAGCTTGCCGGTGCCTTTGAGATTCCCTGCGTGACCGACGTGAGCTGCGTGCAGAGCGCGGGCTTTACGACCTGTGGTTCACTGGCGCTTGTTCACGGCTGCGATGCCGGCGAGGAGACGGTCTATCTTGAGATGCCATGCGCGATGACGACTGCCAAGGAGATTGGCCAACTGCGCATGCCGAGCATTGCCGGTATTCGTGCGGCCGAGGAGGCGGACGTGCGCGTGGTCAACGCTGCCGACGTGCATGCCGACCCCGCGCGCTGTGGCCTTGCCGGCTCGCCGACACAGGTCGTGCGATCGTTTGTGCCCGACCGCGACCAAACGTGCGAGGCCGTTGACGGAACGGCGTCCGAGCAGGCGGCAAAACTTGCCAAGATTATCGAGGGGATGGCATAGATGAGCGGACTGATTATCGATAGCGAAGCCTGTATCGGCTGCGGTCGCTGCGTTCGCGCCTGTGCCTCGGGCGGCATCGTAGTGGAAGGCGAGCGGCCCAACCGTTGCGCCCGCGTAACCGACGGCTGCATCCTATGCGGTGGGTGCGTCGATGCCTGCCCCGTCAATGCCATTTCGATCGAGCGCGACGAGGCCGCTGGTGCGGTGGACCTTGATGCATATCGAGACATTTGGGTATTCGCGCAGACCGACGAGCACGATACGGTGAATCCCGTTGCCTATGAGCTCATGGGCAAGGGCCGCGAGCTTGCCGATGCTCGCGGCTGCCGTCTGGTGACGCTGGTCGGTATGGGCCCCGAGGGTTCTCTCGGTGACCTGGAGCATCTGGTTTGCGCCGGTGCAGACGAGGTCCTGGTCTGTCGCGACGAGCGTCTACGCCAGAACGATGCTGAGATCTACGCCCGGCTGATCTGCGATTTGGTGGCAGAGCGCAAGCCCGAGGCCATTCTGTACGGTGCGACCGCCTTTGGCCGCGAACTGGCACCCGGCGTTGCCGTGCGTTTGCAGACGGGCCTTACGGCTGACTGCACCGTACTTTCGATGGATACGGAGACGGGGCTGCTGCAGCAGACCCGCCCGGCGTTTGGCGGCAACTTGATGGCCACCATTATCTGTCCCAATCATCGTCCCCAGATGGCAACGGTGCGTCCCGGCATCTTTAAAGCGTCCGACTTTGACTACGGCCGCTCCGGCACGATCACCCAGATATCACTTGCGGATGATGCTAAGGCTCGTGTCGAGATCTCGATTCCCGCCGAGGAGTGGGGGCAGCAGGCATCAATTGCCGATGCCGAGCGCCTGGTCGTGGTGGGTCGCGGCATTGGTTCTAAGAAAAACCTGCCGCTGATGCGAAGGCTCGCCGAGGCTCTGGGAGCCGAGCTTGGCTGCACGCGACCTGTCGTGGAGGCCGGCTGGTTGGAGTATCGCCATCAGATTGGCCAGACGGGCGTATCGGTTTCGCCCAAGCTTCTCGTGAGTATCGGTGTTTCGGGCGCCATCCAGCATCTTGCCGGCATCGGTGGGGCGGAGTGCATTATCGCCATCAACGAGGACCCGGATGCCCCCATCTTTGGTGCTGCCCAGTACAAGGTTGTCGGTGATGCCGTCGAGGTCGTCGAGGAGCTGCTGGCCCAGCTTGAGCGCTAGGCGCGCGCCAGCCAGCCGCGTATCTCGTTCTTTAGGCGCTCCCAGGTCGCTTGCGTGGCGGGATCGGTAAAGGGGTGCGTAATGCCAAAGGGTGCGTCGAGCAGGCGGTAGATATCGCCCTGCTCGCGCGCTAGCGCGCGGCTCGCTGGATAGACGAGCTCAAACATAAAGCAGATGAGTCCCACCAGGTAGTCTGCGGGCTCGTTGCGTTCATCGCGTGCGACGCAGCGGCGCTCGTCAAAGGCGGCAAGTGTTGGCGACGAGAAGCGGCTGCCGAGAAACGTCTTCTCGTCCGCCTTGAGGATGGTGTCGACGGTGCTGTCGGCGATGGTGCGCATAATGTCGATCTTGTCGCCATCGCGCACGATATCGCAGAAGCGCCGCATGCGCTCGTCGAGCTGCGCGGGTAGACGGAAATCGCTGTGATAGGCGATGCTCACGCGAATGAGCTCGTCGTACTCGTCGGTCTCGATAAAATCTCGGATGCTTGTTGTGGCAGGTGCGTCGTCGGGGCTCTCGCCAAAGAGAACCTCGACGCCCAACGCCGCATGGCTCATGCTCTCGGCATCCTTAAACGTGTCCCAGCGTCGCAGCTGCTCAAAGCGGCCCATATCGTGCAGCAGGCCGCAAAGCCAAGCTAGGTCAATGTCCTGCGGTGACCAGTCCTGTTCGCGCGCTACGGCATCGCATGCCTCGGCAACGTGGTACGTATGCTCGATTTTGAGCGCGATACGCGGATTGGCGGCATCGTAGGCATCGGTATAGCGTTTGAAGGTCGCGGTCGCCCGGCCCCGATCGATAGCTGTCATAATGACTTCCTAAAAAGCTGTGTCTTTCGATCCGGTGGCAATTGTAGGTGAACTCGGTTGCTGTCGGGCGATGATTCTGCCGTGTCGTTGAATGCGGCTCGGAAAGCTTGTCGGGACGAGGAACGCTATGGTGCTCAAAATCGTTAAAACCGCCTGGCCGGGGATGCTTACCTATGTTGCGATAGGCGCGCCGTGCGGCATTGGTTGCTAACGATTTGATAAGCCCTGGCGCTTTTGACGCCGGCCTGTGGCAGGGCTTGATTCCCTGGATTGTGGCTGCCGGCGTCGTGGCGGTGGCAATCAAGACAAAGTCGATGTTGTGGTGCTGCGTCTCGGGCATCGTGTTCTATATCGTTTTGAGTCTTGTATAAAAGCAAAGGGCGCGCTTACCGTCCCGGTCGACGAATCGAATTTCTCACCAAGCCGGTCTGCTTCTTCTGGTACCATGGTCAAACTTTACTGTAGCAAAGCGCGACGTGGGCTTTTGTTCTGCGTCAGCGGAAATGGGGGTTTCATGGCACAGGAAGCGACCGCCAACGAGCAAAAGAAATTCAAAGTACCGCGCATCCCGGGTGACATCATGATCTACCCGATGATCGTCGGTCTTTTGCTCAATACCTTCTGCCCGCAGGTCTTCGAGATCGGCGGCTTCTTTACCGCCGCCTGTCGCGGTGGTTCCAACACCATCGTCGCCGCAATTCTGCTGTTTGTGGGCGCCGGCATCAGCTTTAAGTCCACGCCGGGCGCTATCAAGACCGGCATCGTCGTACTGATCCCCAAGCTTGTTGTTGCGGCCGCCCTTGGCTTGGGTGTGGCATATTTCTTTAACGATAACTTCCTGGGCCTGAGCTCCGTGTCTATCATCGGCGGCATCACGTTTTGCAACATGGCGCTCTATACGGGCATCATGGGCGAGTTCGGCGATGAGTCCGAGCAGGGCGCTGTCGGTATCCTGTTCTTTACGGCCGGCCCCGCCGTCACGATGATCATCCTCGGTGTCTCGGGTCTCGCCAACATCCCCGTCGGCACCATCATCGGATCCATCCTGCCGCTTGTTATCGGCATGGTCCTGGGCAACTTGTTCCCGTTTATCAAGAATCTGCTGGTCCCCGGCGCCAATCCCGCGATCGCCGTTATCGGCTTTCAGCTCGGTGCGTCCATGAGCCTTTCGAGCTTTATCACCGGCGGTATTTCGGGCATCCTGCTGGGCCTCATCACGCTCTTTATCGTCGGTCCCATTACCTTTGCCTTCGAGCGCCTGTGTGGCGGCAATGGTAAGGCGGCTGTGGCATGTTCCACCATTGCCGGCACGGCCATGACCACGCCGGTCGCCCTCGCCGAGGTCGCTCCGCGCTATGCCGAGCTTGCGCCCACCGCGTATGCGCAGATCGCCACTGCCGTCATCATCACGGCAATCATGGCCCCGATTCTGACCGGCTGGGTCGATAAGAAGTTCTGCCAGAGCAAGGAAGACCTGTCGCCTGCCGGTGTCGAGGCCATCGAGGAGGCTGTCGCGGCCGACATCGATGGCGAGTAGCAATCGATACCCATCAATGATTCCGGCGTGCAACTCGCGCCGTTTGAGCGCCCGAACGAGAGCTGTCTTGCAGTGACGTTCGGGCGCTCTGCTATTATTCCCCTTACCCCTGCGGAGAAAGGGGCGTTTATTGCCCAGACACGAATCGGGCGATTCTGACCACTTGGATATTGAAGGGAGGGCGTCTAGTGGTTAAGGCACTCAAGATTGAGATATTCCTGCTATGCATGATTGTTCTTATCGGGCTTGCCGTACGAAGCCGTCGCTCCCTGTTCTCGAGCACCCAGCAGCTTTTGTTTAGCATGCTGGGCTACACGTCTGCTGCCTACATTTTCTTCGATATGATCTGGACGCTTTCGGATGGTGTGGACGGCACGTTGGGCATTGCAGCCAACTGGATTTCCAACGCGGTTTCGTTTTCGCTCTTCGCCATCGCGTGTCTCATTTGGTTTATCTATTCCGAGACGATGCAGGGTTCTCACCTTGTGACCTCGCGCTATAGGGTGGTGCTTGTAACGTTGCCTACGGCTCTGGTGGTCGTGCTGGCTTTTACCAGTTACTGGACGCACGCCCTGTTCTATATCGATTCGCAGGGCGTGTATCGTCGCGGCTTTGCCTATATGATCCAGCCCATTGTCAGCTACTGTTACGTTATACATACGTCCCTGCATGCGTTTGTGCAATCTCGCAGGGTCGAGAGCCTGCAGACGAAGGCTATCTATCGAACCTTAGCATTTTTCGCCATTCCGGCCCTGGTGGGCGGTACCTTTCAGATCGTATACTCGGTGCCTGGCCTTTGTGTCGGCATAATGATTAGCATGTTGCTGCTCTATATCATCTGCCAGGAGCAGCTCATCTCGACCGACCCGTTGACTGGCCTCAACAATCGCAACCGTTTTGAGACCTATATGCTGTCGCTCTTCTCAAATGTTGGTCATACGGACGATGTGTATCTTCTCATGATGGACGCTGACGGCTTTAAGCAGATTAACGATCGCTATGGACATGTGGAGGGTGATCATGCTCTTCAGGTCTTATCTGCTGCGCTCAAAAAGGTCTGCACGGCGTCTGGCAGCTTTATCGCACGTTATGGCGGCGATGAGTTCGTAGTCCTTCAAAAGGCGGCAGCGGAACAGGACATCATACGTCTGTGCGCGGCAATCAACGACGAGCTCGCGCGCGCCGAGGTGCCGTATCTGTTGCGGATGTCCATCGGCTACGCACGGGTCGGTGACGGCGTCGATACCTGGCAAGACTTACTTCGCGCTGCCGATGCGGAGCTCTACCGCGTCAAGGCCGAGAAAAAGAAAGCCGGCGTCCAGATACGCTAGGAAAAGGGGTGCACGCTTGCGTGCGTGGCGGCCCTCAGCTCACCGATGTACTCCATTAAGCTAAAGTACATGAATCCCCTCTGCTAAATAAGGGCAGTTCGTTAAGCTTTTTTGGGCCTGTTGACGATAATGATGCCGCCGCAGACCAACAGCAGGGCCACGATTACGGTGACGGGGCTCGTGCCAGCACCCTCGCCAAGTAGCAGTGCGCTCAGCAGCACGCCGAATACCGGGTTCATAAACCCAAAGACCGAGACGCGGCTGACGGGATTGACGGCAAGCAGGCGCGACCACAGCGAGTAGGCGACCGCGGAGATAAGCGCCATGTAGATGATGAGCGCGATGGCGGGGGCAATCGCCGTGGGGGAGAGCGCGCCACCCATCAAAAAGCCGATGGCGGTGAGGACCAGGCCGCCGACCAAGAACTGCCACCCGGCAAGCAAGACGCCGTCGTGCTTGCGCGAGAAGATACCAATCAAGCAGGTCGAAAGGGCGCCCGCGACGGTGGAGGCCAGGATAAAGCCCTCGCCGTCGAGCGTAAAGCCAAAGGTGCCGTCCGCGCCCGAAAGGTTGACGAGCGCGACACCGGCAAAGCCCAGTACGCAGCCGAGCACCTTGGCCGCGTTGAGCTTTTCGGTGCGAAACGCCAAGGCGGCAAAGAGGATGGCTAGGAAGTTGGCGCTGGCCTCGATGATGGAGCTCGACATGGCGCTGGCGCGCGAGAGACCAAGGTAGAAAAAGAAGTACTGGCCGATGGTCTGGAAGAGCGACAAGATGCAGATGGGCTTGATATCGTGCGCTTGCGGAACGAGCGGTCGGCGCTGGGCCACGCTCATGCCAACAATGACCAGCATACCGGCAAGGGTGAAGCGCAAGCCCGCAAAGAGCAGCTGCGAGGCGCTATCGTGCGCGGGAATGCCAAAGAGGCCGTAGCCGATCTTGATGCAGGGGAAGGCGGAACCCCAGAGCGCGCAGCAAACGAGGCAGCCCAGGATGAGTCCGGGCAGGGTGGCGAGATGTGGCTTGCGGCTTTCCATGATGTCCTTCTCCTATACGCGCAAAGCAAAAAAGAACCCGCCACCGGGGGTGCCGGTGGCGGGTGTTGTTACCCGAGGGGATTGTACCCGATGGGAACGGTTTAGGCGAAGTAGGCTACGCCGCTCTCAAAGATTGGCATGAACTTGTCGCCGGGGACATGCTCGGGCACGTTGCGGTACAGGTTGTCGCCGCGACGCTCGGCATGGCCCATCTTGCCCAGGACACGGCCGTCGGGACTCGTGATGCCCTCGATGGCGAGTACGGAGCCGTTGGGGTTGACGGAAAGATCCATGCTGGGCTTGCCGTCCTCGCCCACGTATTGCGTGGCGACCTGGCCGTTGGCGATCAGCTGGGCGAGCACTTCGTCGTTGGCGACAAAGCGGCCCTCGCCGTGGCTGATGGCGACGGTGTAGGGGTCGTCGAGGCTGCACTGCGACAGCCACGGGGACAGGTTGGACGAGATGCGGGTGCGCACCAGGCGGCTCTGATGGCGACCGATGGTGTTGAACGTCAGCGTGGGCGCATCGGGCGTGGCGTCGACGATGTCACCGTAGGGCACCAGGCCGAGCTTGACCAGAGCCTGGAAGCCGTTGCAGATACCCAGCATCAGGCCGTCGCGGGCCTTGAGCAGGTCGCGGACTGCCTCGGTGACCTCGGGAGCGCGGAAGAACGCCGTGATGAACTTGGCGGAGCCGTCGGGCTCGTCACCGCCCGAGAAGCCGCCGGGGATCATGACGATCTGGCTTGCGCGGATGCGGCGGGCAAGCTCGTGGGTGCTCTCGGCGACGGCCTCGGGCGTGAGGTTGTTGATCACGAAGGTGTCGGCCTCGGCACCGGCGGCACGGAAGGCGCGGGCGCTGTCGTACTCGCAGTTGTTGCCGGGGAACACGGGGATGATCACGCGCGGGCGGGCGATCTTGGCGCCGCCGTACACGTGGATGTCCTTGGCGCGGAAGTCGATGGTCTCGACCTCGGGGGTCTCGCCGGCGCTGCGGTAGGCGAAGACGCCCTCGATGCCGCTCTCCCAGGCCTCCTGGAGCTCGGCGAGCTCGATGACCTCGGAGCCGGTGTCGATGACATAGCCCTCGACGGTGGTACCCAGGGGCTCGACGACAACGCCGTCGGCGACCTCGGGCAGCTCGGCGTCCTCGGCAAGCTCGACGATAAAGCTGCCATAGAGCGGAGTGAAGAGGCTCTCCACGTCCACGTCCTCGGCAAGCTCGATGCCGATCTGGTTGCCGACGCACATCTTAAAGAGGCTCTCGGCGCCGCAGCCGTAGCCGGGCGTGGAGACGGCCAGGGCATCGCCGGTAGCAGTGAGCGCCTCGACGGCGTCAAACGCGGCGAGCAGCTGCTGGGCGTCGGGACGGTAGTCCTCGCCGTAGGTGGCGGGGGCGATGCGGACGACGCGGTGCGTCAGGCCCTTGAACTCAGGGGAGACGGCGCGCGCCGCGCGGCCCACGGCCACAGCGAAGCTGATCAGAGTCGGCGGAACGTTGAGCTCGCCGGCCTCGTCCTCAAACGAGCCACTCATGGAGTCCTTGCCACCGATGGCGCCAGCACCCAGGTCGACTTGGGCCATGAGGGCGCCCAGGACGGCTGCCGTGGGCTTGCCCCAGCGCTCGGCCTCGGTGCGCAGACGCTCGAAGTACTCCTGGAAGGAGAGGTAGGCGCGCTTGTGCTCAAAGCCGGCAGCCACGAGCTTGGCGATGGACTCGACCACGGACAGGTAGGCGCCCGCAAACTGGTCGGCCTCCATCAGGTAGGGGTTAAAGCCCCATGCCATGGCGCTTGCCGTGGTGGTCTCGCCGTCCACGGGGAACTTGGCGACCATGGCCGAGCTCGGGGTGAGCTGCGTCTTGCCGCCAAAAGGCATAAGCACGGTTGCGGCACCGATGGTGGAGTCGAAGCGCTCGGAAAGGCCCTTGTTGGAGGCAACGTTGAGGTCGGTGACAAGCGAGGTCATGCGCTCGGCAAGCGTGGTGCCGGCCCAGCTGGGCTGCCACACGCTGCGGGCGCACACGTGGGCGACCTGGTGCTTGGGCGCGCCGTTGGAGTTGAGGAACTCGCGGGATAGGTCGACGATGGCGACACCGTTCCAGGCCATGCGCATGCGCGGCTCGGCGGTAACCTCGGCGATAACGGTCGCCTCCAGGTTCTCCTCGGCGGCGTAGCCCATGAACTCCTCGACGTCGCCGTCGGCGACGGCACAGGCCATGCGCTCCTGGGACTCGGAGATAGCGAGCTCGGTGCCGTCCAGGCCGTCGTACTTTTTGGTCACGGTGTCCAGGTCGACATACAGGCCGTCGGCAAGCTCGCCCACGGCGACCGAGACGCCGCCGGCGCCAAAGTCGTTGCAGCGCTTGATCAGACGGCAGGCGTCGCCGCGGCGGAACAGACGCTGCAGCTTGCGCTCGACCGGGGCGTTGCCCTTCTGGACCTCGGCGCCCGAGGTCTCGATGGACTCGGTGTTCTGGGTCTTGGAGGAGCCGGTGGCGCCACCGATGCCGTCACGGCCGGTGCGGCCACCCAGCAGGATGATCTTGTCGGTGGGGGCGGGGCACTCGCGACGAACGTGGTTTGCCGGGGTAGCGCCCACGACGGCGCCGACCTCCATGCGCTTGGCCACGTAACCGGGGTGATAGAGCTCGTTGACCTGACCGGTGGCAAGGCCGATCTGGTTGCCGTAGCTGGAGTAGCCGGCGGCAGCGGTGGTCACGAGCTTGCGCTGCGGCAGCTTGCCCTCGAGGGTCTCAGACACGGGGACGGTGGGGTCGCCGGCGCCGGTGACACGCATGGCCTGGTACACGTAGCTGCGGCCCGAGAGCGGGTCGCGGATGGCGCCGCCCACGCAGGTGGCGGCACCGCCGAAGGGCTCGATCTCGGTCGGGTGGTTGTGGGTCTCGTTCTTAAACAGGAACAGCCAGTCCTGGTCCTCGCCGTCGACATCGACCTTCACCTTGACGGTGCAGGCGTTGATCTCCTCGGACTCATCGACATCGGTCATGACGCCGGTCTTCTTAAGGTACTTGGCGCCGATGGTGCCCATGTCCATGAGGCAGACGGGCTTGGCGTCGCGACCGAGCTCATGGCGCATCTCCATGTAGCGGTCGAAGGCCTGCTGCACCACGGCATCATCGATCGTCACGTCGTCCAGGACGGTGCCGAAGGTGGTGTGGCGGCAGTGGTCGGACCAGTAGGTGTCGATCACGCGGATCTCGGTGATGGTGGGGTCGCGATCCTCATCGCGGAAGTACTGCTGGCAAAAGGCGATGTCCGCCTCGTCCATGGCAAGGCCGCGATCTGCGATAAAGGCGGCAAGGCCGGCCTCGTCGAGCTCGCGGAAGCCGTCGAGCACTTCTACGGGCTGGGGCTCGGGGGTCTCAATGTGCAACGTCTCGGGCAGGTCGAGCGAGGCGATGCGCGCCTCGACGGGGTTCACCACGTAGTGCTTGATGGCCTCGATGGCGGCTTCGTCCAGAGCGCCCGAGATCATATAGACCTTGGCGGAGCGCACGGCGGGGCGCTCGCCCTGGCTGATGAGCTGCACGCACTCGCTGGCGGAGTCGGCGCGCTGGTCAAACTGGCCAGGCAGGAATTCGACGGCAAAGACGGCGCCATCG
>JAXJCX010000060.1:0-20014 GCA_036302225.1 Collinsella sp.
CGATATTGCCAAGGAATCCGCCGATATCATCTTGCTTCAGAAGGACCTGGGCGTGCTCGAGCGCGGCATCATCGAAGGCCGCCGCACCTACGGCAACCTGCTCAAGTACCTCAAGACCACGGTGAGCTCCAACTTTGGCAACGTGCTGTCCGTGACCGTCGCGAGCTTGTTCTTGCCGTTTTTGCCTATGAGCGCTCTGCAGCTGGTGCTGCTATCGCTCGTCTACGAGATCGTGTGCATCGCGCTGCCGTGGGACACCGTCGATGACGCCTGGACTGCCCGCCCGCGTGCTTGGGATGCCGCGTCCATCAAGGGCTTTATGCTCGAGCTGGGCCCCGTGAGTTCGCTGTTTGACATCGTGACCTTCGCCGCGCTCTTCTTTGTGGTGTGCCCTGCCACCGTAGGCGCAAGCTGGTCCGAGCTCGCCGGGACGGGCAACGTCGCGGGCATAGCGACCTTTGCTGCGCTCTTCCAAAGCGGCTGGTTTGTCGAGTCCATGTGGTCGCAGACGCTTGTGATCCACATGCTGCGCTCCCCGCGCCTGCCGAGCCCGCGCGACCACGCCGCGCCCGCGCTGTGCGCGCTCACCGTGCTAGGCCTGGCGCTTGTCACCTGGCTGCCGGCAAGCCCCATCGCCGATGCACTCGGCCTCATGACGCTGCCCACAAGCTTTTTCGCGCTGCTCATCGGCATCGTCACCGCCTACATCGCGCTCACCCAGCTGGCAAAACGCCGCTACATCGCCCGCCACGGCGAACTGCTGTAGCAAGCAGGCGAAAAACACCCTGCCAGCCGCCATTACCGCTACCACAGCTGCCGACGCCGCTGCCGTTGCCTCTGTCGCCGCCGCAGTCTATCCCCTCAGCAGTTGCGGTGAAATAGTTCCTGTTTAAGGTCCCGCGACTTTAATTTAGGGACTATTCCACCGCAACTTATTGGAGGATTAGCTAGTCCTTGGGTGTCCAGGACCAGAAGAAGTTGATAAGGGCCACGCGCGAGGCGGTGCCGGTCTTTTTGTTGATCGAGGAAATGTGACGGTAGAGCGTGGAGCGCGAAAGGAAAAGCGTTGCGGCGATGTCCTGAACGCTCTGGTCCGAAACGACCAAGGCCTCAAGAATATCGCGCTCGCGCTCTGTAAGCTCAAAGGTGGCGACGAAGGCATCGAGGCGTTCATCGGACGTGAGCTCCGCTGCCTCCACGGGCTCGGAGTCGGAGCATGTGGGCGCAAGATCCCCACCAAGATCATCAGTGGCAAGCGGCAGGCCGTCCTGCATCACGACATCATCGGCCCGTTGCCCCAACTGCCCCAGCAGCGTAATCGCAATACCCACAAACATCACGAGCGCCGCGCCGACTGCCACCAGCACGTTTTGACTCGAGATGATCGCCACCGCCGGCGCCGTCACGAGCATCGAGCACACGTTGTTGACGACGCGACCCATGCACGGCCAAAAATATGACCAGCGCGCATAGAGTGAGATGGCGGCGAATTTTGTGGTAAAGAACACCACAAAGAAGCCCGAGCCCAGATAAAAGATGATCGCGGCAGCAAGCTCGTTGCCGCCATTGCCATCGATGATGAGCACAAAGAACGAAAGCGTGGACAGCATGGCGACACATGTCATGCCGATATTCATATACGAGCGGTCGTGCAGGTCAAATAGTGCGCCGGCGGCCAACGAGCTCACGACAAGCAGCAGGCGCGGCCAGTCACCCAAATCAACGGCTCCGGTAGCATACAGGGTTGTGAGGCCCGCGTTGAGAGCGGCGAATACGCCGGAAAGATACGCTGTCGCCACGGTCAGGCGAACTACGGTGCGGCGAAATGCCGCCTTTGCCTCGGGATCGTCATGCCATTTGGCGCCATATTCCAGAGCATCTACCGAAAGCCCGGCAGCACTGGGTTCGAAGTTGGGATCGGACTCGTCGCGCAGCTTGGCGCGTCGGACACCGTGGAGCAACGCTACCTGCGCGATCGCACAGATGACCAGAACAGCCTGCTGAGGAATACCAACAGGCATCGCCATGTGGTTGAACACCTGTACCAGAACGCCCATGGCATAGGAAAGTGCTGCGGCGCGCGCCAAGCAGGGCGTCCGCGCAAAGCGTCGCGCAAAGTTTGCGTGGGCAGTCGATCCGCAGTAGCCCAGGGCGCAGCACGCCACCAGGCCGCCGGCAATTACCACCTCAAACCGCACTGCCATAATCATCAGCAGCAACGCCGATACCAAAAGCACGCCTGTAATATCGCTCGTCGCATCGATCGTCTGGGGACGGCGATAGTACAGAAATGGGCGCACGAAAAAGCCAATCACGCTCGCGCCGACAACGATGCTCTCGTAGATGACGACCTCACTCGATGGCACGAACTCGGCTATGCGCACATCAAAAAGATACTCGCACGCCAAAAACGTGAAGAAGAACAGCGCCAGGCATATAATCTCCCGAATGCCCCGACGCAGATATGCGGTTGTGTCTCCCATGCCCCTCACGGTTAACCCCCGGCCGCTTAATTGGTCTGGAATCTATTTTAATAAAGAATCAATCTCAATATCAAAACCAAGCTCGAAATGCTGCTAATTCGACCCCAGTCGTCCACATCACGCCGAGATTTTGAGCCGCATGGCCCAGAAGGGGCACGCGCGACCTCTAGCTCGGCAAGGAGTGTTTTCAACTGCGCTCATTTAAGTACGTCCCCAATGAGTAAAACCACCCCCATTTCCCGTGCTAAGGAAATAGGGGCGGTTCACGCCGGCCTTTATCTTTTTCGACAGCCTTGTTTGGCTCGCGCTACACCAGGCGCATGGCCTCCTGGACAGTACCGTAAAGGTTGGCGTCGTTGCCGAGCTCGGCCACCTTTATCTGCGGCACAGGAATGCCAGCAAGGGTCCCTTCGTAACTCGCGAGGGCCAGCGGCATCTGCGCACGCAGGGCATCGACGAGCTCGGGATGGCACGAGATGCCGCCTGCGATCACAAAGACCTCGGGGTCGAGCACGGCCTGCAGGTTGATGAGCTGTCCGTCAAATGCGCGAGCGTAGCGGTCGAGCGCGCGCTGCGCCGCTATGTCGCCATCCGCGATCCACTCAAAGACGCGGCGGCCGTCCACCGGAGAATCCGCAGGCAGGCCCTTCTCGGCAACGGCGGCATCGCGGAGCGCGCGCCAACCGCCCGAGCCCGCAAAGGAGTTTTCCATGCTCGCGGCAGTCGTGACATCGTTGCGCAAGAAGCTGAACTCGCCTGCAAAGCAGTGCGCGCCGCGCAGGACCTTGCCGTCGATGACGATACCGCCGCCGATGCCCGTGCCAATAGCGAGTACCACGCCAAAACGCGTCCCGCGCAGGGCGCCAGCCGCATACTCACCGAGTGCACAGCACTTACCGTCGTTATTGACGGCAACCGGCACCCCCAGCGCCTCGCGCATGAGCTTTCCCAGTGGGCAGCCGTCCATAAACGTGAGCGCACCGCCGCGATGGATCGTTCCCGTGACATCTCCCTCGTAAATACCGCCGGGTGCGCTCACGCCTACGGCGTTCACGCGCTCGCGGTACGGCTCGACGAGCCCGATCAACGCCGAAACGGTCTCCTCAGCCGTGGTAAAGCCCGTCGGCAGGCTCCCGCGCTCGCGGATGGAAAAATCCTCGCCCAGCACAGCCCATTTAACGGCCGTACCGCCCACATCGATTCCAAAGAACTCCTGCATATTCGCCCCTCACGTGCCATAGCCCCGAACGCGCATCGCCGCGACCACCACAGGGGCTGCCCTTATGATGGTCGTGCAGCAAATCGCGCCCGGAGCCGATTATCTCTATTATTACGCCTCTACTTTAGTCAGACGAAGCAACATATACTGCTTACTAGGGAGGTCGATGCGGAACTTGCCCTCAAAGGTTCCGGGAAGCTCTTCCTCCGTCATGTCCCATGTGTCCACGACATTCACCTTGTAACGAGCGCCCGCCTCGCCCTCAAACTCACGATACGCCGGACGGTTGAACCCAAAGTACATAAGGACATCGGCAGTCCCGTGGCCATGATCGTTGGACATACAGGTGACATCCCAGGTAAACGTACCGTCAAGGATGCCGACCTCATCGGGCACCCAGTCAAAATCGGCCGGCAGCGCCTCCATGTAGCGACGGCAAAAGCCAATGCGATCGGGCGAATCGCCGTAGAGCTTGCCGCCGTGCGCCCACCACAGCTTGGGTCCGCGGTCGACGTAGGTCTCACCGTGGGTCACATAACCGCCACGCAAACTGCCCTCCCAAAAACGACGTACGAGTTCCTGAGCGGTCAGGTTACCCCAGCCCCAGTTGATGTTGCCCTCATAGCCGACCTCGTCGATCAAAACCGGCTTGCTATACTGCGCGCGCAGCATGGTGACGTCCTCGGCTGTGTTCTTGAGGTCGCACCTCTGGTAGCTCACGTGCGTAATCCACGGATGACTGTGGTCAAAGATCTCACGGCAATTGTGGATACTGCGCAGATGACCATACGGGTCGTTCGCCATGATGATACGGGCATAGCGGTCCCAGTCCTCGGCCGGCTTCCACGGCATAAGGTCCCACTCATTGGCAAGGCTCCACCAAATGTTCTTGTATGCCGAGAAGCGACGAGCGACATACGTCAGGTAGAAAATATCCTCCTCGCGCGTCATACGAGAGAAGCCCCAGTCCTCAGGCTTGTCATACGGATGCAAAACGATGAGATCCGCCTGGATGCCCAGCTCGTCAAGCTGCTCGATGCGGTGCTCGAGGTTTTCCCAAAACGGCTCATAGAAGCGAAAATGGTCGAAATCGCCCTTCTCGCCTTCATAGGCATACATCGCTGGGTCCTCAACGTTATAGTCGTAGAACTTGGGGAAGACGCACATGCGGATCTTGTTAAAAGGTGCCTCTGCGAGCGTCTCGAGCGTCTGCTCCTGCAGCTGAACATCCTGGTTGGTCCAGGCATAGCATGTGGTGCCAAAGGGCAGGTAGCGCGTTCCATCCTCGTAGGCAAAGTTGAAATCCTCGTCAGTAATGAACGGAGCTCCGTGGGCGAGCACATCCTTTGCCAGCAGCACGCGACCATGATTGGCGCCCGTGGCGGGCACGGCCTCAAAAGAGCCGGCGGCACCATCGAGCTCGGGGTCATTGGAGCTCACCGTGTAGTTCCAGACACCGGCACTCTCGGGCATAAAGTTGATTCCGTAGCAGCCATTGCCCTTGTAGAAGCCATGGACCTCAAAGCTGTCCTGGCCATCCGCGCGGTCAAATCGCGCCGACAGATCGACTTCGACATAGGGATTGCCGGCCGCAGTGCCCGCGAGCTCGAGCTTAAACACCTTGTACTGCTCGACGATAGTCATGATAACGCCTCCAAGTTAAGCGATTGAATAGTCGGAGTCCGTCGGGCAACACGAACGCAGCCCGACGGAATGAAAGAGAGTGGCAAATTACTTGGCGCTCTTGATGAGCATGATGGACACATAGCCCACGGCGATGAGCACGATGGAGATTGGGAACGCCATGAAATAGGAGCCAGTGGCGACAACGATTGCCGAGGTCACGATGGGACCAAGGATCTGACCGATGGTGTTGGCGATATTGAGGATGCCCAGGTCCTTGCCGGCGTTCTCCTTATCGGGCAGAACATCGACATTGAGCGCCTGGTCCACGGAAGAGTAGATACCGTAGCCAAGTCCGGCGAGCAGAGCAAATCCGTACATGCCGATAACGGACTTAAGTAGCCAGGGCAGGGCGATACCGATACACATCATAATCGTTGCGACGAGGATGATAGGCTTGCGGCGGCCGATCTTGTCGGAGATGGCGCCCGAGGTAAGCGAGGCGACAAGCGACACGACCATGATCACGACGGACATACTCGAAAGAACTGCGCCGGCTTCTGCCACGGGAAGACCGATGTACTTCTCGAGGATATAGAGCTGATAGCCGTTGATGCAGAAGTAACCGAAGATGAGGAGCAGACGGCCAAAGAGCGCCAGATAAAAGTCGCGGCAGTTCTTGGTGGGCGGAACGAACATGAGCAGCAGCGACTTGAGATTGAGCTTCTCAGACTGCTCGCCCTCGTCAAGAGCGGCAGACTTCTCGCGCGGCCAAATGATGACGGCGAGGATACCGGTCAGCAACCAAGAGACCGTGCCGATGATAAAGCCAGGAACTGGGTTGGAGAGGAACTGCGTACCGATGATGGTGCCAATCGACTGGCCGGCCGTTGCGCCGCCGCCATAGAATGCGGAGAGCGTGCCGCGCTTGTTAAGCGGGATGCGGTCGGAAAGCACGGCAACAGCAGGGGCAAGCATGCAGTTGAGGCCAATCTGCAGCACGCACCAGGAGGCGACGATCATGGGAAGTGTGGTCGCGACCGAAGTGCTCCAGAAAGCACAGCCGCAGATAAAACCGCCGAGAACGATAAACGGCGTGCGCTTGCCAAAGCGGCTGTGGCAGTGGTCGGAAAGCGCGCCGAAAACGAGATTTGAGAACAGGGCGAAGATCGAACCGACCGAGTTCATCGCCGCGAGAATTGCCTCGGGCTGGCCAATATTAAGGCCGTTAAAACGCTCGGGGAACAAGACGTTGGAGCCGATTGTTCCCGACATCATCCACATGATTCCGAAGATGATAAAGCCGATCATAAAGCGCCATGTCTCGGTTTTGGTCATGGGCTTTCCGGTATCGGGGGCGATGGCGTTCTCGTCAATCGCCGCGGCGGTTTGATTTGCCATGGAATAGATCCTCTCTGTGATGGAATGCGCGAGGGCGCTCGTGCACCAAGGGTCAAGGGGTCAAACCCGCTGGATGCGGCGGCCGTGGAATGGGGTACGGCTGCTCGCGAGCGTCTGTTGAGTTGTTACTTACTAACTAGTAAGTAACTCCACGACCTGTATAGTACGCTTACTAAGTACTTAGTAACCTATAAGAGCGGTAAACGGTTGTTTTGAACCGCTGAACGGCTGAGGTAAGCTATGGGGGTATACAAAAGGCATTTGGCGGCAATACTCGAGCCGCCCTAAATAAGGCAGCGCGATTTATATGGACACTCAGAAAACTCCCACACCCGCGGCAAAGAAACGCAGCGCTGCGGCGCAGGAACGCCTTGACCAGATTGTTTCGGCGGCCGTGCGGCTTATCAACGCGCGCGGCTTTAACGGCATGTCGCTCCAGGCGGTAGCCGACGAGGTGGGCATCACCCAGGCGGGCGTGCTGCACTACGTGGGCAGCAAGCACGGGCTTTTGGTCGAGGTGATCCGTCGCTATTACGATCGCAGCTCAACCTTAGACGACTATCTCTCCCTCTTTCATCCTGGCGGGGCATTTGAGGGCCAGAGCCCCAAGATTCCCGAATACTGCCGTCTGCTCGTGGCGGAGAACAACAGTCAGCCCGAGCTCGTCATGCTCTTCCAGATGCTCAATACCGAGGCCATGAGCACGGAGAGCCCCCTGCACGAGTATTTCAACGACCGCTCGCGCGGAGTTATCGAGCCCGAGCCCGATGTTAACTGGAGCGTTCCCGAGGGAATCGACGCCACCGAAGCCATCTCGTGCGCGCTGGCGGCGATGTACGGATTGGAAGGCCGTTGGGTGGCGCGACCCGACGAGATCGACTATCCCGCCGAGTGGTCTAAGTTCGAGGACATCCTCTTTCCCCTTCCCCTCTGGGAGGGCTACCGTTAAGAGCGGCGGTATGCAATCGCCATTACCAACCGCAACGGCTGTGTCGATACAAAAAGGCCCGGGCTACCACCCGGGCCTTTTCTCTTGCGTTATTCCGTTTTCCTTAACGCGCCGGCGAGACCACGAGCAGCGCGTCGTGCTCAAAGGGATGCTGGGCCACGCGCACGGTGCCGTCACCGTTGTCGCGGACGGGCAGCTTGGCGATGCGCTTGTCCTCCATGTCGAGGACCGTCGCCGTCCAGTCGCGCGCACCGTCGAGCTTAAACTTGAGCGCCGTGGTACGCGGCAGGTACGTGACGACGCGATCGCCAACGCGCGCCACACGAATGGCCTCGCGCGCGTCATCGAGCAGCTCCTGCGCCGGAACCACGGCAAGTGCGTCGTCGCCAGCCGTAGCGCCCAGGCCGGCAAGCACGTGCTCGATCGCGCCAAAGTCCCAAACGCCCGCAAACTGCAGGCACTCCTGCCAGCGGAACGGCATATCGAAGCCCTCACCCAGCACCGAGCCCTGGCTCTTGCTGGTCTGCCAGTTCCAAACGCCGTGCGCGCCATAGGTCACACCCGCGCTGGCGCCGGCAAGGATCGATGACCACACGCTCGCGCGGCAGTCCTGTGCGGTGAAGCGCCAGTACACGTTGCGCGACGCACCCATCTGCTCGTAACAGGGCTCGGAGTTGACCATCGGCTTTTTGGGATAGTTGGCGGTAAAGTCCTGCGGCAGGTGCCATGCCTCGGGCTGGCCCTCGTAGTTGTGGCCGGGCTGGAACATGTAAAAGTCCAGGCGGTCCAGGTACTGTGACGGAATGGTGCGGTTGCCGCGGTTGATATGCATGGTGCGCAACGCCTCGGGCGCGCGCTTGACGACTTCGTCGAGGGCATCCTCGTAATAGGCGATCGCCTCGTCGCTGGTAAAGTCGGTATCGCCCGTCACCACATAGACGGGGTCGAACTCGCCCAGGCTCTCGACGACGCGGGCAACGTGGGCGCGGACCTCCTCGCGCGGCATAACCTCGGCACCGCAACGCTCAGCGATCTTGGCACCCCAGGTACCGGGCACGTAGTTGCACCACATAAGTACGAGTGCCGGACGAATGCCGTGCTCGACGGCAGCGCGGCACATGGCAGCAGCGCGGTCCCAGTACGCCTGGTTGGGGCGGGACCAATCAAAATGCACGCCGTCCTCGCTGGCATAGGGCCAAATGCCCAGATCGGGGCAGCAGCGATCCCACTGCGGCAGCGTGTTGATCTGCAGCACGTTCATGCCCTGCTCGGCGCGACGGGTCAGATAGTAGTCCCAATCGGCCTCGGCAATGCTCGTAAACGCGCTCCAGCACGTATCGGCAAACCAAAAGAACGGTTTGCCCTCGCACAAAAAGCCGTCCTGTCGACCGTTAACGGTCAGCTTTCCCAAACTCATCTGCATGCCCTTTCGTTTGATAAAGGAGTTGCGAACCGGCAGATTCTTTCGCGGTAACCCCGCGCGAAAGCCCCTGGCGCTTAGCAAACCCCGGCGAGCAGGCGCCACGCGCCCCCCAATCAGTCTACCTTGTAAGAAGGGCCCCGCCGGGCTTGCGCCTGACGGGGCCCTGTCGTGTAGGTAAGGTCGTATGTGACCGAATGGTTTGGCCTTAGGCCTCCATCTCGGCGAGCTCCTCCTTGGAGAAGCCAATGGCAAAGACGACGGCAGCCGCGATGACAAAGGAGATTGCCATACCGACGATAGCCCAGACGGTGTTCATCTGGCCACCCTGCAGGTAGTTGGTGAAGACCAGGAAGTTGGAGGCACCGCCGGCCAGGTAGTAGGTAACACCCATGAGGCCGGAGAACACAGCGCCGATGGCACCGCCGATGAACATGCCGAGCATGGTGCGGCGGAAGCGCATGAGGATACCGAAGAGCGCAGGCTCGGTGACGCCGCCGGCGATGGCGGAGATGACGTAGCCCAGGGCAAGACCCTTCTCGTCGGGATTCTTCATCTTGAGGAAGGCGCCGAAGGCGCAGCCCCAGACGGCGGCCATAGCGCAGTTGGTGGAAACGAAGACGAAGGGATCGTAGCCGGCGGCGATGATCTGAACCTGAGCGAGCAGGATGACGGGCATGTGCATGCCGCAGACCACGAAGAGCTGCCAGAAGGCGCCGAGGATGGCCATAACGATCAGGATACCGATGCCACCAAGGTCGGCAAGACCAAAGAGGGCATTGGCGATGACGTTGCCGATCTCGTTGCCGATCGGGGCAAGGACGATGAAGGCGATGGGGATGGTGACGATCATGGTGCAGAACGGCGTGAAGACCGTGGACAGCACGTCGGGCATGACCTTCTTAAAGAACTTCTCAACAAAGTACAGGACGGGCACCGAGAGGATGATCGGCAGGACGGACTGCTGATAGTTGGCAGCGGCGATCTGGATGCCGTAGACGGAGATGATTCCGCCACCCTCCTGAGTCGCGACACTCACGACGGACGGGGCCATGAGAGCACCGCCGAGGAGCATGCCCAGAACCGGAGAGGCACCGAGCTTCTTAGCAGCGGCATAGCCCAGGTAAATGGGGATAAAGGTAAACGTGGCCTCGTACAGGGTGGTGTAGAGGAACGTGTAGGTCGGATCGGTATCGGAGAGAACGCCGAGCATGGTGGGACCAAGAACCGCAGCGATGGTGCGGAACAGACCGCCGGCCATGAGCACCGGAATCAGCTGGGTCATGGAACCCGACAGGTAGTCGAGGATGATGTTGGGCAGGTTCTTGAGCTCGAACTTCTCCTTAGGAGCGTCGAGGTTCTCGTCGACCGCGGCACCCTGCTTGACGCCGGACATGGCGACGAACTCGGCAAGCACCTTGGGCACGTTCTGGCCGATGATGACCTGGAGCTGGCTGCCGGCGAACTGGCAACCCAGAACACCCTTGACCTTCTTGATCTTCTCCACGTCGGCCTTGCTGTTGTCCTTGAGCGTCAGACGCAGGCGCGTCATGCAGTTGGTGGCGACGGCAACATTCTCCGCACCGCCCACGAGCTCGAGGACATCGGTGGCAATCTGCTTGTTATCTACTGCCATGGGACCCCTCCCCATATCGTCGTGTGCCTAATCGCTTGGGCGCAGGCACGCCTTTGGCCCGGTGACTATAACCCCTTACGGTTACCGAACCCTTGGATACGCTGTCGTAAACAATCTGTTTACTGAACGTTTACAGCGCTTAGTTTACACGCAGCGTTGAATTTGTGGCAATTTTTGCCGTTTGCAGTCCGGTGAACGGTAGGAAATCGGGGGTGAACGTAATTGAGTGCCAAGGCATTACATATAGTGCCGTTTATTTATAAATGGCCGTCTACGTGGGATTTTATATAATCTGTCACCAAAATTCCTTGTTGACTCATCAACAAAAGCCCTGCTAGATAGTAGTAAACGAGTGTTTAGTAGTTCATTGAGTGTTTGATTTGACCGTTTACCGAGTTCATCTGCTTATCCTCTAATTCTGCTTTACACTAAACATGTTTAGATTGTATTGCCGCGATTGTTTAGTATTTGCGGCACAAAGGAGGCAGCTCATGGAACTCAAATCGTGTACCTACGCAACCGTCACTACCTTGGGCGACTTTGGCCCCTGGATCAGCAAAGTCGTTCTCGACCTGCCCTGCACCGTGCGCGCCAACGGTGTCGATGCGAACGCTTTCCATATATATGTAGAGCGTCACGAGCGCACGGGCGAGGTCCTGATGCGCAAGGAGCACGGCGCCGACCATGCCGCGCCCTCCGTGGGTTACATCGACGTTCTCGCCGCGTATCCGTGCGACGAGAACGGCCGCAAGCTTGCCGTGGGCACCCATGTGGCACTCGAGGTCGCCGAGCAGCGCCTGACCAAAAAGATCGAAGGTGGCGTCATGGGCTCGCGCATGCTCGATAACCAGCTGCGCATCACGCAGCTCGCGGCTCTTCCCGGCGACGACGGCAACGACCCCACCTGCGGCCTGATCTTCGATACCTGCCGCGGCGACATCTGCCTCGCGCTCAAGGGCTGGAGCAATGCCGTGCAAAAGACCGCCGTCAATGGCATCGCGCTCGAGTACGGCTTCTTTGAGCCCAGCTTTAAGGCAGAGGACTCGGCCTGCTTCAATCCGTTCGCGCCCGAGGACACGGTCGTGCCCCAAAAGGCCCCGCTCGTGGTGTACCTGCACGGCGCCGGTGAAGGCAAGGGTGCCACGCAGGGCGAAGGCGCCACACGCGCCTATATCGGCAACCGAGTGACTGCCCTCTCGCAGCGCCAGATTCAGCGCTACTTTGGCGGCTTTGCCTGGGTGCTCGTGCCGCAGTCGCCCACGTTTTGGATGGATAACGGCGTCGAGCAGCTCGGTCGCTCCAACCAGAGCATCTACTCCCCCGTACTCAAGGCGCTCATCGACGAGTTTGTCGCCGAGCACGCCGACCGCATCGACACCGATCGCATCGTGGTCGCCGGTCTTTCCAACGGTGGCTTTATGACCTTGCGCCTGTGCGCCGACTACCCCGATTTCTTCGCCGCCGGCCTTCCCTGCTGTGCCCCGTGGTACAACGCCACGGACGAGGACGTAGCCGCGCTCGCCAAGACGCCGCTGTGGTTTACGCACTCCAAGGGCGATGAGCTCGTGTCGCCGCAGCAGACCGTGCTGCCGCTCACGGCACGCCTGCGTGACGCCGGAGCCAACGTGCACCTTACCTACTTTAGCCATGTCGAGGACCTGACCGGGCGCTATCGCGAGGCCGACGGCTCGCCTAAGAAGACGTTCAACCACGGCGTGTGGATCCACCAATTCAACGACCTGTGTTATCAAGACTTCGACGGGGGCAACGTACTCATCGACGGCGAGCCGGTGGGCTGCTGGGAGTGGTCGGCCAGAGTTTCGAGGTAGCCATCCCATCGAGGGCCCTGACCTTTAGTTTTGTAAACGTCCTCGCGCATGGGTCCCGCTTATCCTGCTCCTTCGGAGCATCGGATAAGTGGGACCCGCGCTGCGGAATGTTTACAAAACTAAAGGTCAGGGCCCCTAAGTTAACGTTGTTCGAAACGCTGGACGAGCGCTTCCGGCGGACCGCCGGGTCGGCGGCGATGGGGGCGTGGGTCCCGTCTTGCCTTGCGCGTAACTGGCTGAATTGATTTTGATTGGAGCTGTTCCTATGTCCCAAGAGTTGACTCGGGTGATTGTTACCACTGATATGGAAGTCGATGATATGAACTCGCTCGTTCATTTGGCTCTGTATCTTAATGTACTTGATGTTCAGGCTGTGGTGTATACGGCTTCGCAGTATCACTTTCTTGGCGATGGCGTCCATACGCTCGGCGAGGTAAATTCGCATTGGCGGACCAAAGGGCGTCGCTCTTATGAGTGGGCTATTGTGCCTCATGAGCCAGATCCGCTGGCCGGGGAGCTTCGTGAGTATCGTCCGTTTCCCGAGCATTGGATCGAAAGTCTCTGGAGTAATGAGTATGCCCAGGCTTGGCCGCAGTTGCAGGCGAATGCGGGCGCTGCCGGTGAGCCGCCGTTTCCCACGCCTGCCCAGATGATCGAGCGCACCTTTGTGGGAAATGTTGCCTTTGAGGGTGATGTAACTGAGGAAACTGAGGGATCTCGCGTAATTGCGCAGGCGATTTTGGACGACGACCCGCGTACGTTATGGCTGCTCAGCTGGGGCGGTATGAACACTATCGTTCGCGCCCTGATGAGCATTGCCGAGCGTTATCGCGACACGCCCGAATGGCCCGCCGTGCAGCAGCGGGTCTATCAGAAGGTGCGCGTGATGGGCGTTGCCGATGGCATAGGGCAGGACAACTCATGGCTCGACCATGGGCGCGAGCTCTTTCCCGAGCTCATCTTTTGGCGCGTGCCCTATATGTATGGCGGCTATGTCGACGCCAAGATGGCACAGCCCGATTCGCTGCCACTGTTTAAGGCTCCTTGGCCCGAGCAGAATCTCACGCAGGGCAACGGCCCCCTCATGGCGCGCTACATGCTCTATGGCGATGGCAAGGTCTACGAAAACGAGCCCGAGCGCTTTCAGTTTGGCAAGCATGCCCGTCTGGATTGGGGTCTAGAAGACATGCCCGCGATGCAATTTGAGCGCTGCGACTTTATGGGCGAAGGCGACAGCATGACCTATATTCCGCTGCTGCCGTTTGGCCTGCGCGGTATTGACGACCGCGACTTCGATACGCTACTCGGCCGCATGTTTCTTGATGGACACCCCGATGCGAAGGCGCCCGCCGATTTTACCTCCATCAGCACGCCCGCAGACGACAATCTCAATCCCTACCTGCGTGCTTATCAGGAAGACTTTGCCGCCCGCGCGCAATGGTGTGCCCATGATCCGGCCATCTGCTCGCATCCGGCGCATGTTGTCGAGGTTGCGACCGACCGCAGTGCTACAGCCGGTGAGCGTGTCGCCCTTTCAGCGACCATCGTCGACCCCGACGGCAGGGGCTTCGATGCGCATTGGGATGTCGCCGTGGACCCGTCGAGCTATGCAGGCGTCCAGGATCTGTCGCTGTGGCATGAATGCGCGATGGACGCCGCTTTCATCGTGCCCGCCGACGCACGACCCGGCGACCGCTTCGTGCTCACCCTCACCGTGCAGACACGCGCCGAGCGCCCCTGCAGCCGCTACGCCCAGATTGCCGTAACCGTGGCATAGCAAGGACGGCGCCCACATTCGGCAACCGCCACATTCGGCATGGAGCGTCCCCAACTGCCACTCATTTAAGTGCGTCCCCAATGAGTGGCCGAAGAGTGCCTCCAACGACTAGTCAAAAATGGGCCATGTGTCCCAGTTGTGGAGACTCGTTGAGCCGTCTGGGTATCGTGAAAGATCGCGCACTCCCCCATCATCAAAAGTGACACACGCTACCTGTTGATGGGAGGCAGCCATGGGCTTCTTTGACAAGATGTTCGAAAAGAAAGAGTGCGCGATTTGCGGTACCGAGCTGGGACTTTTGGGAAAGACCAAGATCAGCGAAGGCTACCTGTGCAAAGAGTGTGCCGGCAAGCTCTCCCCCTACTTCCACGGCTATCGCTCCAGCACCGCGGACGATATCCGCGAGCAACTCGCCTACCGCGAGGCCAATGCCGAGCGCCTGGCCTCGTTCAACCCCACGCGCACGCTCTCTGCCGGGCGCACCAACATCATGATCGATGAGGACGCGGGCCTGCTGATCATCACTTCGCAGAGCCGCTGGCGCGACGCCAATCCCGACATCATCGAGTTCTCACAGGTACTCGGCTGCGATATGGATATCGACGAGCATCGCACCGAAATTTATCGCGAGACCAAGGACGGCGAGCGCGAGAGCTATAACCCGCCGCGCTACGACCTGGATTACGACTTTAATCTGACCATCCACGTCAACACGCCGTACTTTACCGAGATCAACCTACGCGTAAACGACTCCACCATCGATCAGCGCGGTTCCATCGAATACCGCGAGGCCAAGCGCCAGGCAACCGAGGTCCGCGACGCGCTGGTGCAGCTGCGTCAGGAAACGCGCGACAGCGTCGTGGCCGCTAAGGCCCCCAAGACCGCGGTCACCCGCCCCTTCTGCGGAGCCACCACCATTCCCGATGCCAGCGGGCGCTGCGAATACTGCGGCGGCGCCATCGGCGCATAGCCTCCGGCACGGAAAGGACCGATCATGGCCTTCGAGAGTGTCAACTATCAGTGCCCCGCGTGTGGCGGCCCCCTTCACTTTGCCAGTGCCGAGCAAAAGCTCGTCTGTGACTACTGCGACTCGCGTTTTGAAGTCGAAGAAGTCGAGGCCCTCTATCGCGAGCGCCAGGACAAGGCCGATGCCAAAGCCGATGCCGCAGCCGCGGCCCCCAAGCCTGCTGTCGACGATGCCGTGCAGGAGCTGGCTCAAAACGCCGGCTACATCTGCTCGTCGTGCGGTGCCGAGCTGGTCTCGGACGGCACCGTCGCCGTTACCACCTGTCCATACTGCGGCAACCCCGCCGTGGCACCCGGCCAGCTCTCGGGCGACTTCTCACCCGACCTGGTAATTCCGTTTAAGCTCGGGCGCGACGACGTTATGGCCGCACTCAAAGAGCACTACAAGGGCAAAATCCTGCTACCCAAGAGCTTTGTCACCGGCAACCACATCGACGAGGTCCAAGGCGTTTACGTGCCGTTTTGGCTCTACGGCGCCCGCGTTGACGGCGAAGTGTACTTTGACGCGACCAACGAGACCGTGACCGAGGAATCCGACCGCACCGTCACGACCACCGACCACTACGACGCCTACCGTAAGGGCAATATCTCGTTTGAGCGCGTGCCCGTCGACGGATCGTCCAAGATGCCCGACGGCCACATGGACGCCATCGAGCCGTTTGACTACGACGCGCTGCGCCCGTTCTCGGTCGCCTATATGCCCGGCTACATCGCCAACCGCTATGACGAGGATTGCGAAACCTGCAAGGCGCGCGCCGAGCGCCGCATGGAGGAAAGCACGATCTCGGCCCTGCGCGAGACCGTCGTCGACGAGTATGACGACGCCACGGTCGAAAGCAAGCAGTTCGACTACACCTGGGAAGACAGCGACTACGCCCTGTTCCCCGTGTGGATGCTTTCCACCTCGTGGAACGGCAAGAGTTATCTGTTTGCCATGAACGGCCAGACCGGTCGCATGGTTGGCGAGCTCCCCTGCTCCAAGCCCAAGCTCGCCATCGCCTCGGTGCTGTTCTTTGTGATCGGGTTTGTCCTCTCCCAGATTCTCTTTATGGGTGGGAATGCCTTCGATCCGGATTACCTCACCTTTGATGTCGAGGGCATCCTCATCAACATCGTCGCGCCGCTGATCATCGTAATCATCGCAGACGTGCTGCTGGTGGGCCAGCTCAAGACGGCCAACGAGGCCACCCACGCCGATTGCTACTGTGGCGAGCTCGACCTGACCGAGAAGCACGACACCTTCAGCCACACCGAGACCACCGTTGTCATGAAGGACAACAAGGACGATTAGCCATTCTGACCAATACCACCCGGCCTTTGACGAGAAAGGAAGATCACCATGGGACTCTTGAAAGCTGGATTGGGTGCTGCCGGCGGCGTCATGGCCGACCAGTGGAAGGAATTTATCTATTGCGAATCGATGCCCGCTGACGTCTTGGCCTGCAAGGGCAGCAAGCGCACCGGCGGCCGCAGCTCCAACACGCGCGGCGAGGACAACGTCATCTCCAACGGCTCCGTCATCGCCGTCAACGACGGCCAGGGCATGCTCGTGGTGCAAAACGGCAAGATCATCGAGGTCGCGCTGGAGCCCGGCGAGTTCGTCTTTGACACCGGCAGCGAGCCGAGCGTCTTTAGCTGCAACCTGGGCGACTCCATCAAGGAGACGTTCGCCAATATCGGCAGCCGCTTTACCTTTGGCGGCGACGCAGGCAAGGACCAGCGCGTCTACTTCATCAACACCAAGGAGATCATCGGTAACAAGTACGGCACCGCCTCGCCCGTGCCTTTCCGCGTGGTCGATAACAACATTGGCCTGGACGTCGACATCTCCGTTCGCTGCAACGGCGAGTATTCGTACCGCATCACCAACCCGCTGCTGTTCTACACCAACGTGTGCGGCAACGTGACCGATAGCTACACGCGCGATAAGATCGACAGCCAGCTTAAGTCCGAGCTGCTCACCGCTCTGCAGCCCGCCTTTGCCAAGATCTCGGAGATGGGCATTCGCTACAGCGCCATTCCCGGCCACACCACCGAGCTCGCCCGCGCGCTCAACGAGGTCCTCTCGGCCGACTGGCGCGACCTGCGCGGCGTCGAGATTGTGAGCTTTGGCGTCAACTCCATCGCCGCCTCGCAAGAAGACGAGCAGATGATCAAGGATCTGCAGAAGGCCGCGGTCATGCGCGATCCCACCATGGCAGCCGCCAACATCGCCAGCGCCCAGAGCGATGCGATGCGCGCCGCAGCGGCCAACCCCAACGGCGCGATGGCCGGCTTTATGGGCATGGGCATGGCAGGCGGCATGGGCGGCATGAACGCCAGCCAGCTGTTCGCCGCCGGCCAGGCACAGCAGCAGGCCGCCCCGCAGCCGGCTCCGGCACCCGCCCCCGCACCGGCTCCTGCCGCTGCCCCCGCGGCCGGCACGTGGACCTGCAGTTGCGGCGCCACCAACACCGGCAAGTTCTGCTCCGAGTGCGGCAGTCCCGCACCCGCCCCGGTACCGGCCAAGTGGCTCTGCCCCAACTGCGGTAGCGAAAACGGCGGCAAATTCTGCAGCAACTGCGGAACGCCCCGGCCCTAGTCCCTCTATCTGGTAATTGGCGGGGGTTCCGCCACCCCCGCATTTGCTTCTATGGGTTTCGTTCGATAAAGGAGGACACCATGAAGACAACGTTCAAAAAGTCCGTACTCGCATTCCTGACATGCGTCCTGGCGCTCGCCTTTGCCCTGACGGGCTGCAGCGGCGGCGGCAAGGACCCCAAGGCCAACTTCGTCGGCAGCTGGCAGTACTCGGGTGGAACCTTGGACGGCGAAGAGCTCACCGATGAGTACATGGATATGCTCAAGGAGTGGGGCCTCAACTGTATCCTGATCCTCGACGAAGACGGCACGGGCGTCCTCGACATGTTCCTTGAGGTCGCCGACCTGAAATGGGAGGCCAAGGACGCCACCACCGTAACGATTACCGCCGAAGATGAGTCGCACGACCTGAAGCTCAAGGACGACAAGCTCGTCCTCGAGGTGGAAGGCGACAAGCTTATCTTTACGAAGTCCGACAAGGATCTGTCCGGTACGGTGAAGAAGGATCGCGAGAACGCCGAGAAGGAAGAAGAGATCGATGAGGCCGTCGAAGACGACGACGTCCAGAGCATCGAAATCTCCCCCGCCGTCACCGTCGCCGATGACGACCTGTGCACCATCACCATCACCGAGAAGTTCAAGGACGACTGGGGCGACATCGGATTTGTCGTCAACATCACCAACAAGAGCGACAAGGACCTGACCTTCTACGCTCCTTCCGGCAAGACCAACGTCAACGGCACCATGAAGGAACCCTGGTTCTCGGCTCACCTGATGCCCGGCACCAACGCCACCGAGGAATTCACGTTCTCGAGCGGCGAGCTTGACAGCCTTGACGACCTCGTCAATACGACCATCGGCATCGACGCCTACCTGACCGATTCCTACGAGGACGTCGCCTCCTACAGCGCAACCATCGCGTAACGGCACGTAACATCAGCCGCGGGTTGGCGGACACATCCGCGCACACCAGACGGGGCCGCAGGAGTTGATCCTGCGGCCCCGTCGTTTTTATGCCGATACGCAACGAGCGTTAGCGCTTCATGTTGGGAACGATGCTGCCTTCGGTCACCGCATGCACGGCCAGGCGCATGATGTTGTCGTAGCCGGTCTTGCTCAGGATCTCCGAGATGCGGCGCTTGATGGTGCCCTCACTCATAAACAGTTCGGCCGCGATCTCGCGACGGCTCTTGCCCTCGCAGGCGAGGCGCAAAATCGACAGCTCGACATCGTCGAGTGCCGCCGTACCCGAAAAAATGCTCTCGGGCGGCTTGGGAAACGTGCAATAGCCCGCCAGCGTGGAGCGCATCACGGCGAACAGCTCGTCGATACCGACGTTCTTGTACACAAAGCTGTCGACGGCCGCCTCGCGGGCCTGATCGACAAAGGTGATCTCGGGCATGCCGGTCATGATAATGATGCGACACTCGGGCAGTTGCTCCTTGATGCGCGCCGCCGCCACGATGCCGTTTGAATCGTGTTCGGTGCACACGTCCATCAGTATCATGTCAGGGCGCTCCTTGAGCGCGACACCCAAGGCCTCGGAGGCATCGGCGATCGCGGCGACGACGGTCATATCGGGCTGGTCGCCAACGGAGCGTGCCAGGCTTTCGCGCAAAATGGCCTGGTCTTCGACAATTAACACGCGGATCATGAGTTTCTCCTTTGGGACGTGTCGTTGGCGTTAAGCGGAATGGATACCGTAAGCGTAAAGGGCTGGGCAGCATGGACCTCTAGGCTGCCACCCAGATCTTGCGCGACATGCCTCATACCTGGGATACCCGTTCCCTCGCGATACGATACGGGGGCCGGGGACCCGTCGTTAGAAATCGTCATGCGCGCGACGGCTCCAGCATCCGCCCCCTCCTGCCACAGACGCACGTGGACCCGATGCGCCTGCGCATGCTTGGTGGCATTGGTCGAGGCCTCGCGGATAATCTGCAAAAATGCGGCGGCGACACGCGCGTCCTCAGGCAGCGCACCCTCAACATCGATCTGCACACTCACCAGGCCAAAAGCATGGACGATATCACCCAGCTGCTCTGCAGGCTCGCTGGCACCGCCACTGCGC
>JAXJCX010000061.1:0-4822 GCA_036302225.1 Collinsella sp.
TCGGCCGCGATGGCGATGCCGAGATCACTATGGACGAGATGGCCCGACTGCGCGGAACGATTAACTACGAGGTCGCCTGCGGCTTTGGCATGCGTCTCGACAAGGTCTACGTGTAGGAGCCGCTATGGGCGTCATGCACATTCCCGGCCATACCCATCAGGCACCACGTGAGGTCGCACTCGAGGAGATTGAGGCTGTTTTAGGCGACTGCCATCTCTGCCAGCTCTATCAGTCGCGCCATAACATCGTGTTTGGCGTGGGAAACCCCCACGCTCGCGTCATGTTTATTGGTGAAGCACCGGGTCGCAACGAGGATTTGCAGGGCGAACCTTTTGTGGGGGCGGCGGGTGAAGACCTCAACGGCATTTTGTCCCTGGCAGGTCTTAAGCGCGAGGACGTCTATATCGCCAACGTGCTTAAGTGCCGCCCGCCGGGAAACCGCAATCCGCGTCCCGAGGAAGTGCTGGCTTGCTCACCGTTTTTGCGCGAGCAGATTCGAAGCATCTGGCCCGATATCATCGTGACGCTCGGTAACCCCGCAACGCACTTTGTGCTCAAGACCGAGATCGGCATTACCAAGCTGCGCGGCAGGTTCCATCAGATGGGCCACTTTGTGGTGATGCCGACGTTTCATCCTGCGGCGGCGCTGCGCAATCCGGCGTGGCAGGAGTTGCTGGAGGAAGACTTTAAGATGCTGGGCGACTATCTGGAGCGGCACCCCGCGCCGGAGACCGCCTCGGAATAATAATAAGGAGCGTATATGTCCCTGGAGCGCCTGGGGGTAGGTACCTATAGAACGGCCCGTACTGCCGATACGGAGCATTTTGGCGAGCTGGTCGCACCGTGTCTAGAAGATGGCGATGTGCTGATCTTGACCGGCGGCCTCGGGGTGGGCAAAACCCACTTTACCAAGGGCGTTTCGCGTGGTCTGGGAGACGGCCATATGGTCACGAGCCCCACATTTGCACTCATGGCTGTTCATGACCAGGGGCGTATTCCGCTGTTCCACTTTGACCTGTACCGTCTGGAGCATGCTTACGAGCTCGAGGATACGGGCATTTTCGATGTACTGGGCTATGAGGGTGCCTGTCTGTTGGAGTGGGGCGAACAGTTCCAGGACGAACTGACGGACGAGTATCTTTCGGTAACGCTTAAGCGTGATGAGAACGATAGCGACGTGCGAACGATAACGCTCGAGGCACACGGCGGGCGCGCAGCGGAGCTTTCCGATTTGATTGATAAGGCTGTACGAGATGAGCTTGCATAACGATTACGCGCTGGTGGTGGCGCTTGATACTTCGACCGATATGCTTGCCTGCGCGGCAAGCTGGATTGATGGACAGACGGGCGAGGCGAAGCTGGTGAGTGGCGACCATATGTGTCGTCGCCATGCCAATGTGGAGCTCGTGAATACCGTCGATAGCGTGCTTGCTCAGGCCGGCATGGACCGTGCCGACGTGGGCAGTTACGTCGTCGGTCGCGGCCCGGGTTCGTTTACCGGCGTGCGTATCGGCATTTCCACCGCCAAGGGCTTGGCGCGCGGTGCCAACATGCCGCTGTTGGGTGTGTCGACGCTCGATGCCTGCGCATGGACCGCGTGGAAGGCCGGCGTGCGTGGCAAGCTCGGCATTCTGGCCGATGCCATGCGCGGCGAGGTGTATCCGGCTTTGTATGTGCTGGGCAACGAGGGCCCCGAGCGTCAGTTTGAGCGCGAGCACGTGGTCAAGGCTGCCGTAGCGCTTGATGAGTGGCGCCAAGCCGCGGACTGGGACCAGGTTCAGCTGACTGGCGACGGTCTCGTGCGCTATGGCAAGCTGCTGGGCGAGGATGAGGCCGCTCGCTGCGTAGAGCGCGGCTTGTGGTGGCCTTCGGGCGAGGGCCTCCTCCTTGCGCATGCCGCGGGTGACGGCGATTCGGCCCGCGTCCTACCGATCTATACGCGCCTTTCTGATGCCGAGGAAAACGAGCGCAAACGCCTCGGTCTAGCCGAGAGCGCGCAGAGCGAAATTACGGGCGTCGCCGATGAGCTCGCCGGTCGCCATCTGCAATTTCGCCCCATGGGTGCGGCGGACGCCGAGGGCGCGAGTGCGCTGGAGGCCGCCTGCTTTGAAGACGCCGGGCACGAGGCGTGGACGCCGGGCATGTTCCTGTCCGAGCTGGGCGAGGATGTTGCGGCGCCGCGCAGCTGGTGGGTGGCGCACGACGACGGTCAGCTGCTGGGGCTTGCCGGTGGCATGGTCGTAGACGGTGACGTGCAGATTCTGGATGTTGCCGTCGACCCGAAGCATCGCCGCGAGGGTATTGCTCGCAAGCTGCTGTCGCACGTGAGCTACGATGCCCAGATGCTCGGCTGCACGACCGCCTCGCTCGAGGTTGAGGATGGCAACGAGGGCGCTATTGCGCTCTATGCTTCCCTGGGCTTTACCGAGGCGGGCCGCCGCCGTGGTTACTACGGTGTTGGCAAAGACGCCATCGTCATGACGGCGCCGCTGCCCTTGGTGCTCCCGGTCGACAATGCTTCGCCCGAGCCGACGGCGGCTGAGCAGCGTGTATGGCCGCTACCTGCACCCGAGCGCACCGTTGAGGAGCGCGCCGAAATTGAGCGCCGTCGCCTGGTGCTTGCCATCGAGAGTTCGTGCGATGAGACAGCTGTGGCGATTATCGATGCGAACGGTAATATGCTGGCCAATCAGGTTTCGACGCAGATCGATTTTCATGCCCGTTTTGGCGGCGTAGTGCCCGAGATCGCTTCGCGCAAGCACGTTGAGGTTATCGTGAGCGTCGTGGACGCGGCGCTCGAGGATGCCGCGGCATCGCTTGGTCTTGAGGGCGGAGCCATCGCGCCGAGCGAACTCGCCGCTGTTGGCGTGACACAGGGTCCGGGCCTGGTGGGCGCTCTGGTGGTGGGCGTCGCCTTCGCCAAGGGCTTTGCCTACGCTGCCGGCAAGCCGCTCGTGTGCGTCAATCACCTTGAGGGCCATCTGTTTGCCAACCTGCTGGCGCAGCCCGATCTCAAGCCGCCGTTTATCTTCACGCTCGTCTCGGGCGGTCATACCATGCTTGTTCACGTCAAGGCGTGGGGCGACTACGAGGTGCTCGGCGAGACGCTCGACGATGCCGTGGGTGAGGCCTTCGACAAGGTGGCTAAGGCGCTGGGCCTGGGCTATCCCGGCGGCCCCATCATTTCCAAACTGGCCGAGACGGGCAATCCCCGCGCGATTGACTTCCCCCGTGCGCTTAATAGTAGGGGAGACTATCGATTCTCGCTTTCGGGCCTTAAGACGGCCGTGACGCTCTACATTGAGCAGGAGACCAAAGCCGGGCGTACGATTCATCTGCCCGACCTGGCTGCTTCGTTTGAGGCCGCGGTCTTTGACGTTCAGTACAAGAAGGCCAAGAACGCGCTGCATGCCACCGGATGCAAGGAATACTGCATCGGCGGCGGCGTCTCGGCTAATCCGCATCTGCGCGAGATGATGATCAAGAAGCTCGGGCGCCAGGGCATCCGCGTGACGGTGCCGCCTCTTTCGGCATGCACCGACAACGCTGCCATGATCGCGGAGGTCGCCCGCCGTAAATTCGACCGAGGAGAAATCTCGCCGTTCGATGTCGACGCCGATCCGAACATGACGCTGTAGTCGCAAAGGCGCGGTCCCCGACCGGAGGGGCCGGATATAAGGTTTCCCGCTCTACAGTCCTGCGCAAGACGAAGGCCACATTAAGTGGCCTTCTTTGCGTGCGGAACTCGCGATAAACCTTATATCCGGCCCCTCCGGTCGGGGACCTTTCTGTATCGATATAGCTTCTGAGCTGGTTTGGCGTCGACAACGCCCAGCAAGGTTAACAATCCAGCGTCGAATTTCCGGCGTTCTTTAGCTGAAAGAAACCTACCTGATAATCGACTCAATATCTCGGCTCTTATATAGCAGTCGGCGGACTTCCATAACGTCGTCGATGACGACATAAAAAACCATGTAGTTACCAACGTAGAAGCGGTAATACGGGTGCAATCGCCTTCTTGTCGAAGGGTATGTTGGCGACATGGTTGGACTCTTGAGATGCTCGAGTATGCCTGCTTCAACATTGTTGACAAGCCTATTTGCTGCAGCGGGGTTATTGAGATCAAAGGCGATATATGACGCTGCTTGGCTGAGGTCCTCCCAAAATAGGGGAAGATAGCGGAGCTTATAGGGCCTGTTCATTGAGACCGCCGTTGAGCATTTTTCTGACAGAGCCAAAGACATCGTCGTGTGTATAGCGAAGTTGCATGCTGGCAGCCTGACGATCGGCGGCATCAAGGGCGCTCTCGATTGTATTGCTCAGCGACTTGTACTGCTCAAAGCTCATGACGACCATAGAGCCCCGCCCGTTTTTAGTTAGAAAAACCGGACCCTCTTGTTCGACTTCGCGTTCAACGTCCGGGTAGTGATTTCTAAGATCTGAGACTGGCCTAATATTCACAGCTACCTCCTGAGCTATCAGGATATTATCGTGATTATGATAACAGAGTTGAGATTTGGGATGGGAATTCCTCGGGGGCGGGGCGGGCGCCTGCCGCCATATATGAACTTTCCTGCTCGGACAGTCCTGCTCACGACGGAGGCCACATTAAGTGGCCTCCTGTTCGTGCGGAACTCGCGATAAAGTTCATATATGGCGGCAGGCGCCCGCCCCGCCCCCGAGGAGCATCTCTCAAGCAAAAACTGTCGTGGGGTAAAGTCCGAGGTCAGTGGCGTTTTATACCGAGAAATTCAAAAAAGTTGAAAATTCATTACATATTTGCGTTGACTTTAGGTAACTAAAGTTTCATACTCCTTTTCAA
>JAXJCX010000062.1:0-2225 GCA_036302225.1 Collinsella sp.
CAACTATGAGGATACGGTCCCAACGACCGACATCCTGCATACAGACTCAAGCGAGTCTTACGCCTTGACGGTCGCAACGCCCCTGAAGGACATGCTCGTCGTGCCGATGCCCTTGAAGCCATCGAGGGCCTCGCCGTTGGGCGCAGTGGACGGATCGTCCCAGGAAGCGGAGACGGTCTTGACGTGGACAACGGGGTACAGAACAGCGTTGTCGGCAATGATGTCGAAGCACTCGTTCCACTTCTTCTGCTGCTCGTCGCCCTCGGCGGCAAGAGCCTCGTCCATGAGACCGTGGAGCTTCTGCCACTCAGCGGACTCCTTCCACGGGCAACGGGTCTGCATCCAGACGTTGTCGCCGTACCACCAGTTGAGCAGCAGGTCGGGATCAGCGCCGAAGCAGGAAGGATCGCCAGGGGCAAGGAGGATATCGTAGGCCTCGCCGCCGTCAATGGCAGCGTAGGTAGCCGGCGAGGTATCGGTCTGGATGGTCACATCGAAGCCGAGAGCGTCGAGGTCGTTCTTGACCTGGGCGGCCATGCCCTTAATCTGCTCGTTGTCGGTGGTGCGCAGGGTGATGGCACCCGGGGTGATGCCAGACTCCTCGATGAGCTTCTTAGCCTTCTTGGCGTCGGTCTTGTACACCGTGGAAGCCTCATGATAGTTGGTGAAGCTCTTGGGCAGGTAGCAGCTGGCAGCGGTGGCAAGGCCGGCGAAGGTGTTGCTGACCATCTTCTCGGTGTCGAGCGCATACATGACAGCCTGACGGACCTTGACGTTGTTCCAAGGCTCCTTGGCGACGTTGAACATGATGAAGCGGGTGCCGAAACCCTGAACGTTATCGATCTTGCAGCCGGCGCTCTCGAGCTGGTCGACGGCGTCAGCGGTAACGAGCTCCATAACGAGCGTGGAGCCCTCCTGCTGAGCGGTAACGCGAGCGGTGGGGTCGGTCAGGATGCTGTACTGGATCTTCTTATCCTCGGCAGCATACTCACCGTTGTACTCGGGGTTGGGAACCAAGGTGATCTCGGTATCGGAGATAGAGTCGTACATCCAGGGGCCGGAACCGATCGGCTGCTTGGCGCGATCCTCCTCGGTCTGGGTGGCCGGGGTAACGCGGACGATGGCCAGACGATCCTTGAGCAGGGAGAAGTTGGGGACCTTAGTCTTGACCGTCACGGTGCTGGCGTCCTTGGCCTCGATGGACTCGAAGGGCTGGAAGAACGGAGCATAGGTAGCGGAAGCGGCGCAAGCGGTGTAGGAGGCAACGACATCGTCAGCGGTGACCTCGGTGCCATCGGAGAACTTGGCGCCCTTGCGGATGGTGACCTCGAAAGTGGTGTCGTCCACAGACTTGGGATCGTCGGTGGCGAGCTCGTTGAAGGTGCTGTAGTCGTGGTAATCGATGCCGTAGAGGCCCTCGACGACGTGCCAGTTAGCACCCAGGCCCACAGCGGAGCCAGTGCTGGCGGGATCGAAGCTGGACGGAGCGTAAGCGGAACCAGCGGTGATCACGCCGCCGCCACGGTTGGCGGAATCGGTGGAGCCGGAAGCGGAACCCTCGTCGCTAGAGCTGCCACCGCAGCCAGTGAGACCAAGGCCGGCGACAGCAGCGACGCTGCCGGTGAGGCCGAGGAACGAACGCCTGGACATACCCTTGTTGATGATGGCCATGTCTTCTCCTATCAATAGAGAATCTTACTCGGGAGCACCTAGACTTGCCCCCGCGCAACTTGCGGACGATATATACCTTACCTACCGACGAACCCAACTGAGGTGCCGCGCTCGGCGACCGATACATACATACGCTTGAACGGTATTTACTACCGTTCACCGAATTCATTGACAAATGATTCGCCAGACAGTATGTATCGGCGAGGTGAGATATCAGTCTTCGTCAACCCGCAGGATAGCAGGGTTTTCGCTTGGGTTAGTCAAACGTTTTAGCGTTAATAAAACCCGAAACCAGCAGGCAATCATGGCGAAATAAATGGTTGAAAATCGCGCAATCATGTATATCAGTTGTTTAGGCTCGTGTTTAGCTATCGGAATGGCCAGCCGCCGCCTCGGCGCGCTCGGCATTCCATGCAACGAGCGCCTCGTGGACCGCCTTGGCAACATCGGCAGGTATGCCGCGAACTTCCGCGATCTCTTGCTCGCTCGCCGCGCGCAAACGCTTCATCGAGCCAAAATGGCGCATAAGGGCACGTTTTCTGGTGGGTCCCACG
>JAXJCX010000063.1:0-23575 GCA_036302225.1 Collinsella sp.
ATCTAGGCACGGGAGCCTCCCAACCTCGTTGCGGCGCGGCTGCGCCTCTGGCACTTCAACAACATTGTCGCAGCCCCGACCCGCGGTCACGAGCGGGGGCTCCTGTCGTTTCCGTGCCCCTGGATTGGGTCATAGTGTCTGTCCGCGCCAAAACATCGGCGTTGCCGTGGTTCAACCTGCCAAAAAGGGACAGGTTTATTTTGGCAGGTTTTATTTGGGCAAACGTTGTTGGCGCAATGGGGACTGGTTTATATTCACCAAGTTGGTGCAAAGTAGCCTGACCCCTTTGCACCAAAAAGTTGCGGTGAGATAGTTCTTGAATTGGCCTTTTTGATGGCTAAACAGGAACTATCTCACCGCAACTGCCTTGAGTGTTTTTTGGCAGCTAGTTTACTTGCTCGCGAAGAGCCCGATCAGGACGATCACGAGGATTACGGCGATGATGCAGACGATGGCTCCGGTGAATTTGATGCGTGAGTCGCGGGTGCGCTCGCGCACGTCGTCCTCGGCGGCTTCGAGTTGAGCCACTTCACGCTCAGTTTCGGCGTGCTCGGCCTTATCGCGGGCCAGGGAGCCCGCGAGCGATTCGGTAATCTCGGGATGGTCATGCACCTCGGTCGCCTGCTCGATGATCGACTGTGCGTGCGCGACGTCCGCCTGGGCATTGGCAATAGCCTGCTCTTGCTCTCGACGCGCTTTGTCCTCGGCGGCGATCTTCTCGCGCAGTTCGCGCTGGCGCGTTGCGGCGGCGGCTTTTGCGGTCTGCAGCTCGTCGCGCGCGGCATCGGCCTCGGCCGTCACGGCCTGATGGGCACGCCTGGCGTCAGCGATGGGGGCTTGTGCCTGCTCGACGGCGTGCTCGGCGGCCGCGAGTGAGTGCTCAAGATCGGCGGTGATGTGCGGGACATCTTCCTCGGCTTTGCGCAGGGCATCGGCCGTGTCGGAGATCTGCATCGAAAGCTCGCTGGTGCGCACCGTGTAATTGGCGGGATTCGCCGAAGGATTGCGCTGCAGCTCGGCATACTCGCGGCGCAGCGTTTCGAGTTGAGCGCGCGTGGCATCGACGGTTTGCTGCGCTGCGGCAACGCCGGCGTCGCGCTCGGCCTGCACCTTGTCGCGGATGCGCTTGGAATCCTCGAGGCGGCGAACGAGGCGGTTACCGGTCTCGCGCGAGCTGGCTTCGCGCGCCTCCACGGCATCGAGTGCGGCTTTGAGACGCCGCTCGGTGGCATCGTCCTCTTCTTTTATTTGCTCGAGCTGCGCCTTGAGCTCTGTTGCCTTGGCAGCATGGGTATCGCGGCCGATTTCTGCCGCCGCGGCGGCCTTTTGTGCCGTGTCGATAGTCTGGCGCTGCTCGGCGACGATTTGGTCGTAGCGGCCTGCGATGTCCTGGCGTGTCTTGAGCTCCTCGCCTTGATCGGCGATGCGCTGCTCAAGTTCGGCCAGGTGGGCACGGGCGTCCGCGAGTGCCTTCTTTGCGGCGTTCATCTCGCGCATGGCCGAGGCACCCTGGGCGATAAAGGCGCCCACGGCGCTGGCGGTGTTTGAGACGGCGCCTCCCAGATCGCGGCTGGCTGCTGGGGTGTGCAGGGCGGTCGGGTGAGCGGCGTTCGCCGTGCCCGCATCGGGCGTCTGCGGCGTGGCGATGCTGCCGGTGCCGCCCTCGACTACGGAAAAGCCGGCAGCGTGCGGGTCGACTGCATCGGCACCAATGGTGGGGTGCTCAAGCTGCAGGAACGAGGGCAGGGTGCTGCCTTGGTCGGCAACGGGGGTCTCGCCGGGCACGAAGGTCGAGGCGGCCTCGGCGGCCTCCTCTTCTTCGGCGTCAATATCGGCGTCGGCCACGGCGTTTTTCATCGCTTTGACGGCATCCATCATGGAGTCCATGACGGCATCGAGCTCTTCTTCCGAAGACACCTCGATAGGGCCTTCTGCTTGCGGGGCGGCGTCCTTTTCGGGGGCGTCGTCCTGAGCGGCCGAATCGTCGTTTTGCTCGCCGGCATCTTCGGCCGTAGGGATTTCCGTCGCAGCGCCGTTATCTAGAGTGGCGTCGTCGACGTCGGTATCATTGCAGGTCGCAGCGTCAGTATCTGCGGCGACGTCTGCTGAATCATCAATATGCTGTTGAGTCTGGGCGTCCAGCTCGTCTGTCATAGGCATGTGCTCCTCATCGTTGTTTGTCACCCTATGATAAAGTCTCGCGCCGACATCCCGCGCCCCGCAGCAAAGTTTCAAAACGTGTTCGATGACTCGCTTGGATAGCAAAAATTCGTCCTCTAAATTCAGTTTACGCTTGACATTCCCTTCGCCGAATGACGTTGCGCCGTTCGCCTGGTGCGGACTTTATTTTTCACTTGAACCCGCTAAAGTTGCATTTCAGCTTTTGGCGCGTGAAGTTGGATACGCGCAGTCGGCGGGCGTGCCCGTCGCGATTCGAAAGGACTTTGTATGGGACTTTTCACTGGTAAGACCGTGATCGTCACCGGCGGCGGCAAGGCCACGCTTAAGGACGGCTCCGCTGGCTCCATCGGTTACGGCATCGATATCGCTTTTGCCAAGGAGGGCGCAAACCTCGTCATTACCGGTCGCAACGTTGCCAAGCTCGAGGCTGCCAAGGAGTCCCTCGAGGCCGAGTACGGCGTCAAGGTTCTGCCTGTTCAGGCCGATGTCTCGGCTGGTCAGGACAACGAGGCCGTCGTCCAGAACGTCATCGACAAGGCCATTGAGGAGTTCGGCCGCATCGACGCCGTCGTTAACAACGCTCAGGCCAGCGCCTCGGGTGTGACCATCGCCGACCACACCATGGATCAGTTTAACCTGGCCATTTATTCCGGTCTGTATGCTACCTATCTGTACATGCAGAAGGCCTATCCGCACCTGAAGGAGACCAAGGGCTCCGTGGTCAACTTTGCCTCGGGCGCCGGCCTGTTTGGCAACTACGGCCAGTGCAGCTATGCCGCTGCCAAGGAGGGCATCCGCGGTCTGACTCGCGTTGCAGCCAACGAGTGGGGCAAGGACGGCATCAACGTCAACATCGTGTGCCCGCTTGCTTGGACCGCTGCGCTCGAGAACTTCCAGGATGCTTATCCCGAGGCGTTCAAGGCCAACGTCCACATGCCGCCGGCAGGCCACTACGGCGACGTCGAGAAGGAAATCGGCCGCGTGGTCGTTCAGCTCTGCGGTCCCGACTTTAAGTACATGAACGGTGAGACCGTCACCCTCGAGGGCGGCATGGGCCAGCGGCCCTAAGAGTTACGGCGTTTTACCAAACGCCGTAACGGGCCGACGCTGCGCGGTCGCCAGGGCGACAACTTGTCATTCAAAGAGGGCGGCATGACCAGAAGGTCTATGCCGCCTTGTTTCAAGGCACCTTGCTCGCTCTGGCGGGTTTTCGCTGTCGTTGACAAAGCACCGGCGTTACCTGGGCTGTTGGATGTAGTCTTTGGGGACGTTCTTAAATGACTAGTCGTTTAATGCGCCAGTTTCTGTCGAGTCGGTGCTCCTTGCGGGTTGCCCGTATAATGGTTTGCGTATGAACCGCAACCAAGGAGTTCCAGTTTATGGACCAGAGCCTTTTTAAATTCGACCTGATCGCCGAGGACCCGACGACGCACGCGCGTGCCGGCGTACTGCACACCCCGCACGGCGATATCGAGACGCCAATCTTTATGCCCGTGGGCACCAAGGCAAACGTCAAGGGTATTCCTACCGAGACCGTCAAACAGCTCGGCGCCCAGATCGTGCTTGCCAACACCTATCACCTGTCCATGCGTCCCGGCGAGGACACCATTGCCGAGCTGGGCGGCCTGCACAAGTTTATGAACTGGCACGGCCCCATTCTTACCGATTCGGGCGGCTTCCAGGTGTTCAGCCACAACGACGCCGTCAAGCTCACCGACGAGGGCGTGCGCTTTATCGTCAACGACTACGACGGCCGCCACGTGTTCTGGACGCCCGAGGACAACATGGAAATCGCCATGAAGCTCGGCTCCGATATCTGCATGCAGCTCGACCAGTGCCCGGGCTATCCCGCCACGCGCGCCTACGTCGAGCGCGCCGTTGAGCTGTCGAGTATGTGGGCCGAGCGCTGCTATAAGGCGCATACCCGCGATGACCAGGCGCTCTTTGGCATCGTCCAAGGCGGCATGCACCTGGACCTGCGCCTGCGCTCGCTGCGCCATCTGGAGGAGTGCGGCGACTTCCCGGGTTACGGCATCGGCGGCTATTCGGTGGGCGAAGACCACGAGACCATGTTCGAGACGCTGGCACCGCTGGTTTCCGAGTACATGCCTAAGCACAAGCCGCGCTACCTCATGGGCGTCGGCAACCCTACCACGCTCGTGCGCGGCGTTGGCGTGGGCATCGACATGTTCGACTGCGTGCTGCCGACGCGCACCGGCCGCATGGGTACGGCGTTCTCCAGTGAAGGTCGCCTTAACTTCCGCAACGCGCGCTTTGCGCACGACGACGGCCCCATCGACCCCACCTGCACCTGCCCGGTGTGCACGGGCGGCTACAGCCGTGCGCTCATCCGTCACATGGTCACGCAGAAGGAGATGCTCGGCGGTATTCTGCTGTCGATGCACAACATTTACTACCTGCTCAACCTTATGCAGCGTGCCCGTCAGGCCATTATCGAGGGCCGCTACGGCGCGTTTGTGAGCGACTGGATGAACAGTCCTGCGGCGGTGGATTACTAAGAGCCGCGACCGCTGACCGATGCCTTGCAAGCACTTGATGCATCGTGGGTACCATACCGAATAGTTGATGTTCGGGCGGGTGTTTGACGCATGGCGTCGACCCCGCCCGTTTCTATTTTCGATAGGAGTGCCCATGATTAAGAATGAGAACGTCGAGGGCGAGCCGGCTTACGACGAGACGTACCGGCGCGGTCCCGTGGTCATGCGCGGCCCCATGATTCCCAAGGACAACACCTACGCCAACCTGCTGGCACCCGAGGACTCGACCGACTGGTTGCACACCGACCCCTGGCGCGTGCTGCGCATTCAGGCAGAGTTCGTCGATGGCTTTGGCGCGCTTGCCGAGCTTGGTCCTGCGGTGACCATCTTCGGCAGTGCCCGCACGCCCAAGACAGATCCGCTCTACAAGGCGGCTCGCACGGTCGGTCGCAAAATCGCCCAACGCGGCGTGGCGGTTATCACCGGCGGTGGCCCCGGCGTCATGGAGGCGGCCAACAGGGGAGCGGCGAGCGTGAACGGCAAGTCGGTCGGCTTGGGTATCGAGCTTCCGCACGAACACGGGCTCAACAAATACGTGAACCTCGGCATGGATTTTCGTTACTTCTTTGTGCGCAAGACCATGTTCGTCAAATACAGCTCGGGCGCCATCGTGTTTCCCGGCGGCTTTGGCACGCTCGACGAGATGTTCGAGGTGCTCACGCTGGTGCAGACGCACAAGGTCAAGCGTATGCCGCTCGTTTTGGTGGGCACCGAGTACTGGCAGGGCCTATTCGACTGGCTTAACGGTCCGGTGATGGACGCCGGTATGATTAGCCCGCTCGATCCCGAACTCGTACACATCACCGACGACCTCAACGAAGCCGTCGACATCGCCCTGAGCGGGCTGATGTAGGGCGAGCGCGCCTGTCGTTGTAGTGATGAGAAGGCAGACTGATGCTATTTAACATCAGTCTGCCTTCTAAACTGGGTATACTGATGCAAAAGACGAGAGCGAGGAGGTCGCGTATGTCTACTGCAACGGTTAAGCCTACGACGGTTCGCATCGAAGAGGGGCTCAAGGAACAGGCGACTGAGTTCTTGGATACAGTTGGCCTGAGTCTCAATTCGTATCTCAACCTTGCTGTTCGGCAGCTGGTAAATCAGCGAAAGATTCCGTTTGAGATTGTGGGTCGGCCCGAAGTTCCCAACGAGGC
The DNA here is from genome assembly GCA_036302225.1 of Collinsella sp. Taxonomy (GTDB): domain Bacteria; phylum Actinomycetota; class Coriobacteriia; order Coriobacteriales; family Coriobacteriaceae; genus Collinsella. Next base: position 5,894 of record JAXJCX010000063.1, read on the forward strand.
GACGAGGCGCGCCATGGTGATTGCCGAGGCTCATGAGTTGGGGATTCTGCCAGACGACAGCCCGTCATTCAATAACGCTGATGAGCTTATATCGTTCCTCGATGAGGACTAGCGATGTTTGAGATTAAAGTCGAGGCTCAGTTTAAGGCGGATTACAAACGGACGACGCGCATCCATCCGCAGCTAAAAACCGAGTTTAAGGCGGCAGTCGCAGAGCTTGCAGCTCGCGGCTCGCTTCCCGCGGAATATGGCGCCCATGAGCTTTCAAACCCGGGCGGCAATTACAACGGCCACATCGATTTCCATCTATCCGATGGGTTGGTCGATGTGGTCGTTCTGTACTTGCCGCATAAGACTAATCCTGTGATCCGACTGGTCAGAATGGGCTCGCATGAGGAACTGTTCCGGGGCCCGCAGGGCTGATTGCCGATTTCTAAGTTGCGGTGGAATAGGGATTGATTTGCGGCTGATAAGCCAAAAACAGTCCCTATTCCACCGCAAGTGGTGGGGATGTCCTGCCTGTTGACGTGGCATCTGGCTTTCCCTTGTGGTTGATTTCGTCTAAGAGCTCCGCTGCGATCTCGCTGTTTTTGAACCTGATGCTGCAGTCTTCTTTCTTGGGGAAAGCTAGTAGCGGGATCGTTCCGTACCAGATAGTTTCTTCGTCAATTATCGCTGCACACAAACGTCCTTCTGCTCTAATGGCATGCTCGACGTTCATTTTTGCCAAAGTCTCGCTTGCATCTTCGCGCGGAGTCGAGGCAATGAAAAACTCAAGAGCAATCCCTCGGGCAGTGGCACCTTTGATTGCATCGCCGAGCTTTGCGAGGCAGGCGGCGGATGCGTAGGGCGCGGCAATGAAGATGCTCTTAGCGGCGCCAACGATGTCTTCAACCAGAGTCTCTACGGCATTAGCCGGTTCTATGAGAATGTTTTGATCGGACTGCTCGCTGCCTCCGGTCACGTAGACTTCGTACCCGAGCTTGGCGTAGGTCTTGAGTCTCTTCTGGTACATGCGGGCGAGCATGGGTATAGATAAATCAACGTAGTCGAATATCTCAACCCGTCGCTTGCCCTCGTGGCTTCTATGGAGCCTGCCCGCCTGCTGCGTGATGCTGCCGTCCCACGATATCGGCGTGGCAATGAGTAGAGTGTCAAGGTAGGACAGATCGAAGCCCTCGCCCAAAAGGCTTTCGGTGGCGACGATGATTCGATGTTCATGCTCGAAGCGGGGAAGACTGCTCAGTATCGTTTTTCTTTCTTTGGCGTCGATTTCCCCGGTCAGGAGAACGGGTTCGTGTCCTTGGTTTTTGAGCATCCCGAACAGCTCCTCGGCATGCTTTTTCCTTTTAGTCAGCACGAGCGGATGCCGGCCGTTTGACGCAGCTTCAATAGCGTCGTTGACAATCAATTCGTTTCTAGCTGCATGCGTACACAGCAGGTCGAGAATCTGATTGAAGCTTGCACCTGGCTCGTAGGCGGGTAGTCGAATTCCAGTAAAACGAGGCCGTACGATGCGCTGGATGCCCTGCTGAATCGCTTGCGCTTTTGGATCGATAACATAACGGAGCGGGCCGCAGAGCATGGAGAGCGCCCGCGTAAGGCCGTCGGATCGTTCGGGCGTCGCAGAAAGGCCGTATACGTATTTGGCCGGGGCGGACTTGAGAATAAGCTCGAGCTGTGGTGCGGCGGCATGGTGGCATTCGTCGCAGATAATGAGGCCGTAATTACGAACAAGGCCCTTAACTATCGGCTCTCCGGTTTGACGGTCTTTGCCAGATAACGACTGGAACGAAGCGATGTCGACGAGGCCGCTTACGGCCATTTTGCCTCCTCCTATTTGTCCGATGACCGGAGGCTGCCTTTTGCTGATTCGTCCTTTTGGGGTTCGGACGGGCTCCCTGTTGTCCGTAATGTCGATAAATCGCTCGAGCTGGGATTTCCATTGGGTTATGAGTGCGGTTTTGGGAACGATGACGAGCGTTGGAAGACCAATGGATGCAATAAGATAAGCTCCGACGACTGTTTTACCGAAGCCTGTCGGCGCGGACATGATTCCGTCTTCGTATATGAGCATCTGATCAGCGGCGATTTGCTGCTCAGGGCGAAGGACTCCTTTAAATGCCATAACAATCGGATTGCCCGATTTGCGCTCGTCTGAATAGTGGGCGGTAACGCCGGTCTCTTGAACTAGCTGCTCAAGTTGAGTTTTGCAGCCCCGGGGAATTGCAACATGACCATCTCTCAGTTCGCTAAGGTCTATGAGTCGCGGTTTGCCGAATACTGATTGATGCATGGACTGCGCGCGATAGAATGCCGGATTGGCAAATGTCGCAAGTCCGCGGATTTCCATTTGAGCTGCTGGACTCAGAGACTTCTCGGGGATGTACAGCATATCGGCTTGAATAACGGGCAGCGATGAGGGAAAGTCCCGCGATGTGAGTGGTAGTCGCTTTCGTGGTCTTTGGGCATACTGTTTGCCCTTGTTTGCCACCGTAGTTGTTGCTGGTCCGTGTGGGTTGTTTCCAGGGGCCTCAATCAGAGCTTGCACCGTCGAGCGCGGAATCAGCTGGACTTGTGATAGATAGAGCCATTGGTCGGGAAAGGGCTTGAATTGTTCGTCTACAAATACACTGTTTCCTTCACGTTGCGCCTTGCCTTGAAAGGGGAGTGCGATGAGGTTTCCGAAGCCTCCATCGGGAATAGTGGCCTGAGCGGGTAGCATTCGATCAAAGGCCTCGAACGTGATTGTCTTATTATGCGCCGCAGCTTCGGTTATGAGGCAACTTCCAAACTCTCGGGCAGCCTTTGCGCTGATTGGCTCGAGGAAGAAAAACCAGATGTGGGCGCCGTTGCCGGACCTTGAGCGCTCAACGGCGGCGTTAATGCCCCGTCGTATTGCAACAAGCCGTACGGCATTTGTTGCCTCTTTCCAGTCCGCTTTGTCAAAATCGATGACGAGAACTTTCGTGTTGCAGTTCCTATCGAGAACATATTGCCCGAGGACATCGCGGAACCGGTCATCGTTGCCTTTAAAGTGAGCAATGATTGCGGCATCGCTTAATTCCGGGAAGACGCGATTGCTGCATTCTACACATTTAACTCTTTGATGGGCTGCTTTGGGGCAAATTCCTGGCTCCCACTCATTAGCACAAGCAGGCGTATAGCCAATGCCCCCGTCCTTTCTGCGATATCCATGAGCGTAAACATCTTTGCGCCCGGTAAAGAGACTGCGAAAGAGCTCGAGTTTATCGCGTGCTGGGCTCGCGCTGGTGACGATGCCCTCGATTTGTGCTCGTTCATCGAACAAAGCGCCAGCTTCTTCCCACTCTTCTAGCGTTGCGTAGCGTACGTCTGAACCGTTGTTGCAAATGACGATTTGTCGGTGTTGGTCCGATATATGTGTGATCGTCTGATCGTATTTAAATTGTGCGGTCCCAAAGAGGGCGTATTGATGCATGGCGTTGCCCATTTGAATGCCGTCCTTGTATTGGAGTTGTTGAGACGAGGGTACGGCATTACGGCTTTTTGGGATATGTAATTTCGATTCAAGTTTGCTAATGGCAAGGGATTATTCTGCGAGCGGCTTTCGGTCGATGCCAAGGCGCGCGACGGCCCTTGATAATCAGGGTTTGCGGTCATATGGGTAGCCGGAGGCGTAAAGAGCGGACCTCATTCAGACCCGGTGGGCAAAAAATGGCAAATATGAGTACTGTTGCTCGGTTAGTCTCATATCATTTGAGAAGTATCTAAGACCAATTGACTGAGTTTTAGTATATTCACCCCCCTAAACACGACGATTCGGGGCTTTATGGAGCTTGAAATCGGTGGGAGCGGGCAATTTCAGCGAAATTTTGCTGTTACTAAATTTATGACAGTACTCATATTTGCCATTTTTTGCCCACCGGGTACCGCTAGGGGCTAGTCGAAGCTCCCCTAAACAGCTGGGAATGCGCCGATCGTCAGCATATCTTGTATATGGATGGCTCAGCAAAAGAAGTTGCGGTGAAATAGGGATTGATTTGTGGCCATACGCCAAAAACAGTCCCTATTCCACCGCAAGTGATAAAGGTGCCCCTAGTGGATGGGCTGGTAGCGGGGGCAGTAGCCGATGGCGATGGCGTCGACGCCCACGTGGGTGGCGATGGTGCAGCCGATGGGGCCGGTGCCGGCGTCTACGTAGTCTTGGCCCGCGAGCGCTTGGTTGACGAGCTCCTGCTCCTCGGCGGCGCCGGTCGTGAGCACGCGCACGCTGGAACCCGGGTGCTCGGCCAAAAATGCGAGGCAATCGGCCATGGTGTTGGCGACGATGCGCTTGGCACCGCGACCCTTCTTGATGGCCTTGATCTCGCCCGATTTCCACTCCGGCGAAACGGCCAGGCGAATGTTGAGCATTTGGGTGAGCTGGCCGGCGAGCTTGGGCGCGCGGCCATTCTTGACCAGGTTCTCGAGCGTGCGGGGAATTAGCAGCAGGTGGGCGTCGGGCAGCGTCGCGCGGATCTGCGTCTCGGTCTCGTCCAGGCTGCGACCGTCCTCGCGCATGGCCAGCGCGTATTCTGCTAGCAGGCCCTCGGCGCCCGAGCCGGTGCGCGAATCGATGCAGCGCACGTCGAGCTCGTGGGTCTCGGCTACCAGGCTGGCGTTGGCGTAGCAGGCGGACCACTCGCTGCACAGCGAGATAAAGATGGCGCTGTCGTGGCCGTCTGCGAGCACGCGGTCAAAGAGTGCCTTAAACTCGCCGGCGCTCGGCTGCGAGGTGTGCGGCAGTTGCTCGGAACCGGCCATGCGCGCGACGTATTCCTCGGCAGTGATCTGCACTTGGTCGAGCAGGTCCTCACCCTCGATAATCACATGCAGCGGAATCACGTAAATGCCGAGCTCTTGGGCGCGGGCGGGGGAGATGTCCGACGTGGAGTCGGTTATGATGGCAAAAGACATAATTGCACCTTTCGTTGGGGCGCTTGTGCGCCGCCTTCTGAGAGCAAAGTGCGACAAGTATAGTAGAGTCGTTCCACATTACTAGCTTCAATTGTTGAATAGTCAACAGTTTGAAATGTCGGTGTGGAAATCGTCAACTGGGGAAGAGGGATACCGATGGAGGCGCTGGAGATATGCAGGCGGCCGGTCGTGCTGTTCGATTTTGACGGCACGGTGGCAGATACGGGTCGGGCGGTGATGACCTCGACGCGCAAGACGCTGGCTGCGCGCGGGTTTTCGGAGGCGCAGATGGGTGATCTGCGCCGCATGATCGGGCCGCCCCTGTGGAAGAGCTTTCACGACTTTTACGGCTTTTCCCGCGAGGAGTCGCTGGTGGTGGCCGACGAGTACCGCGCCTTTTTTGATGAGCTGGGACCGGAGGAGTACCCTGTGTTCGATGGGATCCCCGAGCTGCTGGATGGGTTGGTCGCCCAAGGCAAGCGTATGGCCGTGGCGACGTCGCGCATGGAGGCCAAGTGCATCGACATGGTGCGTGAGCTCGGGCTTTCTCAGTTTGAGGCGGTGGTTGGCATGAATCCGCCGCAGGGTCGCGAGACCAAGGCCGATTCGGTCCGCGATGCCCTGGCGGCGCTCGGCGCGACGGCCGACGATGCCGTGATGATCGGCGATCGCTTTAACGATGTGGAGGGCGCGCACGCGATGGGCGTGCCGTGCATTGGCATCTATTCGGGCGCGGCGGCGCCGGGAGAGCACGAGGCTGCGGGCGCCGATGCGGTGGTGCACTCGGTGGCCGAGCTTGCTAAACTTTTCGCTATCTAATGACGTGATGTGAGGGGCGGGCGTGCCCGCTGCTTATTGGTAAGGAGGTCGTCCATGAATCAGGTGGAGCAGAGCGTTGCCGAGTATGTCGACGAGGTCTGGGAAGATGTCGTCGCCGATATCGAGCAGCTGGTGAGCTATCCGTCTGTGGCCGTTGCTGCCGATGCAGAGCCCGGTGCGCCGTTTGGCCGCCCGGTCCGTGATGCGCTCGATTGCGCGCTCGGTATTGCGCAAAAGCTCGGCTACCAGACGAGCGATGACGAGGGCTATGTGGGCATTGCCGATATCCCGGGCCGCGGCGATAAGCAGCTTGCGACTATCTGCCATGTGGACGTGGTGCCCGCCGGCCCCGGTTGGAACACCGACCCGTTTGCGATGGAGCGTCGCGAGGGCTGGCTGCTCGGCCGTGGCGTGATTGACGACAAGGGCCCGGCGGTGCTGTCGCTCTACGCTGGTGCTTATCTGCTCAGGAACGGCATTGCGCCGCGCTATACCTTCCGCGCGCTGCTGGGCTGCGATGAGGAAGTGGGCATGTCCGACGTTCATCATTATCTGGAGAACCACGCGAACCCCGACTTTTTGTTTACGCCCGATGCCGAGTTCCCGGTTTGCAATGCCGAGAAGGGCCAGTTTGGGGCGACATTTGTGAGCCCCAAGATTGAAGGCGGGCGCATCGTATCGTGGAGCGGCGCCGAGGCGAGCAACGCCATTCCGTCGCAGTCTATCTGCGAGCTCGCGATTGCTGCCGATGAGCTGCCGGCACCGGTCGAGAACGCCGACCGCCTGGAGATTACGGCGCTCGATAACGGCCATACGCAGATTTTTGCCCACGGCATTGGCGGTCATGCCTCGATGCCCGAGGGAACGATCAATGCCGTCGGCCTCATCGTGGCGTATCTGCGCCAGGCCGAGGACGCGTTTGGTGCCCGTGACGAGCGCCTGTTGACGCCTGCCGAGCACGAGTTTGTCAAGTTTCTGGCATTTGTCCATGCGGACGCCTATGGCCGCGGCCTGGGTATCGACGCGACGAGCCCCGCGTTTGGCCCGCTCACCTGTAACCCCGGTGTCATCCGTGTGGTGGATGGCCATATTGAGCAGGTCATCGACGTGCGCTTCCCCGATAGCACCAGTGCCGATACCATCTGCGAGCAACTCGAACCGCTCGTGGGGCGCTTTGGCGTGACGTACCGTGTGGGTCGTGCAAAGGTGCCGTTCTCGGTGTCTGCCGACGATCCGGCCGTGAAGGCGCTTATCGATACCTATAACGAGTTCACGGGCAAGCATGCCGAGCCCTTTGCCATGGGCGGCGGCACGTACGCGCGCAACTTTGCCCGCGCCGTCTCGTTTGGCCCCGAGGAGACCGGCCTGGAGCTGCCCGCATGGGGCGGCCAGATGCATGGCCCCAACGAGTGCGCCAACGAGGAACAGCTCAAGCAAGCGCTCAAGATCTATATCGTGGCAATCCTCCGTTTGAATGAATTAGAGCTTTAAGGTTTCGCGGTTTTCCAATCTAAGTTGCGGTGGAATAGTTCCTAGAATGGGCCATTTGATGGCCAAACAGGAATTATTTCACCGCAACTTTGTTTTTATTGGTGTAAAAGGCGGGTCATGCTTGGTGGTGAATTTGTTATTCGTTTGTAAAGCCGAGCCGCGCTTGCGGTAAGGGTCTATCAGATGCCCGTAAGAAACCGCAGTTGGCGCGAGCGCTGCCCGGTCGGGGCCGTATCTTTCCAAACAGCAAAGCGGGCAGGGTGCCCGCGATTCGCATGTATGAAAGGAAGATCATGCTCGATCAGGCTTATTCTCGTCGTCAGTTCCTCGGCCTCGCTGGTGGTCTCGCCAGCATCGTCGGGCTCGGCCTCGTTGGTTGCGGTGGCGCAGGCGCTTCCAACGCCGCCGACAAGGGCAGCGCCGCCGCTGCCGAGTCCGTCTCCGGCGAGGTGACCTACGACGGTGCCTCTTCGTTCCAGGCTCTCGTCGAGGCCGCTGCCGAGAAGTTCATGGACGCCAATCCGGACGTCTCCGTCTCCGGCTCGGGCAACGGTTCGGGCAAGGGCCTGACCGCTGTTGCCGCCGGCACCGTCACCATCGGTAACTCCGACGTCTTCGCCGAGACCAAACTCGAGGCCGACCAGGTCAAGAACCTCGTCGACCATGAGGTCGCCGTCGTGGGCATGGGCCCCGTCGTCTCCAAGAACGTGAAGGTCGACGACCTGTCCCTCGAGCAGCTCAAGGGCATCTTCTCCGGCCAGATTACCAACTGGAACGAGGTCGGCGGTGACGACGCCAAGATCGTCGTTCTCAACCGCAAGGCCGGCTCCGGCACCCGCGCTACCTTCGAGGCCGCCGTCTTTGGCGACGAGGCCGTCGACTTTAAGGGCGACGCCGAGCTCGACAAGTCCGGCGACGTCCAGACTCAGATGGGTAGTACCGACAATGCCATCTCCTACCTCGACTTCTCGCACTTCGATGACTCCAAGTTCAACGCCATCAAGGTCGAGGGCGTGGAGCCCAAGAGCGCAAACGTCACCGACGACTCCTTCAAGATCTGGGCGACCGAGCACATGTACTGCGCAAAGGACGCCGACGACGCCACCAAGGCATTCCTGGAGTTCATGCTTTCCGACGATGTCCAGGGCAAGCTCGTCGAGGAGCAGGGCTTTATCCCCGTCTCTGCCATGAAGGTCGTCAAGGACGCCAGCGGCAAGGGCTCCGCTAAATAAGTAACCGCCCCGGAAAGGTTTGCAATGGCAAAACAGCTGCCAAAGCGCGACCTTGAGAACGTGGGCCTGGGCGTCACGGGCGCGTGCGTAGCGCTCGTGACGCTTGTCGTTGCCGCGCTCATCTTTATGGTCGCCCAAAAGGGCCTCTCGGCTTTTCTCAAGGACGGCGTTTCGGTCGTCGAGTTCTTTACCGGCACCAAGTGGGACCTGGCAAACACAGCCGAAAACAGTCTGCCCTATACCGGCGCCCTGCCCCTGATCGTCACCTCCTTTGCGGTCATGGTGCTCTCCACGCTCATCGCATTGCCCATCGCCATCGGCTCTGCCATCTTTGCGGTCGAGATTAGCCCTAAGTTTGGCTCCAAGGTCTTTCAGCCGCTTATTGAGCTTTTGACCGGCATTCCCTCGGTCGTCTTTGGCCTGATCGGTTTTCACGTGGTTGTTGGCCTTATGAAGAGCGTTTTCCACGTGAGCACGGGCCTGGGCATCTTGCCCGGCGCCATCGTGCTGGCCGTCATGATCCTGCCGACCATGACCACCCTTTCGGTCGATGGCCTGCGCGCCGTTCCCGACAGCTACCGTCAGGGTTCGCTCGCGCTGGGCTACACCCGCTGGCAGACCATCTGGCACGTGGTGCTCAAGTCCGCCATGCCGTCGCTCATGACCGCGGTCATCCTTGGCATGACGCGCGCCTTTGGCGAAACGCTCGCCGTGCGCATGGTTATCGGCGGTATCGAGGCCATGCCGACGTCGCTGCTGTCGCCGGCGTCCACCATCACCACCACGCTTACCACGTCTATGGCGGTCTATGCCGAGGGCTCGGCCCAGGACGATATTCTGTGGGCGCTCGGTCTGCTGCTGATGGGCATGAGCCTCATCTTCATCCTGATCATCCACCTTATCGGTCGCAAGGGGGCGAAGGCTCGTGGCTAGCACGCGCATCCATATCGACGAGGCGAGGTTCGGGCGCGTCCAAAAGCAGGACCGCATCGCCACGGGCGTGCTGACGGCGATCGCCGCCATCGTCATGCTCATCGTCGTCTCCATGGTGGCCTATATCCTGTTCGAGGGCGTCTCGACGCTGTTCCAGCCGGGCTTTCTCACGCAGCCGTCGCGCGCCAACGGTACCCAGGGTGGCGTGCTCTACCAGCTGTTCGACTCGTTCTACCTGCTGCTGATCACTCTGGTCATCTCGGTGCCCATCAGTCTGGGCGGGGCGGTCTTCCTGGTTGAGTACGCGCCGAACGGCCCTATCCGCGACATCGCCTCTACCGCCATCGAGACGCTGTCCTCGCTGCCTTCCATCGTCGTCGGCATGTTCGGATTCCTGGTGTTCTCAGTGCAGCTGGGCTGGAAGTACTCCATCATCTCCGGCGCTGTCGCGCTCACCATGTTCAATATCCCCATCCTGGTGCGCGTGATCCAGCAGGCGCTCGAGGACGTGCCACAGGCCCAGCGCGATGCATGCCTGGCCATGGGCCTCACTCGCTGGGAGGCTACGCTGCACATCCTGATCCCCGAGGCCATGCCCGCCATCGTGACCGGCATCGTGCTTTCGGCCGGCCGTGTGTTTGGTGAGGCCGCGGCACTGCTCTTTACCTCGGGCATGAGCTCGCCGGTTCGCCTGAATTTCTTGAGCTTTAACCTGTCGAGCCCCACCTGCGCCTGGAACGTGTTCCGTCCCGGCGAGTCGCTCGCCGTGCATATTTACAAGATCTATGGCGAGGGCAGCCCCGAGGCCCAGCAGATCGTCTGGGGCACCGCCGCACTGCTGATGATCTGCGTGCTGCTGTTTAACGTAATCGCCCGCATCGTGGGCAAGCAACTGGCAAGGAAGATGACGGCCGAATGAGCGAGATGAATGCAACGCCCGCAACCGAGGCGGCCACGTCCGAGACCCAGGACTTTCTGTCGAGTGTGGGGGAGAGCGAGAAGCGCGTTCGCGTGAGCGGCAGGGCCGTGAGCGACGAGGTCGTGCTCTCCACCAAGGACGTCAACGTGTACTATGGCGACCACCATGCCCTGCACAATACGTCGCTCGACTTTCACAAGGGCGAGATCACGGCGCTCATCGGGCCTTCGGGCTGCGGTAAGTCGACCTTCTTGCGTAGCCTCAACCTTATGAATCGCGAGATTCGCGGCTGCCGCGTGGAGGGCGAGATCAACTACCGCGGGCGCAACGTGAATACCAAGACCGAGAACACCTACGAGCTGCGCCGCTCCATTGGCATGGTGTTCCAGCAGCCCAACCCGTTCCGCAAGTCCATTCGCGACAACATTACATTTGCGCCTAGGCGTCACGGCATCACCGACTGCGACGAGCTTGATCGTATGGTCGAGGAGAGTCTGCGCGGCGCGGCACTGTGGGACGAGGTCAAGGACAAGCTCGACAAGAGTGCCTACGCGCTTTCGGGCGGCCAGCAGCAGCGTCTGTGCATCGCGCGCACGCTGGCGCTCAATCCCGACGTGATCCTGTTTGACGAGCCCTGCTCGGCGCTCGACCCCATCTCGACGCTGGCGATCGAGGACCTGATGTCGTCGATCGTTGCCGACCGCGCCATCGTCATCGTGACGCACAGCATGGAACAGGCGTCGCGTGTGTCCAACCGCACGGCGTTCTTCTACATGGGCGATATGGTCGAGTACGACGAGACCGACGAGATTTTTCAACGGCCCAAGGATAAGCGGCTGAATGATTACCTCACCGGCATGTTCTCCTAGTCCGGGACATGCTTGAGGCCCGCGGCGGCCACGGTTGCCGCGGGACTGATTGGAGAGGCGGGTCATCTCTTGCGGGAGATGGCCCGCCTTTTTGCTCTGCGACCGAAACGACCACCACAAAGGGGACAGGCACCTTCGTGGTGGTTTGGGGTGAGGCTCGCTGCTATCATGGACAACGTTGAATTTCTACGAAGGAGCAGGGCATATGGCGATTCTTTTGGGATGCGATTCCGTTAGCCTAGAGTTTCCCACCAAGCATATTTTCGATAGCGTGACGCTCGGCGTGGGCGAGGGCGACCGCATTGGCATCGTCGGTAAAAACGGCGACGGCAAGTCGACGCTGCTGAGTGTGCTCGCCGGCACGCTGGAGCCCGACGACGGCCGCGTGACGCACCGCCGCGACACCACGATCGGATTGCTCGGCCAAAAGGACAACTTGGTCGATACCGACACCGTGCACCATGCCGTCGTCGGTGACACGCCCGAGTACGAGTGGGCCTCGAGCCCGCGTACGCGTCAGATCCTGGCCGGCCTTATTAGCGATGTGTCCTGGGAGGGCACGGTGGGCGAGCTCTCGGGCGGTCAGCGCCGTCGCGTGGACCTCGCGCGCCTGCTGATCGGCGACTACGACGTGCTCATGCTCGACGAGCCTACCAACCACCTGGACATGCGCACCATCAACTGGCTCGCGCGTCACTTAAAGGCCCGCTGGCAGCGCGGCCAGGGCGCCATGCTCGTGGTCACGCACGACCGCTGGTTCTTGGACGAGGTCTGCACCAGCATGTGGGAGGTCCACGACGGCCAGGTCGATCCCTTCGAGGGCGGTTACTCGGCCTACATCCTGCAGCGTGTGGAGCGCGACCGCATGGCTGCGGTTACCGAGGAGCGCCGTCGCAACATGGCGCGCAAGGAGCTCGCGTGGCTGAGCCGCGGCGCCCAGGCGCGCTCCACCAAGCCCAAGTTTCGCGTGGACGCCGCTCGCGAGCTGATAGCCGACGTACCGCCCGTACGTGACGAGCTGGAGCTCAAGCGCCTGGCGGTGAGTCGCCTGGGCAAGCAGGTTATCGACGTGGTCGACGTGGACGCCGGCTATGCGGATACCGATGGCGCGCCCAAGCAGGTGCTCAACGATGTGACCTGGCTCATCGGTGCGGGCGACCGCTATGGCCTTTTGGGCGAGAACGGCGCTGGCAAGTCGACGCTGCTCGATGTAATCCAGGGCAAGATTGAGCCCACGCGCGGCCGCGTGAAGATTGGCCAGACAGTGCGCTTTGGCGTGCTGTCGCAGCAGCTCGAGGAGCTCGAACCCTACATGGGCGACACGATCCGCGAGGTGCTCGGTAACTATAAGAAGTACTACGTCATCGACGGTAAGGAGACTTCGCCCGAGAAGCTCTGCGAGCGCCTGGGCTTTACGACGCAGCAGCTCTGGAGCCGCATCGGCGATCTTTCGGGCGGCCAGCGCCGTCGCCTGTCGCTGCTGCTGACGATCCTGGACGAGCCCAACGTGCTCATCCTGGACGAGCCCGGCAACGACCTGGATACCGACATGCTCGCGATTGTCGAGGATCTGCTGGACGGTTGGCCCGGCACGCTGATCCTGGTGACGCACGACCGCTTCCTCATGGAGCGCGTGACCGACCAGCAGTGGGCGCTGCTCGACGGTCACCTGACGCATATGCCCGGCGGCGTCGACCAGTACCTGCGCCTGTGCAACGCCACCGCCGAGGGTGAGCCCGTGGGTGCGCCGAGCGCCAAGATCGGCACGTTTGACACCGGTGCCGCGGCGGTTGCGGCCGAAAAGCCCAAGTCGAGCGGCCAGCCCAATGGTCTTTCCAACGCCGAGCGCCAGAAGCTCCGCCGCGAGGTGAGCTCGCTTGAGCGCAAAATGGAGACTCAGCGCGCTCGCGTGGAGGAGGCCGAGGCCGCGATGGCCCAGGTCGACCCCACCAACTACACAGCGCTGGGCGAGCAGCAGGCAAAGATTGACGAGGCTCACGCCGCCATGGACGAGCTGGAGATGGCGTGGTTCGAGGCGAGCGAGAAGCTCGAGGGCGAGGAGTAGGCAAGGATGATCAAGGCCGCGTTTTTCGATATCGACGGCACGCTGCTGAGCTTTAAGACCCACCGGATTCCGGCGTCGGCGCAGCAGGTGCTCGACAGCTTTCACGAGCAGGGGATTGCGTGCGTGATTGCCACGGGTCGCCCGACCTACCAGATGCCTGATTGGCTGTTCGACCTGGGCTGGGATGCGTACATTACGCTTTCAGGCCAGCACTGCTTTGATGCTGAGGGCGTCTACCGTAGCTGCCCGATCGATCCGGACGATGTCGCGGTGATTGTGGGCCAGGTGGCGCAGGGGCGCTATGACTCGCTGTGCATGCAGGGCGAGAACTCGTTTGTGAACCGCCTGTCCGAGCGCGTGGTGACGGCCGGCAGCAACGCGGGAATCGTCTACCACGAGGAGCCGTTTGAGCATGCCTTCGATGCGCCGGTTTACCAGTTCTGTGCCTTTGTGGATCCTGCCGACGAGCATATAGTGACCGACGCCGTGTCGCATTCGCTCACCACGCGCTGGTGCGATCTGTTCTGCGACATTATTCCCGCTAACGGCGGTAAGGACCTGGGCGTGGCGGCGACGCTGGAGCGCCTGGGCATCGACGCGAGCGAGGCGATCGCCTTTGGCGACGGCGAGAACGACTTGTCAATGTTCTCGGCCGTGGGCACAAGCGTGGCCATGGGCAACGCGCAGGAGACCGTAAAGGCCGCAGCGACCTACGTTACGACCGCCGTAGACGATGACGGCATCTACAACGCCGCGAAGCACTTTGGCCTGATCTAGCTGCGGGCCGGCACCCGGCACCTGGGGACACTCCTTGAGCAGCGTTCCCATTTTGTTTTCGTCCCGCACGTTTTGTGAAACACGGCTAACTTTTAGGCAAAGTAGTAAGACATGGGCAACTTTTGCGGTAAAGTAAATCAAGCAAAAGTATCCGAAGGCTAACTAGAAGCCATCGCGAAAGGCGGCCCATGGCCCTGCGTGAATCCGGAGAAGACTATCTCGAATCGATCTACGTTCTGTCGCAGCGCCAGGGCATCGTTCGATCGATTGACGTCGCTGAATACCTAGGCGTAACCAAGGCGAGCGTCTCTAAAGCCATGGCGACGCTGGAGAGCAGCGGCTATGTCGAAATGGGCAAGCGCGACGTTCATCTGACGGAGCGTGGTCTGGAGGTCGCTCGCCAAATGTGGGAGCGTCACTGCTTTTTCGTGGGGCTGCTAGAGGATGCGGGTGTTTCGGCTGAGGTCGCGTCGCAAGAGGGCTGCCACATGGAGCATTGCCTGAGCGAGGAGAGCTTTGAGAAGCTACGGGCGATGTTGGGCCGGGAAGATGTAGCGGGTCCAACAACAGAAGCCTAATTGGACCCCCCAGTAGCGCGGAGTTCACGCAAAGCGCGAACCAGCGACTGGGACCAGCGGCCCTTTCGGCCAAGTCCATTTCAGCAAGGGAACCCTGCCAGCAAGCGATGCCCAAGAACCGCCTGCGATGTTACCGCAGGCCGGGGCCGGGCTTGGTTTTGAAAACATTCCGCAGCGCGAGGCCCGCCTTTCCGTTGCTCCGCAGGAGCAGGAAAGACGGGCCTCATGCGCGAGGACGTTTTCAAAACCAAGCCCGGCCCCGGCCGGACAGCTCACGAACGCTACAGGTTCTTTACCCCCATCGCGCGCATGGCGTTCAGGATGGCGATGATTGCCACGCCTACGTCGCCAAAGACCGCAAGCCACATGTTGGCGATGCCGAGCGCCGCAAGCACCAAAATCAGCAGCTTAACGCCCAGCGCAAAGATGATGTTCTGCCAGACGATCGCCATGGTCTTGCGCGCCACACGGATCGCGCGGGAAATGTTGGACGGCTTGTCATCCATCAGCACTACGTCGGCGGCCTCAATCGCGGCGTCGGACCCCATGGCGCCCATGGCAATGCCCACATCGGCGCGCGTAAGCACAGGCGCATCGTTGATACCGTCGCCGACAAAGGCGAGCTTGCCCTTGCCGCTTTCGGCCGCGAGCAGCGCTTCAACACGCTCGACCTTATCGCCCGGCAGCAGTTGCGCATGGAACTCGTCGAGACCGAGCTGCTTGGCCACCGCAGCAGCCACTTCCTCGCGGTCGCCCGTGAGCATAACGGTGCGCTTGACGCCGGCGGCGTGCAGGTCGCGGATCGTCTGATCGGCATCGGCTTTTACGGTGTCTGCAATCACGATGTGGCCGGCGTACACGCCGTCAACGAGCACGTGGAGGATCGTGCCGACAACCTCACAATCCGGTGCTTCAACGCCGGTCGCGGCGAGCATCTTTGCGTTGCCAACAACGACGTGCTTGCCGTCGATGATTGCCGTCACGCCGTGGCCCGCGTCGTTGGCGGAGTCGCTCACCCGCTTAGGGTCGACCTCGCCCTGGTAGGCGACGCGCACGGACTGCGCGATGGGGTGATCGGAGAACGACTCCGCAAGGGCTGCGACCTCAAGCAACGACTGCTCGGTATAGCCAGCCTCGGGGTGCACCGCGACCACCGAGAACGTGCCGTTGGTGAGGGTGCCCGTCTTGTCAAAGACGACGGTGTCCACGTCGGCGAGCGCCTCGAGGTAGTTAGAACCCTTGATGAGAACGCCCAGCTTGGACGCGCCGCCGATGCCGCCAAAGAAGCTCAACGGTACGCTGATCACGAGGGCGCACGGGCAGCTGACAACCAGGAAGGTCAGACCGCGCAGAATCCAGTCGGACCAGGCACCGGTGACCAGGCCGCCGCCAAGAGCGAGCACCGCGGCCGCGCCGGTGACGGCGGGGGTGTAGACGCGGGCAAAGCGCGTGATGAAGTTCTCGGTGCGCGCCTTCTTTTCGCTGGCGTTTTCCACGAGCTCTAGGACGCGCGCGACGGTGGACTCGCCAAAGGGCTTGGTGGTGCGCACGTGGATGAGGCCCGTCATGTTGATGCAGCCGCTGATGATATCGTCGCCGGACTTGGCGGGGCGGGGGACTGACTCGCCCGTGAGCGCGGCGGTATCGAGCTGGGTTTCGCCTTCGACGATGACGCCGTCGATGGGCACGCGCTCGCCGGGCTTGACCACGATCACGGTGCCGACGGCGATGTCATCGGGAAAGACCTGTTCGAGCGTGCCGTCGGCTTGCTCGAGGTTAGCGTAGTCGGGCGCGATGTCCATCATGGCGCTGATCGACTTGCGGCTCTTGCCCACGGCGTATGCCTGGAACAGCTCGCCGACCTGGTAGAACAGCATGACAGCGGCGCCTTCGGCCATGTGCGGGTCGGTATCGGGGAAGAGCACCATGGCAAACGCGCCGATAGTCGCGACGGCCATGAGGAAGCTCTCGTCGAAGGCCTTGCCGCGGCGGATGTTATTGAATGCCTTTTGCAGTACGTCGTAGCCGGCAATCAAAAACGGCACGAGGAACAGCACAAAGCTGGCGTAGATGTCGCCCGGGGTGCCGAATGCGGCGGTGAGGGTGCCGAGCTCATCGAGGGCGTACACCACGGCAAAAATGCCCAGCGCTACCAGGATGCGGTTGCGCTTATGCTCGAGTGACTCTTTCTTCTTGCGCTTCTTCTTTTTCTTTTTGGGGTCGGCAGTGGCCATGACTCGTATCCTCCCAATTGAATGTATGAACACTCGCTCATATAATTTCGCGAGCAAAGGCCGCGGCAAGCGCGGCCTTGCAGGTTAGCGTAAACCTGGACTAGAGAATGATCTCGCAGTCGGGCTCGGCGTCGGCGGTGAACTCCACGACGCGGTCGAGGACCTCGTCGAACTCGGCGTCGTCGGCCTCGAGCGTCAACTTCTGGGTCATAAAATTGACCGAAACGGACTTGACGCCCTCAAGCTTGGCAAGTTCGTCCTGAAGCTTGCGCGCGCAGTTGGCGCAGTCGATCTCGTCGAGCTTAAACTGCTTTTTCATGGTGGGTTCCTTTCCCTGATTTTGCGGCTTGGGTGTAGGCCGCGCTGGTACCGTGGCTGATCGCTATTCGCAGATGTGGCTCATGCCTTGGTTGAGCATGGTGTAGACATGGTCGTCGGCGAGCGAGTAGAGGATATTACGCCCGTCGCGCCGGAATTTGACCAGGTGTGACTGCTTGAGCGTGCGCAACTGGTGTGACACCGCAGACTGCGAGGTCGCGGTCGCTTCGGCGATGTCTGCCACGCAGAGTTCGCGGCCCATGAGGGCGTAAAGGATCTTGATGCGCGTGGTGTCGCTGAAGACCTTGAACAGGTCGGCAAGGTCGTACAGCAGCTCCTCGTCGGGAAGGTCCTCGGGCGAGCAGGTGGTGGGGATGTCGGGCACGATGGTGGTGTCGATGCTGGACTTTATTTCATCAGCGTGATCGCTCATTGCAATATCCTTTCATATGAACATGCGCTCATATAACTTACTTCCGAGTATATGAGCGCATGTTCATATGTCAATA
>JAXJCX010000064.1:0-34052 GCA_036302225.1 Collinsella sp.
CACCTCTGAGACACGGTGAGGTCATGCAAGCGCCTACTATAGCACGCTCCCCCTCAAAGGGATAGAACGAATTTGTCAAATAGGCAGGTATCATCACGATTTTCTCAAGATGTTCGTAATCCAGAGCAAAAGCGCGGTCTGGGAATCAGCCGAACCCTTGAGCGCGAGCTCCACATCGACGGCACCCTCGAGCGCAGCGACAAGCTCCGCCATCGAAAAGCGGCGTGCCCAGGTAAGGTGATTTTTGACCTGCCAGGCCTGAAGCTTAAGCGTCGCGGCAAGCTCACGACCCTGCCCACGCGCATCGAGCGCCTTGGCAACGATAAGCTCGCGAATGCGCCCGCACAGCAGCGTGTAGGTCCACACGTAGCTCTTGGCGGGCAGTAGATTGAAGAGCTCAAGCGAGCGGCGCATGTCACGGGCCGAGACCGCATTGAGAAAGTCCCAGGGCTGAACTTCGGCCGTGCGCACGATCCAGCGCTCCACATCGGCAAGCTCAATTTGCGGTGCCTCGACCATCTGGGCAAGCTTGGCCAAGTCGTTATCGAGCATGCGGGTGTTCTCGCCCGAGCGCGAAACGAGCTCCTCGGCGGCCGCCGTCGAGATGGACTTTCCGTGCTGCGTCGCCATCTGCTGCACGCGGCGCGGGAGCTCCCAGCGCTTGGTGCCCGAACAGTCGATCACGGCCTTCTTGTCAATCTTGGCGATTGCCTTATACAGGCGCGTATTCTTGGCAAGTGAGTCGGCAATAATGAGACAGACCGTCGTGGGGCTGGGACTTGCGAGGTACTCGACAAGCGGTTCCGAGACCGCCTTGGCAAGCTTGGAGCAGCCGTCGAGGATCACCAGGCGAAACTCGCTGCCCATGGGAAAGGTATTGAGCGAGCCGATGATCGACTCGATATCGGGATCTTTCGTCATGTCGCGTTCATCGAGGTTGAACTCAACCATACCCGACTTTTCCAAGCGAGCTTTCATACGCGAGACGGCGTGGTCGCGCTTGACCCCATCGCTACCGACGATCAGATATGCCGGCAGCAGACCGGTTTCGGACATTGCGCTCCCCTCTCGCAGGCTCTCATGTTTGTACCGTGCCATTTTAGCCCAGGGGTTGGTCCCGCGCCAACGACGGCATCACGGTCGCTGGCATCGCATGGCAAATCCGGTTACGGTCGGCGAGACGGTAATGTCTCCTTGTTCGATGGTGCATGCGAACGCGCCGCCCGCATCGCGAACGGCATCGATGCAGGTATCGGATGGATGGCCGTAACGGTTGCCCTCGCCCGCGCTCGCAACAGAGAGCTCGGGCTTAAGCGTTTCCAGCAGCTCGGTGTCGACGGAAACTTTTGAGCCATGATGCCCCAGCTTGAGCACATCGATATCTCCCACCTCCTGTACAAACTCGCGCTCCTGATCGAGCTCGGCGTCACCAGTAAGGAGCACGCGCAGGCTCTTGCCTTCCTGAGCGTAGGAGAGCAGCAAAACAAGAGAGTCCTCATTGCCCTCGCCATCCACCGTGTCAAACGGCCACATCACACGAGCCCGAAATGCGCCGATATCGACCGTGTCTCCGCGAGCCACCTGCCGATACGTTACACCCGGGCGATTCAGGACCTCAGTAGGCGCGCCGTCAAGTGCATCGGCCGCGACCGCAATGGTTCCAACCGAAAAACAATCGAGTACGTCGGGAAGACCGCCCCAATGGTCTTCATCCCAATGCGTCACGAAGACGGCGTCGATATGGTGGACGTTATTGCGAACCAACGCCGACACCACGCGGTCATCGAGCCCACAGTCGACGAGTGCCACGGCGCCACCCTGACGAACCAGAATCGCATCGGCCTGGCCAACATCGAGGACCGTTACCGAAGGCGGCGCACATCGATCCCAATAGACATACGGAACACCCGCTGCAAGCATCAGGCACACCAGCCCCGCTGCCATGCTCCGCGCGCGGGGGCGTGGCCACCAGACCAAGAGGGCCACCAGCGCGAACGGCACCACATATACCAAGGGCGTATCGGGCGGCACGCTTACGGATGCGCCCGGAACGGCAGCAAAGAGCTGTTCAAAGAACAGCGCACAACGGGCGACAATCATGGGCACCACGAGCGCCCCGTGACGCAGCAGCGGCACAAGCGAGCAGGGCACCAGCACAACCGATGCAGCGAGCAGCACGCTTATCACCGGACCGATCACGGCATTTGCAAGTGGGGCAATGAGCGAAAACGTCTCAAATGCGGGAATCGTAACGGGAAGTGTCGCCAGCTGCGAGCACAGCGTGACAGACAAAACGCTGGCGACACCCGATGGCATGCCCAGCTCGCCCAAGGCGTAGGTGGCGTAGGGGCAAAAACAAAGGATGGCAAAGACACTGGCGCACGAAAGCTGAAAACCCATTTCGAACAATACCGTCGGACGCAGCAACACAAAGATTGCCATGGTGACGAACAGAGCCGAGAGGCCATGCCGACGACGCCCGGCGCCGTTGGCGACAAGCGACGCCGCCACCATGCAGCACGCGCGCACGGCCGAGGGCGAAGCGCCCGTAAAAACGGCATAGGCAGCGAGGGCCAGCACCAACAGCCCCCGCTGCAGCCCACGAGAGAGACGCGTCTTTTGCAGGGCGCTCTCAATCACAAACCCCACGATGGCAAGATGACTACCCGAGACAGCGATAAGATGTGCGGTGCCCGTTACCGAAAACCAATCGCCCGCCGGCTGGGCACGCAGCTCGGCCGAGCGTCCGCAGACAACGCCGGCAATGAGCGAGCGCGCTGGATCGGTCGCGGGCGCGATAACGGCAAGGAGCTCGTTTCGAAGCCAAGACAACGGGCCTGGAGGGCCCTCGTCGATCGATACCAACCGGACGACTTTAACCTTTCGAAGCTCGCCCCGAAGCACGCGTGAGCGCCCATACGCATCATTCTCAAAGCGCGAAATTCGACCGATAGCACGTACATGCGAACCGGCGCCAAGCTCACGATCACACGACAGCCGTACCTGACCCAAACGCTTTTCGCCCGCATACGCATCACAGGTATAGGAGTACGCACCGTCATTGATGGACGGGTCGCCGTACACAACAAACTCGAGACTGCTCGCAGCCCGATTATCCAACGCCCTCGAAGCGCGCAGCGCCCCTATCGCCCAACCCGCGGACACGACCGCTCCCGCCACGAGGCCGAGGGCCGCGGCATACAGCCATCGCCTCCACCGCACAAGGCGCATGCAGGACCGAGCCAATACGATGCACCCTGCTGCCGCAACGGGAATGGCCATAAGCAATTTGACGGGCGCCGCCCGCTCTCCCAGCAGCGCATCGGCCGCCATGTTAAGCACTAACCCACAGCTCGCACACAAGCCGGCACAAAGGGCTATCGTCCACGGCATCAATGGGCGCGGTGGCATCACATGCTCGTGCTCGGTCGCACTCATACGCAGATGCAATCTTTAATTTTGGCGAGTTTCTTCTCACCGATCCCCGATACGCGCATAAGGTCATCGACCGAGGCAAAGGCCCCGTTTTGCGTCCGTTCGTCGATAATTGACTGGGCCATAGAAGGCCCGATGCCCGAAAGCGTCTGCAGCTCCGCCGCACTTGCCGTATTGATATTCACAAGTCCAGACGAAGACCCTGTACCAGGGGTCGTGGAAGCGCCGCTTTCGGCGCCGCCGACGGCCGCAGCCGTATGTTGCTCCCCTACCGTCGGCACATAGATCTTTTGACCATCGGTGATCTTGGACGCACGGTTAAGGCCCGTCACATCCGCCTCGGCCGTAAGCCCTCCGGCGGCATCAATCGCCTGGGACACCCGTGCTCCATCTTTAAGCCGGTACACGCCAGGCTTCACAACGGCGCCATCAACATCGACGTACACCTCGGCAGCAGAAGAGCTCTTGGCAGCCGGCTCATCGGCATCGTCAGGAGAGGCATCCCCGGCCCCGCGCACATCCGAGGCGCTCGCCTCATCACTACGCTCAAACGATACGTCGCTGTAGTGACCACCAAAACCTGCCATCGCCAAGCCGCTCGCGGCGGCAATGACAACCAGGATCGCCACGACCATCGCCTTATGGCCGAGCAGCTTTTCTGCCCAGCGGTCCATCCGTTTAACCCGTTCGTGTTGCTCGCGCTGCGCCATAGCAAACACCTCCCAACACCATCGTGTCAGGAAACGAGCGCCGTAGCCTCCGCACGACCACACCAGTTATCGCGGTCAAACCAAAAGCTGACCAAAACCTTGCGAAAAAATGTCCATGTATTCAGGTACACGTCGACAAATGAACCGTTTATCGCCAAAAGCCCAGATACAAAAAGACCGACGATGCAAATGCACCGCCGGTCTATACACAACATTATTCGTGATCTTGGTAAATCTCACGTGGAGCGAGCTCGGAATGTTTGCGTTTTAAGGTCTTAGGGGCCTTATACGTGTTGCTCTCGAAGTCGATGTACTCGGTCTGTTTGAGCAAACGCTCAATCATCTCCTCGTGATCGAACAGCTCCCACGCCTCATGCACGGCATCGAGTTTGGCGTGCGTCTCGGGGCGGCGCGGCATAAAAAGCGTGCAGCAATCGGGAGCCGCCTCGGTCGAGATATCGAAGGTACCGATTTCCTCGGCACGCGCGATGATCTCCTGCTTGTCCGAACCAATCAGCGGGCGAAACACGGGAATCTTGACGGCCTCGTTGACGGCCATGATGTTCTCGAGCGTCTGGGAGGCAACCTGACCGAGTGATTCGCCGGTCACGATAGCCTTGGCGCCCTCGATATGCGCTATGCGCTCGGCAACCGAATACATGATGCGACGGTACATGATCACGCGCAGGTTGCTGGGGCAGGTGACCGAAATCTCGCGCTGGCAGTCGCCAAACGGGACTACGTACAGGCGACCGATCTGGACACCCGGCTCAAGCGCACGGATGATGTCCTGCACCAAATACTCGCTCGTATCGGGCGTCTGCGGACGGCCGGAAAAATGTACCGGCACGCACACCGCGCCGCGGCGCGCGAGCATCCAGGTCGCCACCGGAGAATCGATGCCCGAGGAAAGCAGCGTCACGGCCTTGCCGGCAGAACCCACCGGCAGACCGCCCACGCCGCGCTCAGAGCGCGCATAAACGTAGACGCTACCCTGTACCACGAGCACGTGCACCATCGCGTCGGGATCGTGCATCTGGACCTTTTTATCGGGAAACGCCTCGCACAGTACCTCGCCAACCTGTCGATTGATATCAATCGAGGTGAGCTCATAGTCGGTGTTAGAGCGCTTGGCATGCACCTTAAACGACTCGAAGGGACCAAATTCGCGCAGCGCCTTCACGGCGGCGGCGCAGTACTCCTGCGGGTCGCGGTTCGTGTGATATGCCAGGGACACGCGAGCAACGCCGGGGACGGTGCGAATGACGCGCGCCGCCTCGTCGGCCTGATGCTCGTTAAAGGTCACGAGGATATAACCGGAAATTCGAGACACGGCATTCACGGAAAAGGCGGCCAAGGCCGCCTTGATGTTATCCATGAGGATATGCTCAAAATGTGCGCGGTTCTTGCCCTTCAGTCCAACCTCGTGATAGTGGACCAGGCAGACGCGAGCCGCCATTTAGGCTTCAGCAACCTTGTGGCCGAGCGCCTTCTCGTAACGGGCCTCATCATAAGAGATGTCACCGTCGACAATCTCGTCCATAGCCATCGAGATGGTATCGGCACCGGAAAGCCCGATGGTGATGTCATCGACATCCTGAACGGCAAGCACGCGGTTATGCTGGCCGCGCAGCATGCTATTGATGTCGCAGGCACGCTTGGAGGCAAGCGAAGCGAGCAGGAAGCGGTTGTGATCGGTCTTCTCCAGAAGATCGTCAATGCAAGGCTTTACAACGGACACGGACCTCAGATCCTTTCATGCATATCGAGAACGCGAACGAGCTCATCGGTCGCGCGGTCGAGATCGTCATTCACCACGACGTCGTCGTAGCGGTCGGCAAGGGCAAGTTCATCGGCGGCGTTTGCCATACGCAGCTCGATCGTCTCGGGCGTCTCGGTACCGCGACCGACCAGGCGATCGCGAAGCACCTCGAGCGAAGGCGGCTTGATAAAGATCAACACGGCCTCGGGGAAACGCTCCTTGACCTGCAGGGCACCCTGAACATCGATCTCCAAGATCAGAGAGGAGCCAGAGGCGAGCTTGGATGTGACCTCACTCACCAACGTGCCGTAGCAGTTGCCGTGGACCTCAGCCCACTCAACAAACTCACCGTTTGCCACGCGGCGGTCGAACTCCTCGCGCGTCAGGAAAAAGTAGTTGACGCCGTCGACCTCACCTTTGCGTGGTGCTCGCGTGGTAGCCGAAACCGTCAGGCCCAGGTTCGAGCGACGCTCGCGCACACGAGTGACGAGCGTGCCCTTGCCTGCACCTGACGGTCCAGAAATCACAAAGAGCTTTGAATCCTGAGCGCTCACTTATTTGGTCAGCTGCTCGAGGAGCTGCTCGCGCTGACGGACGCCGAGGCCCTGGACGCGACGGGTAGCGGAGATGCCGAGCTCCTCCATGATCTTGGCGGCCTTGGCCTTGCCATAACCGGGGAGAGACTCGATGAGGGTGGAAACCTTCATGCGGGAAGCGATGGGGTCATCGGAGTTGAGCACGGACTCGAGGGACTTCTCGCCCTTCTTGATCTGCTCGCGAAGCTCAGCGCGGGCGTGACGTGCGGCGGCAGCCTTCTCAAGAGCCTGCTTGCGCTGCTCGTCGGTAAGCTGAGGGAGTGCCATTCGAACCTCCAAATAGTTGGGTTATATCTGATTCATTATTTGGCATTTTAGCACGTAAAACGTACAAAATGCCCAATCGCGGCTCCATAGATTAGACGATACCCGCAAAAAGTGCAATATATCGCGCTAAAAGATGAGCCCCCGACCTGCGATTCCACACAAAGGATGGGAAAGTTTTCGCAGGCACAGGGGCTAATTTGTGCTAATGAGACCCAAAAGTGGTGACTTGAGGGAATCTTTTAGGCGACGTTTTCGACCAGCTCGGCAACGATGGCGTCAAATGCGGCAACCGGGTCGTCGACACCGGTAATGGGTCGGCCCACCACGATGTGGCTCGCGCCGCGCTCGATAGCCTGGGAAGGCGTCGCCACGCGGGATTGATCGCCCAAGGCGGCACCCACCGGACGGACGCCTGGAGTCACGATCAGCGCGTCAGGGCCGAGCAGCTCGCGCATGTCATGGGCCTCCATCGGCGAGCACACGATGCCGTCGATGCCGTTAGCCTGGGCAAGCTTTGCCAGGCGAGCGGCCTCCTCGGCCACGGGCGACTCGACGCCAATCTCGGCCAGCGAATCCTGGTTCATGCTCGTGAGCACGGTAATGGCAACGAGCTTGGCGCGGTCCTCGCGCGCCTCCTCGGCACCCTCACGGCAGGCAGCGAGCATAGCGCCCGAGCCCAGACCGTGGACCGAAAGCAGGTCGGCACCGGCAAGCGAGGCAGAGCGGGCGGCACCGCGCACCTGATGCGGAATGTCATGGAACTTGAGGTCGAGGAAGACCTTAAAGCCCAGGTCCTTGAACGTCTTGACGATCTCGGGGCCCTCGGCGTAATAGAGCGTCATGCCCACCTTGAGCCAAGCGGCATGACCAGAAAGCTCGTGGGCGAGCTCGAGCGCACGCTCACGGTCACAGTCGAGGGCGACGATAACGCGGTCGCGGGCATCGGTCTCTAGCATTCGAAAGCACCTACCAGCTCGTTGATGTCCTTCACGCCCTGGGACTCGGCCCAGGCCTCGAGCTCGTGCGCGATCTTGAGCGAAGCGCACGGATCGACGAAGTTGGCCATGCCGACCGACACGCAGGTAGCGCCAGCCAGGATAAACTCGGCCGCATCTTCACCGGTCATGACGCCGCCGACACCGTTGATGGGGATATCGACGGCCTGGGCAACCTCCCAGACCATGCGCACGGCGATGTGGTGGCACAGCGGGCCCGAAAGACCGCCCTTGGGCTTGGCCACGCGGGACTTGCGTGTATGAACGTCGATGGCCATGCCCTGAATGGAGTTGATGACCGAAAGGCCGTCGGCGCCGGCAGCCTCGAGGGCCTTGGCGATCTCGGCGACGTTGACCGGCGCCATCTTCACGAACAGCGGCTTATCGGTCACCTTGCGGCAGGCAGCCATAACGGAAGAGGCGCCCTCGGGCGTGGAGCCCATGGCGGCACCGCCGGCGGCGATATTAGGGCAGCTCACGTTGATCTCGTAGCCGGCAGCCCAGGGGCACAGCTCGACATACATCTCGAGCGCGCGGACAAACTCCTCGACGGAGTGGCCGGCAACCTGACAGATGACCTGACAGCCGTCCTTGGACAGCTGTTCGAGCCACGGCCCGGACTCGCGGGCAAAAGCGGCCACGCCGGGGTTCTGAAGGCCCACGGAGTTGATCATGCCGCCGGGAATCTCGGCCATGCGGGGCGCGGGGTTGCCGGGCCAGGGCTCGGCAGCGCAACCCTTGGTGGTGATGGCGCCCAGCTGGGAAACATCAAAGAAGTTCTGGAACTGCCAACCGTAGCCAAAGGTACCGGCTGCGGTGTTGATGGGGTTCTGCATCTTGACGCCGCCGAAATCGACGGCCATGTTCACGGTACCCACTAGAAGACCACCACCTTGGAAGCATCGAACACGGGGCCGCACATGCAGGCGCCCTTCATACCGTCGACCGTCTCGACATTGCAGGTGTTGCAGGCGCCAAAGCCGCAGCTCATCATGCGCTCGAGCGACACCTCGCAGTACGCACCGGCCTCGGCGGCAGCGGCGGCGACCTTCTTCATCATGACGGCGGGACCGCAGCTGGCGACGTAGTCGTAACCGCCCTCGCCGAGCAGCTCGGCGGCAGGATCGGTGCAGAAGCCGTGCGTGCCGAGCGAGCCGTCGTCGGTGCACACGTTGACCGTATCGCACAGCGAGCGGAACTCATCGATGCCCACGGCCTTGGACGCGGTGCAAAAGCCCAGGCACACATCCACGTCAACACCCTGCTCGGCAAGCATACCGGCCAGGCACAGCACAGGAGGAACGCCGATGCCACCGGCGACGAGCAGGGCCTTCCTGGTGCCCTCGGGTACCATCCAGCCGCGGCCGCCAGGACCCAGCAGATTAGAGGTGGAGCCGGGGCCCATCTGCGACAGACGACGGGTGTCGTCGCCCACGACGGCGTACCACAGCTCGACGGTGCCGGCCTGGGCGTCGGCGCGATAGAAGCTCAGGGGCACGCGAAGCAGCGAGGACGCATCACCGGGCACGGCAATGTTCACAAACTGACCGGGCTTGAGCGCACTTGCAAGCTTGGGGGCCGAGATGACGAGCGAGAAGATGCCGTCGGCAATCTCCCGGTTCGAGACGACCTCGAAGTCGTGCATGCGTGCAGTGGAAGGTGTGGGCATAGACGCTCCAATCCCCCATGCGGTTGCATGGTCAAAACGAACAGAAAGCGCGGCACCGCAAGGGCGCCGCGCACATAAGCGATAAGGCAATGCTAGCAGATGCAGCCGTCGGCGAGCGTCTGCTTGCCGCCGACAAACACATCGGTGGCACGACCGGTGAGCGTGCGGCCGGCGAAACCGGAGTTCTCGGCGCGCGACTCGTAACCGTCCTCGCCGACCGTCCAGGTGGCGGACGCGTCGAACACGGTCAGATCGGCAACGGAGCCCGCCTTGACCTGAACCTGGTCGAGGCCCAGGATCTCACGCGGCTTGATGGCCATGAGCTCGACCATGCGGCCCATGCTCATCTTGCCCGTGTTGACCAGCTCGGTAAGTACAAGCGACAGCGAGGTCTCGAGGCCGATCATGCCAAAGGGCGCAAGCTCGAACTCGCGGGCCTTCTCCCACGGGGTATGGGGAGCGTGATCGGTGACGATAGCGTCGACGGTACCGTCGATGACACCCTGACGGATAGCCTCGGCGTCCTCCTCGGTACGCAGCGGCGGGTTGACCTTGAGCGAGGTGTTGTAGGTCTCGTCCAGGTCGTTCTCGGTCAGGAACATGTGGTGCGGGGTGGCCTCGCAGGTGACCTGAACGCCAGCGGCCTTACCGGCACGCACGATCTCCAGACCATGGGCGGTGGAGATGTGCTGGATGTGCAGCTTGGCACCGGTCAGCTTGGCGATCTCGATGTCGCGGGCGATCTGGAGCTCCTCGCCGGCAGCCGGCCAACCCTCGAGGGCCAGACGGGTCGAGACCTTGCCCTCGTTGATCTGGCCGTGGCCGACCAGGTCCTCGTCCTGGCAGTGGCTCATAAAGACCTTGCCGAAAATCTTGCCGTAGTCCATGCAGCGACGGAGCATGCCCGCACTCTGCACGCCGCGACCGTCGTC
The DNA here is from genome assembly GCA_036302225.1 of Collinsella sp. Taxonomy (GTDB): domain Bacteria; phylum Actinomycetota; class Coriobacteriia; order Coriobacteriales; family Coriobacteriaceae; genus Collinsella. Next base: position 10,367 of record JAXJCX010000064.1, read on the forward strand.
GGTGAAGGCGACGGCGCCGTGGGCGACCATATCGCCCATCTCGGACATGGCCTCGCCCTTAAGACCGCGGGTCATGGCGCCCGACGGATAGACGCGGCAGTGACCGACCTCGGCAGCACGGGACTTGACGAACTCCACGACGGTGCCGTTATCGGTGACGGGATCGGTGTTGGGCATGGCGCACACGCCGGTAAAGCCGCCCTTGGCAGCTGCGCGGGTGCCGCTCTCGATGTCCTCTTTGACCTCGTAGCCGGGCTCGCGAAGGTGAACGTGCATATCCACCAGGCCAGGGACGAGGTACTTGCCGGAAAGGTCGCGGACCTCGGCTCCCTCGACGGCGAGATTCTCGCCGACCTCGGCGATCTTGTCGCCGTCAATCAGGACGTCAACGACACCGTCAAGCTCGACGGACGGGTCGACGACGTGGGCATTCTTAAGAAGCAAGGCCATTATCGGCACCTCCAAGCAGCAGATACAGGATAGCCATACGCACGCAGATACCGGCGTAGACCTGCTCCAGGATGACGGAGCGTTGCGGGTGGTCGGCCATATAGGAGTCGAACTCGACGCCGCGGTTGATGGGGCCCGGGTGGCAGATGATCGCATCGGGCTTCATGAGCTTCTCGCGGTCCTTGGTCAGGCCGAAGAGCTTGTGGTACTCACGAATGGTCGGGAACGGGGCGCCCTCGAGGCGCTCCTGCTGCACGCGCAGCATGTAGACGACGTCCAGCTCGGGCAGGACGGAATCGAGGTCGCTCGTCACGTGGTCGCAGCCAAGGACCTCGGGTGCCGGCGGCAGCAGCGTGCCGGGGGCGACGGCGTAGGTCTCGCAGCCCATGATCTTAAGGGCGGGGATCAGCGAGCCGCAGACGCGGGAGTGGGCGATATCGCCGACGACGGCGACCTTCAGACCGTGGAAGTCGCCCTTGTGCTCCCAGATGGTGTACAGGTCGAGCAGGGCCTGCGTGGGATGGTTGTGCTTGCCGTCGCCGGCGCAGATGACGCTTGCGGGCGAGTTCTGCGTGACGATGTAGGGAGCACCGGCGTGCTTATCGCGCACGACGATGCAGTCGATCTTATAGGCGTTGAGGGTCTCGACGGTGTCGACGAGGCTCTCACCCTTGACCGTGGAGGTCGAGGAGCCGCCAAAGTTAAGACTGTCGGCCGAAAGACGCTTCTCGGCGAGCTCGAAGGAGCTGCGGGTGCGCGTCGAGGGCTCGTTGAACATGTTGACGATGGTCTTGCCCTTGAGCGTAGGGACCTTCTTGATCGCACGCTCATTGACCTCGGAGAACGCCTTGGCGGTCTCGAGGATGAGCTTGATGTCCTCTTCGGAGTACTCGGTAATGTCGATCAGGTGCTTATGGTTGAACGCCACGGTACTACTCACCTCCCAGCGGCGCGGAGCCCACGTGGGAACCCGGCGCGACGTCGTTAATCTCGACAGCGGTGTGGCCGTCGACTTCCTTCATATATAGGTGCACGTTCTCCTCATGCGACGAGGGAACGTTCTTGCCGACAAAGTCCGGCGAGATGGGGAGCTCACGGTGGCCGCGGTCAACGAGGACTGCCAGCTCAATACGGCTCGGACGGCCCAGATCCATGACGGCGTCGAGAGCGGCGCGAATGGTACGGCCCGTATACAGGATGTCGTCCACCAGCACGACGCGCTTGCCGTCGACGCTAAAGGGAATGTTGGTGGCGTGGATCGCGGGAGCGAAATTGGTAGCGTAGTCATCGCGGTAGAAGCTGATGTCGAGGCTGCCGAGCGGAACGTCGACGCCCTCGATCTCCTTGATCTCCTCGGCGAGTTTCTTTGCCAGAAGGTCGCCGCGCGTGACGATGCCGACCAGAGCGAGGTCTTCACAGCCCTCGTTACGCTCGAGAATCTCGTGCGCGATGCGGGTCATCGCTCGATTGACGGCGGTCTCGTCCATGATGACCGCCTTGGGGGAAGTCGTGCCCATCGATCTCCTTCCTCACATGTCTTGACTGCTGACACAGTCAAAAAAATAGATGCCCGACCGCTCAAAGCGGACCAGACACCCACAGGAAGGGCTGCTCTTTGGCAGCTATGTAATTCCATGTGGGTATCTCGTACCCCTTTAATGGTCAAGGGATAGTGTAGCCAACCTCGAGCTTAATTGCGAGCATAAATACAGAGCAATCCGCAAACGGAGCCCAAAGCTCAATAAACCTATATATATTTGTGGGACGAGCTTGAAAACGTACGCACGAGCTGGCATAATCCCCTCTGCTGCACGCAAATCGGATCTACGTCCAGGGCCGTGGCGTGGGCACTATCGCCAAAAGAGGAATATCTCTGTGTAGATTACGCACAGGGAGCTGCTTCTGTGCTATAGTTCAGGCTTGTTTGTTAACGCGACATGTTCGTTTGTCGCCCAAGGAGGGTCAGTTATGTCCAAAGTTTGCGAAGTTTGCGGTAAGCACCCCGTTGCCGGTCGCTCCATCAGCCACTCTCACCGCGTCACCAACCGTAAGTTCCGCCCCAACATCCAGCGCGTCTACGTCGTCGTCGATGGTCATCGTCGCAAGATGAACGTTTGCTCCACCTGCCTCAAGTCCGGCAAGGTTGCGCGCTCCTAAATAAGGTCTTACCAACAAGTACCTCGGACTCTCCGGGTCAAAGACCTCGCGTTCACATAGAACTTACCAAAGGCGCTCTCCCCTACGGAGGGCGCCTTTTTGCGCTCATTGGGGACAGGCTTACATGAGCGAAAACACCCGTGTAAGCCTGTCCCCAATGAGTGGGGCGATGCTATAGGAAAGTTTAGTTAAAACGCTTCAGTTTTTTGAAGCGTTTTAGTGTGCCTTTTAGAGGAATCTGACCGTTCGCCGAATAATTTCTTGCTATCATGCAAGACGTAGGGTAAATCTCCGATCGCAAGGAGACACAAATGGTGAAAAAGTCACCGGAAAACACTACTCCCGCAATTGTGGACAACGTAGAGGCGCTTGAGGCTAAGCTCGCTCAGATGCGAGAGGCCCAGGCGCTTTTTGCTACGTACACGCAGGAGCAGGTCGACAAGATCTTCTATGAGGCCGCCATGGCTGCCAACAAGGCTCGTATCCCGTTGGCGAAGATGGCCATCGAGGAGACCGGCCGCGGCGTTCTTGAGGACAAGGTCATCAAGAACCACTACGCCGCAGAGTACATCTACAACGCTTACAAGAACACCAAGACCTGTGGTGTCCTGGAGCGCGACGAGGCTTACGGCATCACCAAGATCGCCGAGCCCATCGGCATCGTGGGCGCCGTCATCCCGACGACCAACCCCACTTCTACCGCGATCTTCAAGACGCTGATCAGCCTGAAGACCCGCAACGCCATCATCATCTCCCCGCACCCGGCTGCCGCCAAGTGCACCATCGCCGCCGCCAAGCTCGTGCTTGATGCCGCCGTCAAGGCCGGTGCCCCCGAGGGCATCATCGGCTGGGTTGATGTCCCCTCCATCGAGCTGACCAACATGGTCATGCGCGACGTCGACATCATCCTCGCCACCGGTGGCCCGGGCATGGTCAAGGCCGCTTACTCCTCGGGCAAGCCCGCCCTGGGCGTTGGCGCCGGTAACACCCCGGTCGTCATCGACGACACCGCCGACGTGCTGCTCGCCGTCAACTCCATCATCCACTCCAAGACCTTCGACAACGGCATGATCTGCGCTTCCGAGCAGTCCGTGACCGTCATCGACACCATCTATGACCAGGTCAAGGCCGAGTTCCAGAAGCGCGGTTGCTACTTCGTCAAGCAGGGTGCCGAGATGGAGGCCCTGCGTGCCGCCATGTTCAAGAACGGCGCCCTCGATCACCGCATCCCCGGCATGGCTGCCGCCAAGATCGCCGAGCTCGCCGGCATCGAGGTTCCCGCCAAGACCAAGATCCTGATCGCCGAGGTCACCTCCACCGACCCCGCCAAGGAGGAGTTCTCCCACGAGAAGCTCTCCCCGGTCCTGGCCATGTACCACGCCAAGGACTTCCAGGAGGCCGTCGACAAGGCCGAGCACCTGGTGCTCGCCGGTGGCCCGGGCCACACCGCCTCTCTGTACGTGCACCCCGCCCAGGCCGAGAAGATCAGCCTGTTCGAGCACGTCATGAAGGCCTGCCGTATCGTCATCAACACCCCGTCCTCGCACGGCGGCATCGGTGACCTGTACAACTTTGGCATGAAGCCGTCTCTGACCCTGGGCTGCGGCTCCTGGGGCGGCAACTCCGTCTCCGAGAACGTTGGGGTGAAGCACTTGATCAACGTTAAGACTGTGGCCGAGCGCCGTGAGAACATGCTGTGGTTCCGCGCTCCCGAGAAGGTCTACTTCAAGAAGGGTTCCACGCCCGTCGCCCTCGACGAGCTCGGTACCGTCATGGGCAAGAAGCGCGCCTTCATCGTCACCGACCAGTTCCTCTTCAAGAATGGCAACACCCGCGCCATCGAGGCCAAGCTCGACGAGATGGGCATCGCCCATGACTGCTTCTACGACGTCGAGCCCGATCCGTCGCTGCAGTGCGCACGTCGCGGCGCCAAGCAGATGGCTCTCTTTGAGCCGGACGTCATCATCGCCGTCGGCGGTGGCTCCGCTATGGACGCCGGCAAGATCATGTGGATGATGTACGAGCACCCCGAGTGCAAGTTTGAGGACATGGCCATGGACTTCATGGACATCCGCAAGCGTATCTTCACCTTCCCCGAGATGGGCAAGAAGGCCTACTTCGTTGCCGTCCCGACCTCTTCGGGTACCGGCTCCGAGTGCACGCCGTTCGCCATCATCACCGACAAGGAGACCGGCATCAAGTGGCCGCTCGCCGACTACGCGCTGCTCCCCAACATGGCTATCGTCGACGCCGACAACTGCATGACCGCCCCGCGCGGCCTGACCGCTGCCTCCGGCATCGACGTCATGACCCACGCCATCGAGTCCTACGTCTCCATCATGGCTTCCGACTACACCAAGGGCCTCTCCGAGCGCGCTGCCAAGCTCGTCTTCGAGAACCTGCCCTCCAGCTTCACGAACGGCGCCAAGGACCCGCACGCCCGCGAGGAGATGCACAACGCCTCCTGCATGGCCGGTATGGCCTTCGCCAACGCCTTCCTGGGCCTCAACCACTCCATGGCCCACAAGCTCGGCGCTTTCCATCACCTGCCCCACGGCCTCGCAAACGCTGTCATCCTGACCCGCGTCATGCGCTACAACGCCGCCGAGGCTCCCGTCAAGATGGGTACCTTCTCCCAGTATCCTTACCCCAACGCGCTGCACAACTACGCCGAGATGGCCAAGTACTGCGGCATCGAGGGCAAGGACGACAAGGAGGTCTTCGAGAACTTCATCACGAAGCTCGAGGAGCTCAAGGACTTCATCGGTGTCAAGAAGACCATCGCCGACTACGGTGTTGACGAGCAGTACTTCCTCGACACCCTCGACGAGATGACCGAGCAGGCATTCAACGACCAGTGCACCGGCGCTAACCCGCGCTACCCGCTCATGAGCGAGATCAAGGAGCTCTACCTGGACGCCTACTACGGCCGCGAGCCCCAGGACTACGCCGTCTGCTAGTTTTTAGCACGGTTATTTGCGGCGGGGGTGCACGGGTGTACGCACGCCCCCGCCGTTGCTTCTATCGCATCGTTGAAAGGATGCAATCATGCTGCTCCCCGATTCCAAGACCGAGCTCGTCCGTCGCGGCAACAAGGTCGTTTACGACCTGGGCGACAAGATCGTCAAGGTCTTTAACGAGACCAAGCCCGTCTCCGACGTGTTCAACGAGGCTTTGAATCTTGCCCGCATCAATGAGTGCGGCATCCGCAGCCCCAAGGCTCTCGAGGTTTCCCAGCTCGAGAACGCCAACGGCTGGGCTCTCGTGACCGAGAAGGTTCCGGGCACCACCCTTGCCGAGAAGATGACTGCCGAGCCCCAGCGCTTTGGTGAGTACCTCGAGATGTTCGTCGACCTCCAGATCGAGATCCACGGCTACACCTCCCCGCTGCTCAACCGTCAGCGCGATAAGTTCGCCCGCATGATCGACAGCCTCGATCAGCTCAATGCCACCACGCGCTACAACCTTCAGGAGCGTCTGGACGGCATGACCAAGGAGTTCAAGGTCTGCCACGGCGACTTCAACCCCTCCAACGTCATCGTCGGAGACGACGGCCAGCTGTACGTCTGCGACTGGGCACATGCCACCCAGGGCTCCCCTGCTGCCGACGTTGCCACCACCTACCTGCTCTTTGCCCTCAACAGCAAGGACCAGGCTGAGGCCTACCTGGAGCTCTACTGCGACCGCGCCGACATGCCCATGCAGGTCGTGCGTCAGTGGACGAGCATCGTCGCCGCTTCCGAGCTCGCTCGTAAGCGCAACGTGAACGATGAGTTCCTTAAGAACTGGATCGACGTCGTCGATTATCAGTAGTATCTGAGCGATTTATTTCGCATCGGAGGCACAAAGGAAAACCCCGCAGCTCATTTGGGCTGTGGGGTTTTCCTTTACCCGTCGAGCTTATTCACGCAACAAAAAAGACTGCTCCGCATCTCATCCTAAGAGAGATGCGGAGCAGGCCTGCAATTACATCTACTTGCAGAAATGTCGATTAACGACGTGCTGCCTTCACAAGCTCGGCAACCTTGGCGACGACCTCATCAATCGCCACATCCTCGCGCTCGCCCGTGGCACGGTCCTTGAGCTCGACAGTGCCGTTCTTAAGACCACGCTTGCCGAGCACTACCTGATACGGGAAGCCCATAAGGTCGTTGTCGGCAAACTTAAAGCCGGGGCGCTCGTCGCGGTCATCCACGACAACCTCGATACCCTCGGCGCACAGACCCTCAACGATTTGGTCGCAGACGGTAGCGCACTCCTCCTTCTTGGGATCGAGCGGAATCACCGCGACCTCGTACGGGGCAACGGAGACCGGCCAGACGATACCGTGCTCGTCGTTATGCTGCTCCACGACGGCAGCGAGCGAGCGAGACACGCCCACGCCGTAGCAACCCATGATGAGCGGCTTCTCCTTGCCATCCTCGTCCATAAAGGTGGCACCCATGGCCTCGGAGTACTTGGTGCCCAGCTGGAACACCTGGGAGACCTCGATGCCGCGAGCAGCAGAGAGCGGCTTGCCGCAGTGCGGGCAGGGGTCGCCGGCGACGACGGTGACAAGGTCGGCCCACTCGTCGACGGTAAAGTCGCGCTCGGGACAGGCGCCGGTAAAGTGATAATCGACCTCGTTGGCACCGCAGGCCCACTGCTTAGACTCGCGCAGGCTCTCGTCGCACACCAGACGGATGCCCTCGGGCAGGTTGACCGGTCCGATAAAGCCCTTATGCAGCCCGTAGGTCTGGAGCTCCTCGTCGGTCATCATGCGATAGCCCTTGCCAAAGACGTGCTCGGCCTTACAGTCGTTGAGCTCGTGGTCGCCCGGAACAATGGCCACGACCGGCTTGCCCTCGGAGTCAATCAACGCCAGCGACTTGCGCGTGCCGTTCTCGGGGAAGCCGAAGAACTTGGCGACGGCCTCGATGGTGCCCATACCCGGAGTCTCGACCTTGGTGAGCGTGCCGTCGCCGGGACCCTCGGTCACAACGACCTTGGTGCTTGCAGCCTCGTCATCGGCAGCAAAGCCGCAATCGTCGCAGTAGACGAGCGAAGCCTCGCCGGCGTCGGCCAGCGCCATGTACTCGACGGAGGTGTCGCCGCCGATTTCGCCGGAGTCGGCGACAACGGGCAGAGCCTTGATGTAGCAGCGCTCGCAGATGTTGGCGTAGGCCTGCTTCATCTTGTCGTACTCCTCCTGCAGGCTCTCCTGCGTGGCGGAGAAGCTGTAGGCGTCCTTCATGATGAACTCGCGACCGCGCATCAGGCCAAAGCGGGGACGGAACTCATCGCGGAACTTATCCTGGATGTGATAGAGATTCACCGGCAGCTGCTTATAGGAACGCAGCTCATTGCGCACCAGGGCAGTCACGGTTTCCTCGTGCGTGGGGCCGAGCACGAACTCGCGGCCGTGGCGGTCATCAAAGCGCACGAGCTCCTTGCCATAGGCATCGATACGGCCGGACTCGCGCCACAGCTCGGCATCGACCATGATGGGCATCATGAGCTCCTGGGCGCCGGCAGCATCCATCTCGTCGCGCACGATGTTCTCGATCTTGCGAATCGAGCGCCACGCGAGCGGCAGATAGGAATAGAGGCCGGCGGCCTCCTTGCGGATCATACCGGCGCGAAGCAGCAGACGGTGGCTCGCAAGCTCGGCATCGGCCGGATCCTCTTTGAGCGTCGGAGCATACAGCTTAGACATATACATTGCTCGAGTCATTTATTTCTCCTCAATAAGCTTGTCGACCTCGGCCATAAGCGCGTCGACAATTTGGTCCTCAGCTACTTTACCAATGATCTGGCCGTGCGAAAAGAGCAGACCCTGACCTCGTCCGCAGGCAACGCCCAAGTCGGCGTCAGAAGCCTCGCCGGGGCCATTGACCGCGCATCCCATCACGGCAATCGAAAGCGGCGCGGAGTAGTTCTTAAGCCGCTCAGTGACCTCCTCGGCGATAGGAATGAGGTTGACCTGGCAGCGAGCGCACGTGGGGCACGATACGATCTCGGGGCCACGGCGGCGAAGACCCAGCGACTGCAGGATACCCCAGGCGACCGGCGGCTCCTCGACCGGATCGGCCGTGAGCGAGACGCGCATGGTGTCGCCAATGCCCTCGGAAAGCAAAATTCCCAGGCCCACCGAGCTCTTAATGGTGCCCTGGAGCTTGGTTCCGGCCTCAGTCACGCCCAAATGAAGCGGAACATGGGGGATTTCGCGCGACAGGGCACGATAGGTGTCAAGCGTCGTTTGCACGCTATGAGCCTTGGCGGAAAGCACGATATTGGTAAAGCCGCGATCTTCAAAATGTTTGACGAAACGCTCGCTCGACATCACAAGCTTTTCGGGCTGCGTAAGGTCATCGCGCTCGGCGATATCCTGCTCAAGCGAGCCGGCGTTCACGCCAATGCGAATCGCGCACCCAGCGGCGCCCGCGGCATCGATCACGGCGTCGACCTTGGCCCAATCGCCAATGTTGCCGGGATTGATGCGGAGCTTAGCGGCACCGGCCTCCACGGCGCCAATGGCGAGCTTATGGTTAAAGTGGATATCGGCAACGATCGGCACCGGAGACTCCGCACAAATCGTGCGAAAGCCCTCGAGCGCAGCCTCAGCGGGCACGCTCACGCGCACAACATCGCAACCCGCCTGGGCAAGCGCACGCACTTGCGCAAGCGTTGCCTGGGCGTCGGCGGTATCGGTGCAGGTCATGGACTGAACCACCACCGGAGCGCCGCCACCTATCTGCACGTCGCCCACAAACACAGGGCGCGTCAGCTCGCGCGGCAAAGGATGGGACAAAGACAATCCAAACACTCCCCTACAAAATAAATCGAAGGACGTCGGAACGAAGCATATAGACAAACAGCAGCGCGAAGAGCGCGATGCCGACATAGCTCACGATCGTCTGCACCTTCAGCGGCAACTCGCGACCGGCGACCTTTTGGATGATCTCGATAACCAGCTTTCCCCCGTCGAGCGGCGGAATGGGTAGCAGGTTCATAAAGCCCAGCGAGAACGAGATGAGCGCGGCAAACGTCAAGAATGTCGCGGGGCCGGCGGCAGCCGCCTGAGAAGACATGACGCTGATGCCCACAATCGAGGAGGACTGATCGAGTATCTCCATCGTATGCTGCGGCTGCAGCAGGCGCATCACGCCCTCAGCAGTCTGCTGAACATAGGAGAACGACAGCCGCGCCGACGTAATGGGGTCCAAATGGACCACTTGCGTGGAGGCATAAACGCCCAAACGTTCGTCCTCCTTGAGCGCGACCGCGGTAGAAAGATTCTTACCGTCGTGCTGATACTCAATGGCGATATCGTCCTTGCCGGCGGCCGCTCCGATCGCATCGTACACGTCCATCCAGGAAGAGCACGACACGCCATCGACACTAAGAATTGCGTCGCCGGCCTCGATGCCCGCCTTGGCGGCTATAGAGCCTTCTTCAACCTGACCGATCACATTGCTATCGACCGGCACCGATACGCCGGCGATAGAGTAGATGCTCATAAGCAGCAAAAAGCCCGTCAGGATATTGACGAGAATGCCCGCGAGCAGCATAAAGGCACGCTTGAGAAAACCCTGGCCCAGATAGGTATGCGAACGCTCCTGCTCAAGAAACTCGGAAGCGGCGACCGGCAGCTCCCACACATCGCCCTCGGCTGTCGCATGCTCTCGATCGAACTTGCGGCCGTCAAAGGTGGTATATCCTGCAGCATCGCGCGGCAGCGTCTGGTACCTAACCGGATAGTAGCTGGGTGAAGGCTTCTCCCCTTCCTCGTACCAAGGCGCAATGGAACCCCAGCCCAAAAGCAAGGCGCAAGCCTCGAGAACATCCTCCTCGGACAGCTCCAGCTCGACGGAAAGGTCTGCAACTGAAACGCGACCATGACGATAGATCGCAGCAAGCACACGGTCGGCACACGAGACATCGGTCGGGTCCATACCGCAGATAGCGGCATAACCACCCAGCAGCAGCGGCGTCACGCCAAACTTGGTACCGATGCGACGCGACGTATGATGAATATCGAAGCGGCACGGTAGGCCCAAGAAAAACTCGGTGACGCGCACGCCGCACGCACGGGCCGCCAAAAAGTGGCCGCCCTCGTGCAAAAACACGAGGACGGAAAGCATCAGTAGGCCCCAAAAGACCGATGAGAGAACGCTCAGAACAGTATCCATAAAACGAAAAAGCAATCCTTATGGGTTAGGAACGGGTTGCGGCGAGCACCTGCGCAGCCTTTTCACGCGCCCACGCATCGATGTCGCGAAGCTGCTCAAACGAATCGACCGCCTGCATATCGTGGGCATCCATGCAGGATTCCACAATGCGATCGATATCGGTAAAGCTGCAGCCATCGTGCAGGAAGGCATCGACGGCGACCTCGTTGGCGGCATTGAGCACGCACGGCATGGTGCCACCCGTCTTGCCGGCACGTTCGGCCAGTGCCAGACAGCGGAAGGTATCCATGTCGGCAGCATCAAACGTGAGCTGCCCCAGCTCGCGGAAATCGATACGAGGCGCCGGGGTATCCCAACGCTCGGGATACGAGAACGCGAACTGGATGGGAATACGCATGTCGGAAGCACCGAGATGCGCCATCACGGAGCCGTCGGCGAACTCGACCATAGAGTGAATCTTGGACTGACGCTGCACGACCACGTTAATGAAATCGAGGTCGCAGTTAAACAGATGCATGGCCTCAATTCGCTCCAGGCCCTTGTTCATGAGAGTGGCGGAGTCGATGGTGATCTTGGCACCCATGGCCCACGTGGGATGTGCGAGGGCATCGGCACGCGTCACGCGATTGAGCTCGTCGCGCGTGCGGCCAAAGAACGGACCGCCCGAGCAGGTGAGCCAAATACAATGAGCCTCGCGTGGGTTCTCCCCCAGATAGCACTGGTAGATGGCGGAGTGCTCAGAGTCGACTGGAATAAGCTGGCCCGGTTGCGCCAACGGCATAAGCAAGTCGCCACCGACGACGAGGGACTCCTTGTTGGCAAGGGCAAGGCGCTTATTCGAGGTCAAGGCCGCATGGCTCGCCTCGAGACCGGCGGCGCCCACAATAGCAACGAACACGCAGTCGACATCGTCGCGACGCGCGAGCTCGCAAACCGCCTGCGCGCCAACGCCGAGCTTCGTTCCCTCGGGCAACTCCTGCAGCACGGCGTCATCGCCATGAGCGACATCGGCCACGGCAACGGCCGGGACCGAAAACTCGCGGGCGGCGGCAACGAGCTCCGAGGTGCTGGAGTTAACGGACAGTGCCGTCACCTGCAGTCGATCGGCATGCTGACGGCATACATCGAGAGCCTGCGTGCCGATAGAGCCCGTACAGCCCAGAATGGCAACGCGAAGGCGTCCATCGGGGCCATACGTCGTCTGGAATGACATTACAGCACGCCTCCGATCATCAAAAGCAGCTGCGCGGTAATGCAGCCAAAGATAAGCGAGTCGCTTCGATCGAGCATGCCGCCATGGCCCGGAATAAGGTTGCCAGAATCCTTGACGCCCACGCCACGCTTGATGCGTGACTCGATGAGGTCACCGATAACGCCCAGGATGGACACAACCACGCCGCAAAGCAGCGCATAGGGCAAGCTCAGCTTATAGAAATGCGTCGCCCACAAAATAAGCCAGATAAGAACCGAGCCCAAGATGCCGCCGACAAAGCCCTCCCAGCTCTTTTTGGGAGAGATCTTGGGGACCATCTTGTGCTTGCCGATACGGCTGCCCACGATGTAGGCAAACGAATCGGAGACCCAGAGAGACGCGCAAACACCCACCGAAAGCAGGGCGCCGGCAAAACCGGGCACGGCATCGCGCAGCAGCACGATGGCCGACAGCATAAAACCGGTGTAGATGGGACCCATGAGTGTCACAGCCACATCGGATATGCGGGTACGCGACGAACAGACATACCAAATGCCCACCGCAAGCATCAATGCAAAAAGCAGCGCATTCAACAGCAGCGAGTCGCCCAGCGCCGAGAGCGGAAAGAGCACGGCGGCAGCGATACCCAGGCGCTCGTTGGCCACCTTGCCATCGAGCTTCGTCATGCGGAAATACTCAAAGCAGCACAGGCCGCTCATGACGGAGACGAAGATGGCGGTGGGAACGATACCCAAAACCAGGCAGAGAATAAATACGACGGCGTAGACGATACCTGCGGCGGCACGGGTAATAAAGCCGGCAAGCCACGAAGTCGCGGCCGCGCCGCTCTTGGCGGCAGGCGCCTTGGGAGCAGACGCCTTGGGACGATCGGACACGATTAAGCCTCCTCGGTCTTGCTCAGTCCACCAAACCTACGGTCGCGGCCCTGATAGGCCAAAATGGCGTTGACAAGACCCCAACGATCAAAGTCGGGCCAATAGGTATCGGTGACATAAAACTCGGAATAGGCAACCTGCCACAGCAGATAGTTCGAAAGGCGAAGCTCGCCGGAGGTTCGAATCACAAGCTCAGGATCGGGTAGCCCAGCGGTGTACAGGTGCGAAGCAACCATATCATCGTCGATAGCGGCCGGATCGATCTTTCCGGCAGCGGCATCGAGCGCGATCTGACGGACAGCACGGGTGATCTCGGCACGGGCTCCGTAGTTGACGGCAAGTGCCAGCGTCATGCCGGTATGGTCGGCACACTCGGCAAGACCTCGCTCAAAGACATCGCGGGTCTTCTTGGGCAGTGCGGAAATATCGCCCAAAAAGACAACGCGCACGTTTTCGCGCTTAAGCAGCGGCAGCTCATCGATAAACGTCTTAGCAAACAGATGCATTAAAACGTTGACCTCATGCTGCGGACGATTCCAGTTTTCGGTGGAAAACGCATAGGCCGAAAGGACGTCGACGCCCAAACGCACGCATGCGGTAATAATCTCGCGCAGGGAGACGATACCGGCCTTGTGTCCCTCGGTGCGGGCAAGACCGCGCGCCGTGGCCCAGCGACCGTTACCGTCCATGATGCACGAAATATGATGCGGAATCTTATTGAGGTCAAGGTCGGAAAAACCGACGCCCGCAGGGGCGTCGGCAAAGTACTCGACCAGTTTGTTCTCGTCGTATTGCACCTTAGATCTCCATGACCTCGGCTTCTTTTTCCTTCAGAAGCTCCTCGACCTTGGCAACATACTCATCGGTATGCTTCTGGACCTTGGCCTGCTCGCGACGGACATCGTCCTCGGTGAGCTCTTCGTCGCGCTCGAGCTTGTTGTTAAAGTCGCGACGGATGTTGCGAATGGAAACCTTGGCCTGCTCGGCATACTCGCGGCACTCCTTGACGAGCTCGCGACGACGCTCCTCGGTGGGAGCCGGGAACGGCAGGCGCACGACGGTACCGTCAGAGTTGGGAGTAATACCCAGATCGGAAGCGCTGATGGCCTTCACGATTGCGTTGACGAGAGCCTTGTCCCAGGGCTCGATGAGCAGCATGTGAGCCTCGGGGGTCTTAACGGCGGCAACCTGGGTAACCGGCGTGGGAACACCGTAGTAATCGACCGAGATATCGGACAGAATGTTAGCGTTGGCGCGGCCCGTGCGAACCTTGGAGAAGTTGTGCTTGAGGGACTCGAGCGACTTGTCCATGTGGACGGTGATGTTCTCTACCATGCTTAATCCTCCTGATAGACGAGCGTGCCGACGGGCTCACCCGAAAGCGCGCGCTTGACGGTGTCCTCGCCATCGATGTTGAGGACCAAAATCGGCATACGGTTATCCTGGCACAGTGCCGTAGCCGTAGAATCCATAACCTGCAGACCGCGGACGAGAACCTCGTGATAGGTAATCTTGTCAAAACGGACGGCATCGGCGCACTTGACGGGATCCTTGTCGTAGATGCCGTCAACCTTGGTGGCCTTAATCAGAATCTCGGCACCGATCTCGCAGGCACGAAGAGCCGCGGCGGTGTCGGTCGTAAAGTACGGATTGCCCGAACCGGCGGCAAAAATAACGACGTTGCCCTTGGAAAGGTGGTTGATGGCGCGACGGCGAATATAGGGCTCGCAGATCTCGTTCATCTGGATAGCGCTCATCACACGGCAGGGAACATCGTTGTGCTCGAAGGCATCCTGCAGGGCGAGGGCATTCATAACGGTTGCCAGCATGCCCATGTAGTCGGCCTGGGCGCGTTCCATGCCACCGGCAGCGCCGGCCATGCCGCGGAAAATGTTGCCGCCGCCGACAACAACACCGACCTCGTGACCAACGGCGAGCAGTTCCTTGACCTGCTTGGCAAGATGATCGGTAATCTTGGGGTCGATGCCATATTGGCCGTCGCCCATCAGTGCTTCGCCGGAAAGCTTCAGAAGCACGCGTTTATATCGGATGTCGGACAAAGCGATCCTCCTTTAATTAGACTCTCAATATGATAGCAAAGGCTCTGATAAGAGCCATGAAAAAGCAGGCTGTGAGTAAAACCCACAGCCTGCTCATTACCAGCTACAAGAGCTTATTTATTCGCCACGGACCAGACGGTCGAAGGCAACGACGGTAATGGTATCGCCGAGCTCCTTGGAGACCTGCTCAGCGTACTTCTTGATGGTGAGGGAGCTGTCCTTGATGAACTCCTGCTCGGTGAGCACGGACTGCTTGTAGAACTTCTCCAGACGGCCAACAGCCATCTTCTCCTGGATAGCCTCGGGCTTGCCGGACTCGGCAGCCTGAGCCATGTAGATCTGCTTCTCGTGCTCGACGGTCTCGGCCGGAACCTGATCGCGAGTAGCGCAGATCGGGGCGACGGCGGCAACCTGAAGGGCAACGTCGTGAGCGAAGGTCTTGAAGGACTCGGCCTGAGCGGTCTCGGCCTTCTCGAAAGCGAACTCGACGAGGACGCCGATCTTACCACCCATGTGGATGTAAGAAGCGAGAGCGCCGTTCTCGGCCTTGCGGGCGGAGAAACGAGCGATCTTCATGTTCTCGCCCATGATGTGAATCATCTCGGTGAGCTCGGAGGAAACGGTCTCCTCGCCCATCGGCTTCTCGAGCAGAGCATCGACATCGGCCGGCTTGGTGGTGGCGACAACCTCGGCGACCTTGGAAGCAAAGCCGGTGAACTTGGCGTTGGAGCCGACGAAGTCGGTCTCGCAGGAAAGCTCGAGCAGAGCGCCGGACTTGCCGTCCTCGGAGACGAACGCGGCGACAGCGCCCTCGTTGGTCTCACGGCCAGCCTTCTTGGCAGCCTTGGCGAGGCCGTTCTTGCGCAGAACGTCAACAGCGACGTCCATGTCGCCGTCAGCCTCGACGAGAGCCTTCTTGCACTCCATCATCGGGGAGTCGGTCATCTCGCGGAGCTGCTTGACCATAGCGGCAGTAATCTGGGCCATTGTGGTTCCTTTCAAAGAGATGAAAAAGAATTAACTAAGACTGATTTACTCGGCCTTGGGCTCAGCGGCCATCTCGGCCTCGGAGACCTGCTCCTTACCGGAGCCAGCGAGACAGGCGTCGGCCATGAGCTCGCACATAAGGGTGACAGCGGAGATGGCGTCATCGTTGCAGGGGATGCCGTACTCGACCTCGTCGGGATCGGAGTTGGTGTCGATCAGGGCGACGACGGGGATGTTCAGGCGCTGGGCCTCCTTGATGGCGTTCTCCTCGCGCTTGGTGTCGATGACGAAGAGAGCCTGGGGCAGACCCTTCATGTCGCGGGCGCCACCGAGGTTGGTCTGGAGCTTAGCGAGCTCCTTGCCGAGCACTGCCTGCTCCTTCTTGGGCAGCACTGCCATGCGACCGTCCTCGACCATGGCCTCGAGCTCCTCCATGCGGTTGATGCGGGAGCGGATGGTGACGAAGTTGGTCAGCATGCCGCCGAGCCAACGCTGGTTGATGTAAGGCATGTTGGCGCGCTCAGCGGCGTTCTTAACGGCCTCCTGAGCCTGCTTCTTGGTGCCGACGAACAGCACGTTGCCGCCCTTGGCGACGTTCTTGACGAAGGTGTAGGCCTGGTCGGCGTCAAGGATGGTCTGCTTGAGGTCGAGGATGTAGATGCCGTTGCGCTCACCGAAGATGAACGGCTTCATCTTGGGGTTCCAGCGACGGGTCTGGTGACCGAAGTGGCAGCCGGCCTCGAGCAGGGTGCGGATATTAATCTTGGTAGCCATATTAAACCTCCTGTGGTTTGCCTCCGCGCGGGGTCATCCTCCAAAACCAACCCGGACATGTGCTACCAAAGCCCGGGCACCACGGTATGAAGTAGCCGCGCGTGCGTGATAAAAACCTGTTGCCGTGAAGCAACCCGATGAATGATAGCAGGATTGCCTCTTCCTGCCAACCCGCAATCAAAACCACACACCTCGGTGCGGCGCGGGAGGCCCTTCTCCTACTCGCCGCGGGGGTGGGCCTGACTCACGGCGCGCTTAAGCCGATCGGGCGTGAGGTGCGTATAGATCTGCGTCGTGGACAAGCTCGCATGCCCCAGCAGCTCCTGAACCGAGCGCAGATCCGCGCCGCCCTCGAGCAGGTCGGTCGCAAAGGTGTGGCGCATCGCATGCGGGGCGATGTCGGCAGGAATGCCGGCAAGTGCTGCAAGCATGTGGAACCGCCTCCTGAGCATGGCGGCACTCATGCGGTTTCCGCGCGCCGAGATAAACAGCGGATGCACGCCGTTCGCACTATCGACACGCTTTGCCTGCACAAGGAGATGTGGCCTCCCCTCCTCAATATAGCGGTGAGTCGCCTCGAGAGCGCGCCGATAGAGGGGCACGATACGCTCCTTGCTCCCCTTGCCCCAAAGTCGCAGCGTTCGCTCTGACCAAGCAATGGACTCCACGTTGAGCGCCGCGAGCTCCGAGATTCGCGCGCCGGAGGCATAGAGCAGCTCGAGCATCGCCGCATCACGCAGCCCCGAAGGCGTCGAGGTGTCGGGGGCCTCGAGCAACGCCTCGACTTGCCGGGTCGTCAGCACACCGGGAAGATCGCGCGGCAGTTTGGGTGAGGATATCGCCGAGACCGCATCGCCCTCAACGATTCCCTCGGCAGCCATCCACCGATAGAGCGAGCGAATGGCAGACAGATGCGCCGCAAGGGTCCGAGCCGCCACCTGGCCACGCGACAGCTCGGCCAAATAGGAGCGAACGGTCCGTACGTCGGCGACGCGAGCGTCGATGCCCTCGCGGTCGCACCAAGCGGCGAAGCGCTCGAGGCGCGAGGCGTAGGCGGTTACCGTATTGGGAGCGAGCCCTTCGACGCGTGCAATGTAGGCGATGAACGAGTCGACGGCATCGTACAGGTCAAAGGCTATGACCTCTCGCCTCCAAACAAATCGGAGCGCGTTTCGAGATAGGCATCCAGGGCCTTGAGGGCGCGATCCGCATAGGCCTGGTAACGATCGCGCTTGCTGCGACGCTTACCGTCCTCGAGCGGCGGAACAAGGCCAAAGTTGACGTGCATGGGTTGATAGCCCACCGTAGCCGGATCGGTCGCATAGCCCACGAGTGCGCCTAGGGCGCCCACGCGCGGCAGCTCAACAGGCTCCGCCTCGATTGCCTCGGCATAGGTGTTGAGCGCGGCGAGCAGACCCGTCGCCACGGCCTCCATATACCCCTCGGTACCGGTAATCTGGCCGGCAAGACGCACGCTCGTGCCGGGCACGGCAAAGGTGCCATCGAGCACGTGCGGCGCATCGACAAAGGTGTTGCGGTGCATGACGCCGTAGCGGAAGAACTCGGCGTTCTCCAGGCCGGGAACCATATGGAAGACGCGCTTCTGTTCGCCGAAGGTCAGGTTGGTCTGGAAGCCAACCAGGTTATAGGCGGTCTTCTCCTTGTTCTCGGCGCGCAGCTGAATTGCCGCCCAGGGACGGCGACCGGTGCGCGGGTCGGTGAGCCCGACGGGCTTCATGGCACCAAAACGGATGGCATCCTTGCCCGTGCGCGCAACCTCCTCGGCAGGCTGGCAGGCCTGAAACAGGTCACCGCCCTCAAAATCCTTGAGCACCACGCGATCGGCCGTGGTGAGTGCCTCGATAAAGGCCTCGTACTCTTCCTTGTTGAGCGGGGCATTGAGATAGTCGCCACTCCCCTGCTCCTCGTAGCGCGACTGCGAGAACAGCACGTCCATATCGAGCGTCGAGGCATCGACGATCGGGGCGGCCGCGTCAAAGAACGCCAGGGCGTCACCACCGACAAGCTTCATGACCTCCCCGCTCAATGCCGGCGAGCACAAGGGGCCCGCGGCGATAACCACATGACCCTCGGGGATCTGGATGACCTCACCGTGGAAGACCTCGATATTGGGGCGGGCGGCAACCTCGGCCTCGACGAGCTCGGAAAACTTGACACGGTCGACCGCCAGGGCGCCGCCGGCGGGAACAGCGGCACGATGAGCGCAGTCGAGTAGCACCGAGTCCATACGCCCGAGCTCGGCCTTCAGCAGACCGGCGGCAGAATCGGGACGGGTCGACTTAAACGAATTGGAGCAGACGAGCTCCGCCAAGTGATCGGTATGGTGGGCAGGAGAGCTCACCTGCGGGCGCATCTCGCACAGCTTTACGGCGAACCCGCGATCTGCCAGCTGAATCGCGCATTCCGATCCCGCCAGACCGCCACCGATAACCGTCACCTGATCAAACAGCATCTGCAAACACCTTTCTAATTGACACGTTTTCCATTGTGACCGAAGGGCGTCTGGGCGTGAAGGGCAAACTTGGAGGGCGCATACCTTCCATCCATCATGCGCTCGATGAGGCCCTCGAGCTCGAGCGAGCCCAGGAGCTTGAGCACACCGACGGCATCAAGGGAGACGAGTGTGGCGATGTCTTCAACCTTGAGCGGCGAGGCGATGAGGGCATGCATCACAGTCTGCTGTGTGGCATCCAGGTCGGCGATGCCGGGCGCATCGGGACGCGAATAGCGCAGGGTACCGTAGATTCGAGAGATGGCCATCTCGATGGACTCCTCGTCAATAATGCAGCAGGCCCCGTTGGCAATGAGGTAGTTGGTCCCGCGCGACTCGGGCGACAAAATGGAGCCTGGTACCGCAAGCAGTTCGCGCCCCAGGTCCATGGCGGCCTCGGCGGTAGAAAACGTTCCGGATGGCATGCCGGCCTCCGATACAAAGAGCGCCTGCGACAGCGCAGCGATCACGCGGTTGCGGCGCGGGAAGGCAAACTTGCGCGGCCCCATGCCCCACGGCGAGATGGACACGACCGCGCCGCCCGTATCGAGCGTACGGGCGATAAGCCCCGCGCTCGAGCGCGGGTAGACCACGTCGGCGCCCGTACCCAAAACTAAGATGTGCCTGCCCCCGGCGTTGACCGCGGCCCAACCCGAGGCCTGGTCGCAGCCGACCGCACCGCCCGAGACCACCGTCACCCCCGCTTCCACGGCAACCTTGGCTGCAAGCTCCGCGACGGCAAGACCGTAGGGAGACGCCTTGCGCGCACCGATAATCGAGAGCGCCGGCGTCGAGAGCACCTCCGGGTCGCCACGGACGAACAACGTCTGCGGCACATCGGAAAGTTCCAGAACAGTAGCGGGAAACAGCCCATCACCGGGATGCAGTTCGTAGCGGACCTCACCCATCACTGGTCCCTCCTTCCCTGATACATCGCGGCCTCGAGCACATGATCTTGCGTCACTCGCTCGCTTTCGGCGACATCGGCGATCGTGCGCGCGATGCGCACCAGGCGCACGATGCCGCGCCCCGTGAGATGCGTGCGCTTCGACAGGCCGAGCACGCACGTTTCCGCCGCCTGATCGAGCGCAAAGGTCGACACAACACCATCGATAGAGCGGGACTCATCGTCCTCGGCCTCAGCGTCCGCATCGTCCATATGAGTCTCGCGCCAGGCACGAAAAGCCCGACCGCGGACAACGTAGTCGCGCAGCTCGGCCGACGACATGCCCTCGGCACCCTCGATAATCACCTGCGGATCGGGGCGGGTCACATCGAGCATCAGGTCGATACGGTCGGCCAAGGGACCGCGCAGCTTGGACCGGTAGCGCTCGACCATCGATGCCGAACAGCGACACGGGACCTCGCGATCGCCCAAAAAGCCGCAGGGACAGGGATTGCTCGCCGCAAGCAGCTGAAAGCGCGAGGGAAACGTAAAGGCGCCATCGACGCGCACGATCCTGACATAGCCGCGCTCGATTGGCTGACGAAGCGTCTGCAGCACACCGGTGGGAAACTCGGCAAGCTCGTCCAAAAAGAGCACGCCGCCATGGGCAAGGCTGATCTCGCCCGGATGCACCGGGCGCCCCCCGCCAATAAGGCCCGCTGTCGAAATGCTGTGATGGGGACTTCGAAACGGCCGATACCCCGCAAGCAGGCCATCGATATTCTCACCCAAGACCGAATGGATACACAGCGCCTCTTGCTGATCCTCGACGGAAAGCTCGGGCAAGATACCCGTCATGCGGCGCGCAAGCATGGTCTTGCCCGATCCCGGAGACCCGATCATAAGCAAGCCCAGCTCCCCTGCCGCCGCAAGCGCTATGCCGCGCTTGGCGACCTCCTGCCCCAACACGTCGGCATAATCGAGCTCGGGCTCAAAGGTGGCCTCGAGCACTTCAGAATCCAGATAATGCCGAGCTGCCTCGCCCATACCGCGGGCAAGCTGCGACAGATGGTCGATAAAACCGCAGTCGACCCCCGAAAGCGGAACATGCTGGTCGGACCTACCGGCGATAAAAGACAACCCCATGTCGCGAGCCAGCAGCTGAAACGCTACTTCGCCCTTGACGGGAAGCACCGTGCCATCCAAGCCGAGCTCGCCGGCAATGAGGCAGCGGTCGAGATTGTCGCGGGGAATCTGCCCATCGGCCGCAAGCACCGCAATGGCTATCGGCAGGTCAAAGCCGCTACCGGTCTTTCGGATATCGCCCGGTGCCAGATTGACCGTAATGCCCGAGCGCGGGATCTCGAATCCGGCAGAGCGCATCGCACAGCGAATGCGCCCGCGCGACTCCATGACCTCCATACTCGGGATGCCGAGCATCTGGATGCCCGGGATGCCGCCCGCGAGCGAAACCTCGACCGTAACGGGAATGGCCTCGACGCCGCGGATACAGGCCGCGTGAACGGCAAAGGTCTCGAACGCCATCACGACACCTGCCAATCGAACGCATTGTACTGGTGCTCGATCTCGGCGATATGCCCGCCGCGAATGGTGACGCCCACGGCATCGAAGCGGATTGCCTTGAGCGGATAGTGCTCCATGAGATAGCAACTCGCGATGCGACGATAGCGCCGCTGCTTTTGGGCATTCACCGCTTCCTCGGGAAACACCCGCGTATCGCAATCTAGCGCAACACGCCTGGTCTTGACCTCGGCCATCACCACCACATCGTCGAGCTCGTCGAGCAGAACCAGGTCGGCCTCGCCCTCCGAGCATCGATAGCCTTGTTCCAGCAATGCATAGCCGCGCTCGTTAAAGTAATCGATTGCGATAAGCTCGCCCAGCATACCGAGCTCGCGAGGACTGAGCCCCTTGATAAACTCGGGCGTGATCGACCCGCAATCAAGCTCCCCCTCTTCCCAACGCTCCTTGAGCTGCTGCGTCTTGCTCATTTTGGCTGCGGCACACATGGGGTCTCCTTTCCCACTTCCTGCATTGCCTCGATAATGAGGGCAGGTTTCATGCAGGTAAGTACCGGAAGCAAACCAAAAACCAACCAAATGCCGACAAATGAGGGGCCGCGCGCAACAATAGCGTTGCACACGGCCCCTACCAGCAGGTTTATGGAACCCTTAAGGTCCCTGTCTCCACAATTGGCCTAAAAAAGGCGCTCAGTCTGCAGAAAGTTTCCGCAAAAGCTCACACGATGCAGCGGAGAAAGACCATGTTTGCGAATGGCCTCGATGTGCTCGGGACTCGCATAGCCTTTCGATTCGGCCAAATGGTACTCGGGATACTCGGCATCGTACTCGACCATCATCTCGTCACGCGTGACCTTTGCCATGATGGATGCCGCGGCGATACAGGCGATCTTGGCATCGCCCTTGACCACGTCGCGCTCATGGGGCACGGCGCCCAGGGGGTTACCGTCCATAAGCACGCAATCGGGCTCAAGCCCCGTATCTGCCACCGCACCCGCGACAGCGGCTCGAATGGCGCGGGCCATGCCCATCTCATCGATATCCGCAGGAGCGATATGGCAAAAGCCGATAGCAGTCGCCACCTCGGCAATCTTCACCGAGAGCAGCTCGCGGCGCGCCGGCGTGAGCTTTTTGGAATCGTTGATGCCCCAGATGCGCGGCTCCATCGGAAGACACACGGCACACACGGTCAAGGGACCCGCTACCGAGCCACGGCCCACCTCGTCGACGCCCACGACCACGCCATCACCGCCGAGCTCATGCATAAGCTCGTACATGCCGTTGACGCGCTCGCGTTCGGAAAGTTCCTTGGCATGGCGCTTAAGGGCACGTTCGCAAGCCTTGATCACCTGCTGGCGCGGATCCTCGCGATAATGCTCCACGAGGGCGGGAATCTCCTCGAACGTGGCGCTCGCCAGCTCGCCGGCAACCTGCGATGCCGAAACCGAGCTCGTCATGTTGGCCATATCGGGGCCTCCTTGCATGCAAATCAGATAAAAAGAAGGGCCACCCGAAGGTGACCCTTTTGTCCAAACGAGTGGACAGACGCTGCGATCTTCTTAGCGCTTCTCGGGGATGCGAGCAGCCTTGCCCACCTTGTCGCGGAGGTAGTACAGCTTGGCGCGACGGACGCGACCATGACGAACGACCTCGAGCTTGGCGATCTTGGGGCTGTGAAGCGGGAAGGTACGCTCAACACCGACACCGAAGGAAATCTTGCGGACGGTGAAGGTCTCGCGGGCACCGGCGCCGGCCATGCGGATGACGTCGCCCTGGAAGACCTGGATGCGCTCGCGGTCGCCTTCCTTAATGCGGTAGTGAACCTTGACGTTGTCGGCGACGCGAACCTGAGGAATGTCCTCGCGGATCTGCTGACGCTCGATTGCGCGGATGTAATCCATGTGCAATTCCTTACTCTTCTAGAGGTGCCGTACCACCTTGGCCGGCACGTAGTTGAACAAACGTATTCGAGTATACACGCGCGGGTTTCTGCTGCAAGAACAATTTTTTACGCAGACAAAAAGACAAAACCCGCACATGATAACCGCCCGCCTCACGAA